>JAVRBV020000189.1:0-84497 GCA_034531095.2 Nostoc sp. CreGUA01 | reverse complement strand
CAGTCTTGCAGATTTACGGGGAGCGAATGTCGCAGGAGCAAATTTTCAAGGAACAATTCTCGCTCCCAGCAAACAAGATCCAGCCGATCAATTTGTTCAAACCCCAGATTTAGGTTCAGTTTCCGCCGTCGTCCAAGGCGTGGATTTTTCTCAAGCCAAAAATTTAGATCCCTAGCAACTAGCGAACATCTGTACAGAAGGAGGTATTCATCCCCGTCGCCCGAAGAATGCTGATGAGGGAGATGGGGGGATGGGGAGATGAGGGGGATGAGCGGGATGAGGGGGGTGAGGGAGCAGGGGAGGTAGGGGAAGCAGGGGGTGAATAACCAATACAATACCCCATGCCCAATGCTCAATGCCCAATGCCCCATGCCCTGTTTGGCCAATGCCCCATGCCCGATGACAAATTACAAAAGAATGGTGTGAGGAATTGGGTTATGAAGTATGTTCCATATTTCCTATCAGTTTTAGGGGCTGGCTTGGTCTGGAGTTTGGCTCAACCAGCGCAAGCTCAAGTAGCTTATGGCAGTTATATTGGTATCGGACCGACTATTGGTATTACTGATGGCGTGCAAATTGGGGGGGTGATAGCTGGGCGTTACAAGCTTTTGGAAGCACCAATTTCTTTGCGTGCCCAGGTTTTAATTGGTAATGGTACGGCAATTGTACCAACAGTTTCTTATGATGTGCCTCTGAGTTGGCAAGCTGATGCTTATTTGGGTGCTGGGTTGGTGTTTGCTGGTGATTCTTCTCCTGTGGGCGACAAAATTAGTTTTGCTTTACAGCCGGGAATTGATTATATGATTCCGAATAGCAATACTGTGCTTTTTGGTAACGCTATCATCGCTTTTGATGCTTACCGTGATAGTGGTGGTACAGCTGTCTCTGTCCAAGGTGGTATTGGTTTGAGATTTTGATGGGTTGGCGTTGGCGTAGCCCGTCGTAGAGATGGCTATCTCTAAAGAAGCGTTAAAGTTCATTGCGAACTAAGAAGTTAGTCCACACAACGTGATAATTTTTGATGATGTCCAGAGACAGCACAGGATTAACACAGGAGAACACAGTGGCAATGGAATCAAATTTCTTAACGGATGCGATCGCAGATGAAATGAATCAAGATTTCAGTGAATATGTCGCTAACCTACAACTTCACATGACTCTGCAAGCTCGCAATCTTGTTCCACCCCTGAAGCAAACACTCTGCGATAGCCGCCAGCAACTACTCCATCAAACCCAAGCCAACTTTGAAAAGCTAGTTTCTCGACAAGGCTTATAAATATACACATACTTTAATCAAAATTCAAATAAAATAAAGGCAGATGTTGTTGAGTTAATGCCAATGGCGTTCTCACAAAGTCTGCTATTTCTGCTTTTTTTAAGTATTAAGTTACTAAAATCACCCTTTTGGCGCAATAGTCAAGAGCAGAAAGTAGTTAAGATGATTGCAGCAGTTCTGACAAAGAGCAGTTAGTTAAGGCTAAATGGCGGCTCGAATTAAAATGACTTCATTACTTCCCCGAAATCTCAGCGTTATCATCCGACCACTGCAATACCGCGATCTGGACGGAATTGAGCGCATAACTCAAGAGTCATTCGCAGCCCTTACTCCCAAGGGAGCCAAATTTGCCATCAGCCAGATGCAATGGTTACGTCGCTGGTATGGATTACTCAAATTTTTGAGTTGGTTTCCTAACCCGCTACAGTATCGCCTCTGTGCTTATGTAGCAGAGCAAGGGCGGATGCTTCTAGGAATGATTCAAGTGTCACCTTTTAACCGCACACAAAGCACTTGGCGGATCGATCAAGTGATACTAGAACGTGGTGCGGATAAACAAGGAATTGGCTCACAACTTTTGCGTCATTGCTTTGAATCGATTTTGGAAGCTCGCACTTGGCTACTAGAAGTTAACATCAATGATGTAGAAGCCCTGGCACTGTATCGACAAAATGGATTTCAGCGTCTGGCAGAAATGACATACTGGGAAATTGAGCCGGAATTGCTTGTTGAATTGGCGCAAGCAGAGCCAGATTTACCCAACCTATTGCCAGTGAGCAATGCTGATGCTCAGTTGTTATATCAGTTAGATACGGCATCAATGCCACCTTTGGTACGTCAAGTTTTTGACCGCAATACCCGCGACTTTAAAACTAGTTTGTTCGGTGCTTTAACTGATGCCGTCAAGCAATCGGTAACCAAAACAGAAGTAGTGAGTGGTTACGTATTTGAACCCCAACGCAAAGCCGCCATCGGCTATTTTCAGGTGCAACTCGATCGCAAGGGCGAAGTCCCCCACGTTGCAACGCTGACGGTTCATCCTGCTTACACCTGGCTATATCCAGAATTACTATCTCAATTGGCTCGCATTGCCCAAGATTTTCCCCAGCAAGGCTTACAATTAGCTTCCTCAGATTATCAGGCAGAACGAGAAGAATATTTGGAGCGAATTGGGGCAAAACGTATAGAACATACGCTAATTATGTCTCGCTCTGTGTGGCACAAGCTACGGGAGTCAAAATTCGTCTCTTTAGAAGGAATTCAGTGGACTGATATGCTACAGGGTCTACAACCGGCTCGCAAACCCATACCAGGCGGAATGTCTTGGGTACAGCCACCAAAGTCACCATCGTCAGATAGACCACAGCCAAGCAAATCAGAACCGATTAATTTTTCGGGAAAAAACACTAGTATGGAAGCATCGCCGATCGCCGAATCAGCAGATGTACAGCAGGAGAAGTAGTGTGATCCCCCAAGAGCAAGCAAAACCGTTTATTTCAGCTTTGGGATTAGATTTTGGTCGCAAGCGGATTGGTGTGGCAGGATGCGATGGCACCGGTTTAATTGCCACGGGGATTACTACTATTGAGCGTACATTTTTTGAGCAGGATGTCGAGCAAATCCGGCAAATAATTAATCAACGTCAGGTGCAAGTCCTGGTTATAGGTTTACCTTATTCAATGGATGGCTCAATAGGATTTCAGGCGCGTCAAGTGCAAAAGTTTGCCAAAAGACTTGCTAAAGCGCTGAATTTGCCTGTGGAATACGTGGATGAACGATTAACTTCATTTCAAGCAGAACAACTGCTGATAGCTGAGAATCGTTCTCCATCACGCCATAAAGGTTTAATTGACCGCAAGGCAGCCTCTTTGATTTTGCAACAATGGCTCGATACCAAGCGTGCTAATTCCCACACTTCCGTGGAGGCTATTGAGTATTGATACCTTTTAACATGATATTCTGAAAACGATTACCCAGCATTTGGATTTACGTGGAAAGCTATTTGATGGCTAAACGATTTACAAACTTGCTGGTATTTATTAAAGTTATAAATTTCGACCATGTATTCCTCTGAATTTCCTGAAGAAAATGATAACGCTCATGTCGGTTCCATCACTTTGACAGATGACAAAGGGCGATCGCTAGAATGTTACATAGAGCATTCCCTAGAGGTAGATGGGCAAGAATATGTTTTACTTCTTCCCGTAGACTCACCTGTAGAAATTTTTTCTTGGCAAGGTGAAGATGAGGAAGAAGAAGCGGTTCTCGTAGAAGATGACGCCATTATTGAGCAAATTTTTGGCACTGCCCAAGCTGTATTATCTGAGCAAAACTTAACATTGAAAAATACAGCTTATGCTCTGACAGTTGCAGGTGATTTACCACCAGTTGAAGAGTCAGAACTCTTTACTTTAGAAATTGAAGATGAAGAAGCAGATTTAGAACCAGAGCAATTACAGCTATTGGCTAGCTTCTATGATGAACATCAGGAATATGCAATCTATACACCCCTCGATCCACTGTTGTTTTTTGCACGAATAGCGAAAACAGGTGAACCTGAATTACTTTCTCCAGAAGAATTTCGTCAAGTACAACCTCTGTTAGAGGAACATCTTTTTAATGAAGTAGAGTAAAATCAGACACCAGAATTGGTTGAAAAATAGCGTTGATTTATGATTAATGACTGGGAAAGAAATATTTTTCTGGTCTTGTTGTGTGATGTATCATATCAGCCCAGAGGTTGAAAATAGGGCATTGGGCAATCTAAAATCTAAAATCTAAAATCCCAAATTGCTATGAGGTGCTGAAAATGGCTTATAGCGACTTTACATTAAGTAAATTTAAAAAGTCATTCAGCATCCGCATTGATGAAAAAACTGATTTGTGTGCCAATGTAGAACCTTTACAAGCAAGCGAGAAACTTACAAGTACTTTAGAAGAAACCACAGAACTAGCTTTAGCAATTAATACCCAAAAAGCGCGTTCAGAAATGATTATTACACCAATATTATTGGAGGTAAGACGTAGGGCTGATTATCCAATTAGTTTATTTTCTGGAACAGACTTTAATGTAGATGGAGAAAAAGGTCTGAATGGCTATTGTGATTTTATTATCAGTCGTTCTCAAGAGCAACTAACAATTAATGCACCTGTGGTGATTATTATTGAAGCAAAAAATGAAAATATTAAAGGTGGATTAGGTCAATGTGCGGCGGCGATGTTGGCAGCACAATTGTTTAATCAACAGGAAGGAAATGAAATTAAAAAAATTTCTGGTGCAGTAACAACAGGAGATATTTGGAAATTTTTGAAGTTAGAAGAAAACGAGATATTTATTGATTTGAATAATTATTACATCAAAGAAATAGATAAGATTTTAGGGATTTGATCTCAAAGTGTTCGTGGAGATATTCCAGAATGGAGTTCGACTAACTAAACTGTATTGGGTTATGCTCTTTTGTCTAGAGCTATTTACATTTGCCTGTTGACTATGACCTGGAACAATCTTTTACAGCCTGACTTAATTTTAGAAGGTTCAGTATTAACTCTGACACCGGATATTATCCAACAGTACGGTCTCAAGGGGCTGGTGTTGGACGTGGATGAAACTTTGGTACCCTTTAGGGTGGGGGTGGCTTCCCCAGAACTGCAAAGCTGGGTAGAGGAAATTCGTGGTTGTACTGCGTTGTGGTTGGTGAGTAATAATTTGAGTGAAGCGCGAATTGGTGGAATTGCGCGATCGCTCAACTTACCTTACTATTTGGGTGCAGCTAAGCCTTCTCGGCGTAAAATTAGAGCAGCACTACAAGCAATGAATTTACCAGTGCATCAAGTAGGGATGGTAGGCGATCGCTTGTTTACCGATGTTTTAGCAGGTAATCGCTTGGGAATGTTTACCATTTTAGTCGAACCAATCATTCATCCAGAAGCCGCCCTGCGCTCTCATCCCGTCCGGAATTTTGAAGTCTGGGTATCTGAAATACTCGGAGCCTCCATTACCCCCAAGAAAAGCAAAATTCACAAAACTTGAGAAATCATCAGGAAACTAAATCTAAAGAAATGATTAAGGAATCTTACTGGAATCCAAAAATCGGGGATCTTAAGTATTAATAACATGGAGTCAGCTAAAAAAGACTCTAGCGCATACTAAATAAATATAAATTTGTAAAGCGTCGGCGTTCACCTATAGAACGGCTGGCGCTTTATAAATTGGGGCGTTAGGAGTTTGGAGTTAGAAGTTTGGAGTTAGGAGTTTGGAGTTAGGAATTTGGAATTTGGAATTTGGAATTTGGAGTTATTTTCACTCCCTCATCTCCCTCATCCCCCTCATCTCCCTCATCTCCCTCATCCCCCTCATCCCCCTCATCTCCACTAAGTCTATATTACATGTATCCCACTAAGGATTTCGTGTGCTACATAAAAGTGATACTATATTACCTAATTTCACTTAAATTTTTATTGAATAATGTTACAACAAAATCCTTTTATTGTTGGCAAACCAGTACGTCCAGAGCATTTCGCGGGACGAGCATCAGAAATTGCTGCTGCTTTCGATCAAATTTACAACCGCAGTCACCTAGCGATTTGGGGGGGACCAGGGATGGGGAAAACCTCCTTTTTGCAGAAACTAGAATCACCTCAAGCTTGGGAAGAACACGGAATGGACTCATCCCAAGCTGTAATTGTTTATTTTAGTTGCGAAAATATTACTCCTTTCAGTCCCCCGGATTTTTGGCGAGAAATACTAAGCCTGATTAAAGAAAAATTAGCTGATCAATCTGCATTCGAGACTGAAATTGATGGAATTCTGCTGCAAGCAGGAAAGCCGACTAAAGATAGCCTGCGGCAGATATTACGAAAGCTGAAAGTAAAAGATAAATATCTAGTGTTGCTAATAGATGACTTTCATGTAGCACTCGAAACGAATGATGAATACGATGAAGATGCGATGCAAAAGTTTTTGAGTGAGTGCCGTAATTTGGCTGTTCACTCTGCGGAAGGACAACACATGTCGATGATTGTGACTTCGCTGAAGCGTCTCAATGAACTAGGTCCAAGGCTCAATCCCAATGCTTCTCCTTGGTACAACCATTATTTATTTTTACGACTGAAAACATTTAATAATATTGAAATTGACGACATAATTAAAATATTAAGAGTGCCAGGTTTACGGGACGCAATTAAAGAAATTACAGGTGGGCATCCATCTTTGCTACAAATATCTGGTTTTCTACTTCATAGAGATTTGCTGACTGCAAAAGCACCAAGTGTAAAGAATTTCGTTAAAGAATTTGAAAGTGCTACACAACATATTTTTGAAAATATTTGGAAAAGATGTACTGATGTAGAACAAACTTTATTGATGCTGATGGCTCTTTCGGCTTTAAAAGGTCGCTTGGATAAACAAAAACAATTTGATGTCAGTGGTATTGAATTAATTTTTAGCCAAAGAGAAGCAGAGTTACTCAAACTTGAAGAACAAGGTGTAGTAACTCACACTGTTCATGAAGAGAAAAACATTTACTCTTTCACTTCATCAACAATGGAGCGTTGGGTAGTTCAACAACTTTGGCAAACGGATGATAAATGGTTGCAAGGGCAAGAAAAAGTTTTTCTCAATTTGATGAGTAGACAACAAATGGATAAATTCATTGCAGCCGTGAAGTGGCTATGGAAAAACAAAGACAAAATTCCACAGATTATGGAGTGGTTTGGAAAGTTAGTAGCTGCTTTACCCAAAGGACTTATTTTACCAAGTAATTAATATGGGTAATTAATATGATAAATGCTAAAAGAAATCCTTACATTATTGGTCGCGTCATACATGAACGCCACAGGTTTTTTGGTCGAGAAAGTTTATTTCACTTTCTTGAAGATAACCTTAGCCAAGGTGTAAAAGTTATTTTGTTGCATGGTCAAAGAAGAATTGGAAAATCTTCTGTATTGCGACAAATTTCAAATTTTATTAAATCTAATGACTTTATTTTTGTTCAATTTGACTTGCAACATCAAAGTCAGTCAAGTCTCAGTAATATTATTCATAATCTGGCTATAGCAATTACTGAGGAAATTGGCATAGAAGCAGATAATTTAGAAATACCAACAATTACACAATTAGAAGAAAATATAAATTTATTTTCGGAATTATTTTTACCAAATATTTATCAAGAAATCAAAGATAAAAAAATAGTACTACTCATTGATGAATTCGATGTTGTAAATAATGATATCACCGATATAAATATAGTCGAGCAACAAAAATTATTTCCGTATTTAAAAAAACTATTGAAAGAACACGATAAACTATTTATCATTCCAGTAATTGGCAGATATCTTAATGATTTACCAAACCTACTAAGTTTATTTAAAGGTGCGCCATCCGAATTAATTGGTTTGCTAGATGATATTAGCGCCAAACGAATGATTACTAATCCTGCTGAAGGGATTTTGACGTATCAACCAGAAGCAATAAGGCAAATTTTACAACTTTCAGCAGGACACCCATGTTTTACTCAAGTTATTTGTTCTGCTCTTTTTGAACAAGCAAGAGAAAATAATAAGTGGACTATTGAACATGGTGATGTAGAGTATATTTTAAACAAAGCAATTGAAAAAGCCGATTCCTTCTTACAAAGTTTTTGGCAGGTACTCACTGACGAAGAAAGAATTATTATGTCAGCTGTAGCCGAAGCTCAAAAGATAGCGATTGAGGGACAAAGGAGATTTCCAGAAGAACCATTAGATTTGCTGATCAACAATAATATAGTTCAGACAGAACAGTTATGTCAGGCATGGGTAAGACTAATTGAAAACCGTTATTTATCCGATGATGGACGCAAACTTAGAGTTGAACTAATCCGTTGTTGGTTGCTACAATATCATCCATTACAATATGAAATACAAAATTTAAAAATACAGGAATCACAAACAGAATTACAAACACAAAATGAACAAGAAGATATTGTTAAGAACCTCATCGGAGTAGCAAATTATTGGTGTCAACAGGGACAAAATCAGTTAGCATTACAGCTTTACGAACAGGCTTTAGCAATAAAGCCTAATGATTTTAATATTGCAGTGTCTTTGGCTGAACAATATTTACAAGTAAAAGATTTTGAAAAATCTTTAGAACTTCACAAACAGCTTTCAGATGCAGATTCTCAATCTTATAAGCAAGGGTATTTAAATGCATTGTCAGAATATGGACATGATTTAATCATTCAAGGAGAATACACACTAGCGAAAGAAAAGTATAACAAAATTTTAGAAATTGAACCTCAGACAAGATCGGCTATACAGAAAATTTTAGAAATTGAAGCTTTTGAACAAAAGTCAATAACTGCCACATCAGATACAAATTATCCCCTAAATAAACCAAAAGAAAAAGCTTACAAAATTTCAAATTTAAAAAAAATACTGTCAGTAATAATGGTTTTAATTGTGGGATCTGTACTTTATGGTACTTATCGGCTATCATCTGAATGTCCTCCAGGAAAGCAGAAACAGTTTGGTCTTTTGTGTATAGACGATCAGAGTAGAATTAGTAATGGCGATCGCACTTTATTTCCTACTATTAAAAATAGCTACCGTGACCAAGGAATTCAAGCCTTTAAACAACAAAAATATCAAGAAGCCAGCAACCTGTTTGCAGAAGCTGTAAAAGGCGATCGCAAAGATCCAGAAGTATTAATTTATCATAACAATGCTCGTGCTAAACAAAAAGGAAATCCTTTTACTTTGGCAGTAGCTGTTCCAGCAAATAATCGTGATTTAGCTCAAGAAATCTTGCGTGGTGTAGCGCAAGCACAGCACGAATTTAATCAAAATGATGGTTTAAGCGGTCGATTGCTGGAGATTAAAATTGCCAACGATGCAAATCAATTGGAACAAGCCACAGAAGTAGCTGCACAGTTGGTGAAAGATTCTTCGATTTTAGGAATTATTGGTCACAATAGCTCTGACTCTACCAAAGCAGCCTTGCAAGAGTACAGCAAAACAGAGATACCTGTCATTTCTCCCACTAGCACCAGCACACAATTACTGGGTAAAAAGAATTTTTTTAGAAGTTTACCCTCTGATGCTGCTGGAGGTAAGAAATTAGCGGAATATGCCTTCAAGAAATTGGATATTAAAACAGTAGCCATTTTTTCTAACCCTGACAGTTCATACAGCGACAGCATGAGAGAGGAATTTAGCAAGACATTTGAAAATCTGGGAGGTAAAGTGCTGAGACCAGAAATTAACTTAGCAGATAAGTCACTGGATATGGATGCACAAGTTTCTAGAAGTCTTTTTAGACACAAAGCACAAGCAGCTGTATTAATTCCAGACAGAGAACGCATTAATACTGCTCTGGAAATTGCTAAGTTCAACCAGGATGTAGTTAGTAGAGCCAGAAATCAAAACAGAAACGTATCAGGAATGAAGCTTTTAGGTGGAGATACGCTTTACAGTTATGACACTTTAAGTAAAGGTGGAACTGTAGAAGGCCTTATTGTAGTCGTTCCTTGGTTTCGTGAAGCTCTGCAAGCAAAAGACTTTAGCAAAAAAGCAAAAGAGCAATGGCGAGGAGAAGTGAGTTGGCGAACAGCTACCAGCTACGACGCTACCCAAGCGCTTATTCATGCTTTGTCTGCGAATCCTACACGGACAACAGTTATCGATAATTTAAGAAATAATTTTGTTGTAAATAATACAAAAACTTCTGGAGATACACTTCAATTTAATTCTCAGGGAGAACGACAAACAGAGCCAATTTTAGTTCAAATACAAGGTGGAAGGTGGGTTATGCCATCCCAATAGCAGAAAACAACAAAACAGTCAAATATGCAACAGAAATTAATCAAATTTTTGTGTAAAATAGGATACAATACCTCAGTAATATACTCTTAAAGGCCATGGCAAAGTTAGTATCTCGGAGAAACCCTTATATAATAGGTCGTCCAATCGATGACCCAAAACTACTTTTTGGACGGCAAGATTTGTTTCATGTTTTGAAAAATAATCTCAGCCAAGATGTAAAAGTTACTTTGTTGCATGGTCAAAGACGTATCGGTAAGTCGTCAATCATTCGTAACATTGCAAAATCTGTTGAATTAGAAGACTTTGTTTTTATTGCTTTCAATTTAGAAGATTATACTCGTGAGAATCTTGGCAAAATCTTAGTAGATCTGGCTCAAGAAATTATTGAACAACTGGAAATAGATACTCAAAAAATTAAGCCGCCTAGTATTCAAGATTTAGGTAAAGAACCATATATTTTTTACAGTCAATTTTTGGCGAAAGTTCTCAACGAATTAGATGGTAAAAAGTTAGTTTTTTTATTAGATGAGTTTGAAGCATTAAGCGATAAATATTCTAATTCTCTTTTGGAGAACTTTTTCATTTACTTGCATTCTTTAATTGAAGTAGAACAAAAGCTATTTTTAGTTATATTTGCTGGTAGGCAATCAGCAAACATACCCAATTTACTCAATTCTTTTGAAGATGCTGATATTCATGAAATTGATTTTTTAGATCGAGATAGTGCTACACAGCTAATTACTCAGCCTGCTCAGGGAATTTTAGAGTATAGCCAGGAAGCGATTACAGCGATTATTGAACTATCAGCAGGACATCCTTATTTTATTCAGGTCATCTGTTTTGCTATTTTTGTCAGAGCTAGAGAATTAGACGAATCACGTATTGGTATTGAAGATATAGATAATATTGTTGATAAAGCAATTGAAAATGCAGAAGCCGGTCTAGCATGGTTTTGGGATGGTTTGAATGTTCCAGAAAAAGCTGTGTTTTCTGCGGTTGCAGAGTCTCAGAAAATAGCTCCAGTTATAGAAACTCCATTTCAAATATTGGATAAATATGGAGTATTTAAGAGAGAAGTTATAGAAAAAGCTCTCAAAGAGCTTGTTAGTCATAAATTTTTAGATGCACAAGGGAAGAAAATAAAAATTGAATTAGTGCGTCGTTGGTTACTGCAACGTCATCCATTGCGACAAGAAATTAAGGAATTAGAAAAACTTAACGAAGAACGCAATTATTTCGAGGAAAAAAAACAGAATAATTTCAATTATGAGACTACTTTAGATTCGATTCCTAAAAAGTATCCCTTAGCTGTACTTGAAAGACAAAGACCCTTTTCTTTACAGGAGGAGAATTACTCTAAAGCTTTAGAACCTGTAAGATTTTCTATACAAACTCAGACGCAAAAAAAGGAAATTTCAGAAGAGGCAGGAAAGGATCGAAGTATCTCGAATATAGAAGTATATTCTCCAGTAAAATCTAGGTTATCTAAAGGTATTCGTTACCTTGCAGCAGCAGGAGTAATGACAATTGTTGCTGCCTTAGTAGGCACTGGTATTGGTAATTTGTCAGCACGATGTTTGGCAAGCGACAATAAAATATTAGGTGTTTTTTGTGTAGACAATCCAAGCATTAATTTAAGTAGTGGCGATCGCACTTTTTTTCCTATTAAAAATAACACGTATCGAGACCAAGCGATTGAAAGTTTTCAACTCGCTAATTATTCAACTGCTATTGAATTATTTGAACAAGCAAGAAAAAGCGATCGCACAGATCCAGAAGTATTAATTTACTACAATAATGCCCGCGCTAAGCAAAGAGAAAATCCTTTTCTTTTAGCAGTAGTTGTTCCTACAAATAATACTGATTTTGCTCAAGAAATATTGCGCGGTGTGGCACAGGCGCAACAAGAATTTAATGATAGAAATGGCTTAAATGGTAGACTACTTTCTGTGATCATTGCTAATGATGGTGATGGTAAAGAACCAGAAAAAGCAAAACAAGTTGCTGCTGAGTTGGTAAAAAATCAATCTCTATTAGGAGTAATTGGACATAATTTTAGTGAGGCAACAGAAGCAGCTTTAACAGAATATCAAAAAGAAGGAATACCAATTATATCTCCTGCTAGTAGTACTACTTCATTACACGACAACAGTGTTTTCTTTAGGACTATACCTTCAAATGCGGCAATGGGAGACAAATTAGCTAAATATGCTATTAATAACTTGCGTCTAACAAAAGTAGTTATTTTTAAATCGACAAGTCTATTTAGTAAAAGTATGACCGAAGAATTTCAAAAGAAATTTCAGGAGCTAGGAGGTAAAATTATCGACAAAGTAGATTTAACACAAAGCACACTAAATGCCCAAAAGGAAGTTAATCTCAGTTTAGATAAGCAAGCACAGGGAGCAGTTTTAATTACAGATCAACAATATAGTAATGTTGCTTTAGACATTGCTAAAGCAAATAATAATTTAAGTAATTACAACCAAAAGAAAGGAAAATTAAAATTATTAAGTACTAATCCTCTGTATAGCGATGAAATATTAAGTCAAGGTGGAAAGGCAGTAGAAGGTTTAATTACAGTCGTTCCTTGGTTTAGAGACTCAGAAAAAGCCAAAAAATTCGCTCAAACAGCTAAAAAATTATGGACAATTGATGTCAGTTGGCGTACTGCTAGTAGCTATGATGCTACACAAGCTTTTATTCAAGATTTCTCTGCTAATTCTAACCCCAAAACAACTCTCGCAAGTTTGGTAAATGCCAATTTGTCAGTCAAACAAACTTCAGGCGAACCACTCAAATTCAGTTCTCAAAGAGAACGGGAAATTGAGCCAATTTTGCTAGAGATAAAAGATGGGAAGTATGTTGCAGTACCATGAAGAATACAGAATACAGAATTGAGAATTCAGAATCAATTAATGAGAGGTTTAAATTCCCAACTAATTGAAGATCGGTAAATCAAATATTTAGTGGTAATACCAATTTAATGTGAAGTTGCACATATCTTGATCCCCCTAAATCCCCCTTAAAAAGGGGGACTTTGATTCCGGTTCCCCCCTTAAAAAGGGGGGTTAGGGGGGATCGAATTCTATGCAACTTTCTAAAAAATTGGCATAAGCTTGGTTGCAGTACCATAATGAGTTATGATAAAAATTTTGGATTTTAGATTGCAGAAAAAATCTAAAATCTAAAATCTAAAATTCAATGACTCCTAACTTTTTTGATGTCACTTACGATTGTTGTCAAAATTGGTACTTCTAGCCTCACCAAACCAGAAACTGGACAATTAGCACTTTCTACCATCGCCACCTTAGCGGAAACACTCTGTCATTTAAGACGCCAGGGACACCGAGTGATTTTGGTTTCCTCTGGCGCTGTGGGGGTGGGTTGTGCGCGGTTAGGCTTAACTGAACGTCCAAAAGCGATCGCCCTCAAACAAGCTGTAGCAGCAGTTGGACAAGGTAGGTTAATCCGTGTGTATGATGATTTATTTAATACATTACAACAGCCGATCGCTCAAGTATTATTGACACGCAGCGACTTGGTGCAGCGCAGCCGCTATCTCAATGCATATAACACTTTTCAAGAACTGCTGGGATTGGGAGTGATTCCCATAGTCAATGAAAATGATACCGTAGCAGTAGAAGAATTAAAATTTGGCGACAACGATACTCTTTCAGCCTTGGTTGCGAGTTTAGTAGAAGCCGATTGGTTATTTTTGCTCACCGATGTCGATCGCCTTTACTCAGCCGATCCGCGTTCCGTACCAGATGCGCGGCCGATCGCTTTAGTTAGTAGCATTAAAGAATTAGCTCAATTACAAATACAAACAGGTTCCCAAGGTTCTCAATGGGGTACCGGCGGTATGGTGACAAAAATTTCGGCTGCGAGAATTGCGATCGCGGCTGGAGTGCGGACTGTAATTACCCAAGGACGATTTCCCCAAAATATAGAAAAAATTATCCAAGGTGAATCCATTGGGACGCATTTTGAACCACAACCCGAACCAACTTCTGCGCGTAAACGTTGGATAGCTTACGGACTTGTACCTGCGGGAAAATTGTATTTAGATGAAGGTGCGATCGCGGCAATTTCTTTGGCAGGAAAATCGTTATTAGCAGCTGGAATTAACGCAGTAGAAGGAGAGTTTGACACACAAGATGCTGTGCAATTGTGCGACACTAATGGTCAAGAAATTGCCAGAGGACTTGTGAATTATAACAGCGATGAACTACAAAAAATTCGCGGACATCATTCACGAGAAATTTCCACAATTTTAGGCTACGCCGGCGCGGAAACTGTGATTCATCGGGATAATTTGGTTTTGATTTAGGATAGGAATAAGTGACTACTAACTGAGAGAGTGAAAGATATTATGACTCAAACGTTAGAAAACGCTGCTAGCTTACCAGAAGAACAACGCTTCTTTCGAGGTGGATTAAGTTGGGAAAAATTCAAAGCCATTCAAGCTAGCTTTATTTCAAACTAGCATAGAAGCGATCGCCACAGCCCCCCATAACGGCGCATCATCACCCAACGCCGCTGGTACAACTTCAAAATCAACTTCGGGTAAAGCCGTCTCCCGCGCTACCTGTCGCACCACCCGCCAAAAATCCTCTCCCGCTTTCGTCACGCCACCCCCCAACACAAACCGCTGTGGATTCATTAAATTCGCCACATTCCCAATACCCACACCCAGCGCCCAAGCAGCTTTATACAAAACTTCCTTAGCCACATCATCTCCAGCCGCCGCCGCCTCACTTACCAACTGTCCCGTCAGTAACTCTAAATTACCGCCTACCAACCCTCTCAAAACCTTCCCGCCTTTGTGGGTTTCCAAAACTTCCCTAGCATTTTGCGCCATATAAGGCCCTGAAGCTAAACGTTCCACACATCCTCGCTTCCCACACAAACAAACCGGCCCAGCAGGATCTACAACCATGTGTCCAATTTCACCAGCCATCCCACCTACACCCCGCCAAGGCTGGCCATTGAGTATCCAACCACCACCCACACCGGTGCTGACAGTCATATAAAACAAGCTATCGTAACCTTGTCCCGCCCCAAAGCGATGTTCTCCCAAAGCCGCAACATTAGCATCGTTATCCACACCAACACTCACACCAAACTCCTCCTCCAACAAGTCTTTGAGAGGAATATTTTCCCATCCAGCCACATGATGAGATAGTCGCACCGTCCCCGTGGAAGCATCTACAGGGCCGCCAAAGCTAACACCGATCGCACTCGGTTTTGTATCTTGTAGTAAAGAGTAGATTAGCGATCGCATTATTTCCAAGTCAGTGTTAGCATTTGCATTCACTGGTGAGAGGCGGCGTTCATAACGCAACCATTCTCTCGCACCGATGTTTACTAATGCAGCCGCTAATTTAGTTCCGCCAAAATCGAGAGCTAAAATTAATGTCATTCACTCACCTGTTTTTGAATCAAGTACTCCATCAATAAACTGTTGCAATCGTTCATAATGTGAACCTTTCCAATAAACGCGATCGCAACTCTGACAGCGCTGGAATTTATCAACCTGCGATCGGACATTTTCTGGTATTTGTTCAACAATCGATTGCTTATCTACAGATTCTAATAATCCATTGCAGCGCAAACACCTTTGAAATGGCGAAACTAATTTAAATAAATCGAAGCGTTGTAATACTTCCAGAATTTGTTTTTCCGGGTTAGTATTTCTGACGTAATACCCATGCGTTACCAAACTACGCATTAATAAACCTTTATCACGAGTTAAGAGAATTCGAGCTTGGTTGTAAGATATCTTTGCTAATTCCTCATCCTCGTAGTCATTGCGGTATAAAGTATCAAAGCCTAAAAGTCTTAGAGATGTTGCTAATTTGCCTAAATGAATATCTAAAACAAAGCGAATAATACTGAGGGGTTTTGGCAGGACAGAAACATTTGGTGTAATATCACTCCTACTAGAAATTGGATAAACATTGATAATATCTCCGTCCGCAACAATGTAGGAAAAATCTACATATTCATCATTAACTTTTATAAAATCAACTTCTGGATGAGGAACGCCCAAAGACTCAATCATGTCCTTAATTGAGGCTCTCTCCTCAAAAGAATGGGAAATTCTCGCTTGCTTTTGATGCCGTGGTAAAAAGTGATTCAATTCTGCGTGAAAATAGAAGTATGCGATCGCCATAGCTAGAAATCAATCTATTAGTTTGATTTTATAAGTACCATGTATAACTAGTTAATGTAATATCTTGGATGGGCTTTGCCTACGCATCTGCTACTTTACTACGGGCGATGTGACGGGCATTGGTGTCAACTTAACGTAAAATTGATTTCTCGCAAGGAACTGAAGTTCCTTGCTCATAGCTCAAGTCATCTAAAGATGACTAAAATATAGCCAAAAATCTTTAGTCTACTTCAGTAGACTTTAGCTATAAGAGAGATGCGATCGCTCTCTTACCAACTGTCTCAAAGTAAAGAAAAAATATTCTTAAACTATCAAAGAAGCAATATCTGGGGACAAGAAGCGTAGCTCTCTACGCACTTTTGATGATGGGGTGATGTGGGCGATGTCTACGACGGGCTACGCCTACGCATTTCTGGTGATGGGGTTGCTGTGGGCGATCGCTAATACCTCTTTTTTAGATTCGTGCTTGAAGTCCAACCACCATTCCGTGTATCACTGTATAGTCCTAACTAATGAACCACCAACAGCATACACGGCATCATAGCCAATCCTTTCTGCCCAAATTGCCGCATCAGCCTGTTTAGCTTGCAAACGACGGCTTGTTACTATCAGATCGTCGCCTATCTCATATTCACCCGTTTCAACATTAATGGAGATCAGTTTACCAATATTCTCTGTTATCTCAACTTGGGGACGAATACCCATCTGGTATAGTTCTTTACCGCGTCGGATAATTTCTTCGTCACTTAATTTAGGGTAAGGCATATACACAACCTCTCAGGTAAATCAGGACTTTATCATTATTTCTAATGGTGACGATATGCAACTCTATGTTATCAGGTAATCTCAAATTTAAACTGTTGCAAGTGCCATCTGCAAAGGAACGAAATAATTACTTTTTATGGTGTCTGTGATGATTTATGGAAAGCGATCGCACTTTTTGTGATGAGGTTGATGTGGGCGATGTCTACGACGGGCGTAGCTGCGGCACTTCTGGTGATGAGATTGATGTAGGCGATCGCAGAGTAACTGTGTCAAATCAGCGATGTCTGGTGACAAGAAGCGTAGCTCTCTACGAAAGTCAAATAAAAGCTTAGTGGCATGATGATGAACCGTAAAACTAAGAATACTGACCTGCTGAAATCAACCTGTCCCGTTCTTCTAATCGCTCCGATTGATTAAATTGGAGAATTTCAACAGTTACTCGCCCTTCTGCGGTCAGTGGTGTAATCTCTGCTCCATTCAGCTGAAAATGGTCGTTCCATTTTTGAGTTCTTGGATTGAAAAAGGGTGTTAGTTTCCCCGTCTTTGGATCGAGCGACCCCAAATCAGTACCCTTTGCACGATTACAATATGGACAGGCGAGAGCTAAATTCTCTGCTTCAGTAGTGCCACGATGTTTTTCGGCAATAATATGCTCCATCTCAAAGCTAAATAGTGCCGCACTCTGAGGAAATAAGCAATACTCACACCTTTGGTTCGCTCTTTCAATTACGAGTTTCCGTAATTGGGCTGATACATAAGTCATGGGTTTTGGCGTAATGCAAGGAAGGCATGAGCTTTTGCCATACGGACAAGATGTTCTATGGTCAGATAGCGTTCTAGTTCAGTTTCACCTTTGGCTCTTAGTGTTCCTGCTTTACTCTGTGCTAGCAAATCACTTACACGAGTCTGAAATTCTGGCGAGGGTCGAATTGCCAGAATTTGTTCTGGTGTAGGCTGACTGGCCAACAACCCAATAATCTGTTTCTCATCGAGAAAATTGCCAGACTGTTCGCTCAATAACTCTTGTAGACCGCGTTCTACTATCTCTGGTAAGCGGTCTTGGAACTGCTGTAATTGCTGTCCTAGCTCCTCAGATACCTCAACAGTGATTTGCATCATCTAGCCCTGTTGTTTTTTAAACTTAATCTATTAGCTTAAGTTTAGCTACAAATCAATCTATTAGTTTAATTTTATAAGTATCGTGTATAGCTAGTTACTGCGATCGCTTTTCTGATGATGCGGTTGATATGGGCGATCGCTCTTGTTTGTTTACGAAATGCTTAAGTTGAAATTAAGTTGCTAAAGTTGCCTGGTGTAAGTAGGAGAAAGTACGTAAGCTCGAAATTATGCACAAATTATATTTTTTAGAGAACAGAAATATGTTTATTCCGGGAGTAATCATAGAAATCAACGAGATTATTAAATTTATTGAGGAAAGAGAAAAAGAAGAAAAATTTGAAAAAATTCTCAATAAAATTAACGAATTATCTAAAAAATTGGATTGGCTTATTTTAAAGGATTTAAAGGCTGCTTATGAATTGTTAAATAATGCCTTAGATGCTGACAATTTAGAAACAAAAAAAAATCATTTATCTTCTGCTCAAACACTATTAATTAAATATGTGAATTCAGAGTTTTCACAAAACATAGGAGGATATACAAACACTGATTTGATAATAATTGCTAGCTATGGTTTAGCATATACTTATTGGTTTTCTAAAGAACAAAAGCTCAGTATGAAATATATTTTTAAACTGTTTGAATTAGAGCCTCGCCGTGCACGTACTGAATTAGCACCTGAAGTCTTTAAGAAGTTTTTTAAACCTAAATGTCAAGAAGATTACGATTGGTACATAAATGAAAAAAATAAAAGAAATAATGACTTAAATAAAGTAAAAAGGTCAATAAACGACTTCATTGAAAATAGAACGAAGGCAATAAATGAATTTGTTGAAAATGGAAAAAAAGCAACGAGTAACTTATTTGAAACAGCACCTAAGAAAATAGAAGTAGGACTAACTTATGCTGCGGCAGTTGGAAGTTTTGTAGCTTCAATTCCAATAGGTATGGGCGGTAATGCAGTACGTATGAAAGCTATGGCAGTAATGAAAAAAGCCCAACAAGAGTGGAAAGAGTCTAATTCAATAAACTCATATTATACAAAGAATCCAATAAAATCAGATAATTTAATAAATTTATCTCCCATGATACATAAAATAAACTTATATGAAATAAATGATTATCAAGATTTAGATGAGCAATTAGAATCTAGATTAGATAGTAGATGTCAAACACTGGCTAAACAGTTTCTTGCTGAGATTTAACTTCTCCAGAATGAGATATAGACTCTGACTATATAAGGCTTTTATATTCCTTTTCAGAGATGTCCGTTTAAGCTGTTGACTAAACTTATTTACAGTTAAGCAGAGTAGTATTTTGGGTTATGCAGTTCTCAACTTAACGAACATTAGTTTTAGTTTTTTGCCGTAGCTGAACTTTATTGTAAAAATAAGCGATCGCGAAAAAATTTACCCCACACTTTCCACAGCCCCCAAAGCCAAAAGTGCTGAACTCTGCGCTCCTGTTAACCCAGTCACCCCCCTGATGTTCATGCCTTCATAAAGGCGCTTACTTCTCAATATTTTTGTACATTCTCCTGTATTTGTATCCCAAAACCTAATTGTTTCATCAGTACTACCGCTTAATAATGTGCGGCTATCCGGACTCCAAGCTATAGACCAAACTTCACTTATGTGTCCTTGCAATATCTGAAGACACGTACCAAGCTTTGCATCCCACAACCTTGCTGTCCCATCTTGAGAGCAAGTAGCTATTTTGCGACCATCTGGACTCCAAGCTACTGACCAAATACGATGAGTATGACCACGCAACACGTTGCAGCACTCAAGATGTGGCAAATTCCACAAATAAACGTAGCCTTCATCGCTGCCACCTGCGAGTTGGAGATTATTTGGAGCGACACTAATTGTTAAAATTGTATAGTTTCTACCATAATTCAACACTTGCAAACAATCACCTGTGCGAGTATCCCACAATCGAATAGTGCCATCTAAACTACAACTTGCCAAGTTTTGATTGTCTGCATTGTTGATGGAAGTCTTATGCATATAACTTATGGACATAACCAAGTTAGTATGATCCTGCAAGACTCTTAAAGTTTTACCCGTTGAAATATCCCACAATCTTACTGTAGAGTCTTCGCTACTACTTGCTAATTGGTTTGTATCCGGACTCCAAGAAAGTGACCACACTCGCTGAGTGTGACCGTGCAAAACTCTTAAAAGTTCTCCTGTTTGGGCATCCCACAATCTTACTGTGTTATCTAAACTGCCACTTGCTAATAAATGCTTGTTTAAACTGTTAGGGGTTGTGGGTATATAGGTTAACGCCATTACTCCAAAGGTGTGCCCCTGCAATTCTTTAAAACATTGGTCATTATCAATATTCCACAATCTAATATAGGAGTCATAACTACCACTCGCTATAGTTTGACCGTCTAAACTCCAAGCTAGTGAGCGTACTATTTTAGAGTCTCCCTGCAAAACTTTAAAACATTTACTTTTCCCCACATCCCACAACCGCACACTAGAGTCATGACCACCACTAAGCAAAGTTAAACCGTCAGGACTCCAAGCTACCGACCGAACCATTGCAGTATGACCAGTCAAAACTTTGAGACACTCCGAAAGCTGAATATCCCATAAGCGAACAGAACAGTCAAAACTCCCACTAACAATATACCGTCCATCTGGACTCCATGCTATCGACTCAATTATACCAGTGTGACCCTTTAAAACTTTTAAGCATCTACCTGTTTTTTGATCCCACAATTGAATTAAACAATCGTCACTTCCACTTGCCAATATCAAACTATCTGGGCTAAAGCACAATGAGCGTATTACATGATTGTGATTGTGCAAAACTTTTCGGCATTTTCCACTACACAACTCCCACAATCGAATTGAGTCATCACCGCAGCTTGCAACCTGAAAATTATCTGGACTAAAGCTAATTGCTAATATTCCACAGATGTGACCTTTGAATATCCTTACACACTCGCCTGTACGAACATCCCACAAGCGAACAGTTTGGTCATAACTTCCACTGGCTATAGTTTGACCATCATAACTCCAAGCTACCGAAGAAATCGGCCCCGTATGACCATGCAAAATTTTTATTTCAATACCTGTTTGGGTATCCCACAGTCGAATAAAAGAATCATTACTACCACTTGCCAAAATACTGCTGTCGGGACTAAAACTAACTGCCGATATCGTAGTAGGGTGATTTAACGTTAAAAAATGCTGATAATCTTTGACTCGCCATAGAAAAATTTGACCATTTACATTACCTGCAACAAAAAAATTACCATTTGTACTAAATGCCGTCACTCTAATCCAACTGAGATTTTCCGCAAACACACATTTGATTAGAGAGGTATTTTGGAAATTAGTCCCAGCTAAATTTACCTTTTGTAACTCAGCTTGCCTAATGGTCAAATTTGAGAAATCATACCCCTGTAAATTGATTTGTAAATGGGCTAACAAGTTGAGGACATTGCCCCCCACATACCCTGCTAATATTGCAGGTTGATGTCTTTGCTGTTCTATTACATCCTGCAACAAAATTACCAGCTTTTGTTGACTGCCCAACTCTATTAACAATTGCTCTAACAAAGGTTGCACAATTAATTGCTTTTGTGTTTCCCTAATATAATCTTTGCTTGTTGCTTTGATTAAAGCATGGGTTTGAAATAAGCGTAAACGGACAGTCTTTTTTCTTACTAATTCTAGATAAACTTGTTCAACCAATCGTTGTGTGGCATATTCCATCACGACTGGTTGCAGGAAAAAATGCTCGTCGTTTTTTTCAATTAAAGAACGTTGTAATAAGGATTTAATTGCTTGCGGTAACTTACGTTTAGAAGAAGATGTCATGACATCAGCAGCTAATTCAGCAAGGGATACTGGCTCTCGATTAATTGCTAGCCAATACATAACTTCCGCTTCTACCGCTGACAAATGGTAGAACTGCCGTTCTAACAAGTCGCGGATGTCATCAAAAATTAGTACCCCCTGTTGCATATACTCCAAAATAGGGGCAATCTTACCATTGAAAAGTTCTTGGGTTCCGGCTGCTACCATCTTGAGCGCTAAGGGATTTCCAGCATAATGCTCAATGAGTTCTTGCCATTCTTCTTCTGTACCCGTGAATTCTCCTTTTTGCTGGAATAACTTTTGTCCCTCAGTAGAATTTAATCCCTTTAATGGAAGGGACTTAACTAATGTTCTGTCTCCTTCTAGCAATACCATTTCTCTGGGTTTTGCTCTGGAAGTGAACAGAACGCAACTAATATGGGATACTTCGCCAACGCACTTGATTAATTGACCATATCTCTCATAGCCAAGGCGATATTGCCCTGCTTGACCACCAGCGAGAATTGTCTCAACATTGTCTAAAATCAGCAGACATCGGTTTGATTGCAAACATTCCATCAACTTTGCTAGTTTCCTATCAAAGTTTTCGGGTATTACCATCTCCTTTCGCAACGCCCACAGCAAAAATTGCAGGATGTTTGTTATTTGCTCCTCTACTGGCGGTGCATTTAGTAGACTTCGCCACACCACTACCTCGAATTCGCCTTGAATTTGTAGCCCCAATTTGACTGCTAAAGTGCTTTTGCCAATACCACCAATTCCCAGCAGTCCAACTAAACGACACCGTTGTTCTAATATCCAGTGTCGTAGCTGCAATAATTCTTCACTGCGACCAAAAAACACAGATACATCCGGGGCTTCTGCCCATTCATACTGTGGGTTTGCTTGCCGAGCTTCTAGTTCCTCTAAGGTCGAGGGAGGCCTGGTATAATCGCTTTGAGATAATTCCAGCTTAAAGGCAGCGAAGGCAAACTGCAAGGAACTTTTATCTACAGGTTCCAAGCGTGCCAAAATTCTCGATATGGTGTGTAGAGCTAAACGGGTACGATCGCTCAATTCTTCTAAAGAAAAGCTATCTCCACCATTCTCATCAAATTCGACTTGAGTTTTGGCAGCTTGAAATTTCTCCCAACCTTTGAGGGTAAGGATTACACCCCGTCTGCGTCTGCTTGGTTGTTTCATCAACGTTACCTAAAACCGAGTAGATGCGTCTCCATCAAGAAAATTCTTAAAGGACATATAGAAAGAGATAGTTGTGGGGCAAGAATTCAAGCTTGACAAACTAAATAAAATCTGGTGTAACACAACACATTTTATTCGAGCTAAGTTTTTTATTTAACGCGATCGCTATCTTTAAAAAATACCAATACTCCAATAACTGGCTTTCAAAAAGCAATATCGCTCTGTTTAAAACATTAGCCAGTTTCAACGCTAAATCAGGTTTTTAGGCAGTCACTACTGATAGTAAGACAAAACTAAGTATCTGTAAACGTCAAATAATTTTAAATTTACCGTTGCTCTGTCTGTACCATCAAGGAATCATTAGTTACGTTCGTAGGGATACACAGCTATGCACCCTAAACCCAGTTGCGACAATTGAGAAATATTATCTATTATTAAAGAGTATTAATCCTCGCTGTAGTAACACCTCCCTACGATGAATTGCCCATTTACCCTAATTTCATCAACCTCCTAGAGACAAACAACTGTAAAGAAAATATAATAATTGTCAAGTACTTGCATTTGTTATTGACTTCAGTTACAGTCAAAGCATATACCTAAAGTCAAATCCTGATGGGATTTTCAGGAAGTTAGATTAGGTAACAGGGTAATACTAGGTTTGTTAATGCTGATGTTAGTGACGCTGCTAAATAATCAGTCACTAGTCTGAATCGTTAACGTATCGGGCATTGAGTACAGGGTAATAACGCATTTACAGCCCAATTAGCTACAATGTAGTGATGATTCTTGTGGGGTAAGGACTTTGCCCGCCTTGAAATAGAAAAGGCGCGTGAGTGCGATCGCTCCAAATCGGCTGGCTAGGCCAAACTTAGTTATTTTTATTTTTCTCTAATTATTGAGAAAAATTTTCAATATCTACAAATAGATAGATACATTAGAATATTTGATTTTGCTAAAAAAATTAAGCTTACAAAAGCCAAGTTTCAGTAAAGGAAAATTTATGAAATACCAAATAACAATAAAACTAAATACAAAATTAACGCCGCTGCTACGGAAAAATATCTCTTGACACTGTTTATCTTTATTGTGGAGAATTGATTAATTGCCCAAACATTAATCAACAATGATGTTATAAAGTGGCTACCTAGTTTTAACTGGGAAATGCTTATTGTTCTTTTTATTTCCTTAAATCAAGGATATTGTAGCGAAGAACACAACTGTAGTAAACAACACATTTTGTCCATAAAATACACTAATGAGTATAGTTAGATGAATACCTTTTTTTGTTCAGATTATTCACGGCAAGCAGGAGAAGATATTATTGGTAGCGCCACCAATTACCAAACTTATATTTTAATTGAGTGTCCCTTGCCTTGGACATCGGAAGCCTTTAATTCTAAATGGGTGCCTGAAAATTTGAGGATTTTAATAGAGGAAGTCAAGCGTGCGAAACTACCCATTAGATTCCTCTTAATTGCTAATGATTTATCACACAAAGTCAACCAAACTACGCTTTTGATTTATCAAAAAAAAGAGGGGTTGAATAATGGATACCAGAAGCAAGAGTTTATACTACCCAATATTGAGCAGGTAGCGGCAGTTGTGCAAAAATGGTTATGGGGTATCAACTCTAATTCTGAAGTTGAAACTACTGCAACTAGAGATATTTTAGTATGTACCCACGGTAGCCATGATAAGTGTTGTGCTAGATATGGCAATGCCTTTTATTTTCATGCTACAGCGACTATTTCTGATTTAAACTTAGAGAATGTGCGGATTTGGAAATCATCGCACTTTGGTGGACATCGATTTGCACCAACAGTTATAGACTTGCCAGAAGGCAGATACTATGGTGTTCTAGACCAAGATTCATTCAGATCAATTTTAACTCGGACTGGCGATATTCAATGCTTAAATAAAGTCTATCGAGGCTCAGGAATATTGCCTGCTGCACTTCAAACTTTGGAAAAAGAACTAATCCTCAGTGAAGGATGGGATTGGTTCAACTACAAAATTGCAGGCAAAATCTTAGAGCAAAGTTTAGATAATAATACTATTTTAGCTGAACTAAGTTTTGAAAAAACTTCTGGTTCTTTTTACACTTACCAGGCGAAACTTGTCAAAGATGTGACGAGAGTTCACAAAGTTAAAACTTCATGCAATGCTGCACAAGAGTCAGTGATTACTAAATATACTGTAGCTAGTGCTTGGCTTACTTCTACTAAAATAATGACTTATAGTGCATAAATAGGAGTCAGAATTCAGAATTCAGGAGTCAGGAGTCAGGAGTCAGGAGTCAGGAGTCAGAATTCAGGAATGCTTGAAGCAGGAACTTTAGAGGATGTTTGAAAAGTCCTCTTGTTGGTAGCAAAACGTTTTAGATTTACCAGCTAGAAGCACCACTAAATCAAAAATTTGGTGTGATATTTTAGCTGTTATTTATCCACAAGTCACACAAAATACCCAACTGAATTCTGAATTCTGACTCCTGAATTCTTCTTAACCCATATTTAAGACTTTTCGCAATAGTGCTTGGTCTTCTAATTTGGCTTTTAAACGACCATTTTCGATATCTCGAATCCAGCTTTGGCTTTTACCTGCAAGTTTGGCTAATTCTCTTTGGGAGAGATTCAAATTTTTTCGTGCTTCCAAAATCTGTTCGCCCAGTAAATCCCCTGTGGCTGCGGGCTTTCTTTTATTCTTAACAGCTCGCCGCTGCTTTTTCTGCGATTCTGAAATTTGTTGTTCCCATTCTGGTGGTAGTTCAAAAGCCAAAATCCGCGCATTCATTAGCAGATTCCACTTACCACGAGGGCCTGTGTCTGTGAGGCGAGTTTCGGCACCACCGTCATTAGTCCAAAATTCTAATGCTTCATCTGGATCTTCGGGAATATCCATTAACTTTGCCCACAAAGGTTGAATTTCTGGTGGGTAAGTAATTGGGTCGAAGATTGGTTTCATTCCATAATGATTGAGAATTTCCAAATCGCTTTCAAAAGTTCGTAGCAAGCGTTTGCGTTCTTCCCGTTGTCTGGATGCGAGGGCGACTTTTTCTTCACCGTAAGCAATACGCACTAAGGTAGGAATAGTAATGCGTTGTTCTTTGCCCATTTTGGTTTTGAACAACAACCACAACATGAGTCGGACTGCTCCTTCATGTTGTTGCCAAATGCTCATGACTGTGGTTAGCACGGTTTTGGGAAGACTGCCATATTGATAGAAGGCGGTTCGCTCTTTACATGCTTGTTTGTTTAAGAAATATTGCGCCCAAATACCGGCTTTGACTTTAAAAGTTAGTCCAATGAGATATTTGCATCCGAGAGCGTCTTCTTGAAAGTGGTGCTGAATGTCCACTAAGTGCCATAAACGAATTTGTGTGACAGAGAATCCGTTAACTCGGCCTTGTTGAGGCCAGTGGATGGAGATAATCAGCGAACAAGCTTGCTGGACAAGATTTTTCATTAAAGCTAGCTTGGCAGCTTTGTTTAAGTCTTTGCGTTTCTCCATGCCCAAATATTTTTCGATTTGGCGCTCATCAAGAGCAAATTCTTGTTCCCAAGGTTGTTCTAAAGCTGTGGCATAAGCCGCAAAAATTAGATGTATGCAAGCGGCTCTAATATCGAGTCCTTCAATTGCAGCTAAATCCTTGGCTTTGTCGTTCACCTGAAACGGATCTTGGATGTGAAAAGCGATCGCACCTTTGCCTTGGTTGACTTGTCTCTTATAACACAAGTAACCTTCTTCGTCGGTTTCCCAATTTAAGGATGTGCGCTGAGCCAGTACATTACAAGCTTCCCAAATGGCGATCGCTGAAGCAAATGGATTATTCTTTCCATTAGAAAACAAGTCTAAACTAGTAGCATCTCTCGGCTCAACTTTGCATCTCCCCTTCTTCGCCTGCCAAGGAATGGGAGAATTAGTTGGACAAGCAATTACACATTGTGGTTCTGGATAATAACCCTCACAATTGTTACAAAGATAAGGATCGATCCAATATTCATCGTCCTCTATTTTGATTGCACCCGTAGGACATTGGGGGCGGCAGTTGTCACATCCAACGCAACTGTTGTTAGGAATCGTGTAAGGCATATGGCTCTGTTCCCACTCTAATCGTTGAGATGTCTGGCTCAGGTCTCCCCTGGATGAGTCCTGTTTATTTATCACTCGCTACCAATTATCTTTATGGCGAGAATAATCTTTTCTCACCACACGAAATTCCCCACATCCATATTTGACTTTGCATCCAATTGAAAGCTATGTAAGGCTTTCAAGCCGAGCCTAAGATTACTTCTTTATTAACTATACATTTCATAAATAAAATAATTAAGTTGTTCGTAATGAGCTTAGAAAAAAATCTTAACATTTATTTAATTACGTACTTAATGAACATTTTATCTTTAACCGCGAAACCTTAGCCAAAGTCTTTTTACTCAACATTTAAAGTCTCTGACAATTACCTTTTGACTAATTTATTAATAATTTTAATATTTAATACTTCATAATATTCTGCTATAAAGTTTACAGTTTCTTTATGATAAGCTCCTTTTCTTATAGATAACCAGGAGAAACCAATAATCTTTACTTTATCAGCATTTAGATAAATGTTTTAACGAAAGATTAAATACAAAATTGTTGCGTTGAAAAATACATATTGCATATATGTAAATGTAACCAATAAACATTTAATTTAGTATATCTAGATACTGTTTTTATCTATTTTTTGACCTCAGCATGAAAATATTTGAAAAATAATATCATCATTTTTATAGAGAGATTTATATCTTTTGTCAATCATGATTATTGCTGTTAAAGGCTAAACAAACATTTAACTAATCAAATTTCCACCTTCATTATTGGCAATCAATTTCATCTATCAAAATAAAACTAAAAACAAAGCATTTTTAAAACTTAAAGTCATCAAAATTTGATGGAAGAAAATCATTATTGAATATCAAAAAAAGAAAATATTAGGATAATATAATGATTAAAGTAGTAACAGATTACCAGGCAAAAAAGCCGAGGATTTATTCATGGCACAACTAACAGGTTTGACATTTGGTGGTAAGACTTGGACACCGAAATTCGCTCAAGAAATTGACAAAGACAAATGTATCGGCTGTGGCAGATGTATTAAAGTATGCGGCTACAATGTACTAGGTTTGAAAGCGCTAAACGAAGAAGGGGAATTTGTAGAAGACGAAGATGATGAAGAAATTGAACGGAAAGTGATGGCAGTTAGCTATCCAGAAAACTGTATTGGTTGTGAAGCTTGTTCGCGGATTTGTCCCAAGAACTGCTACACCCATGTTGCATTAAACAATTAAGATTTTGGGGGTTAGTCAATATTGTTGTTCGTCCAAGGAGGCACTGTTTGTATAAAGGGCGAATGCCCTAAGCAAGGTAACTAGAGGGGAATGCTAGTGCCGCTGGGCGGAAGTCAAAAGGCAAAAATCAAAAGACAAAAGGCTTTTATTTGATGCTTTATTTCCGTACTGTTGTACTTAATATTTACTGGAACTAGATAAAAGGTTCGCAGTAGACAAATGCGTAAATCGTAATATGTTAGTTATTAACAAATTTAAACTTGCTGCTAATATAGCCTAATCAATATTAGGACTAACAGTGTCCTCTAGAACAACTAGCTTTTCTGGAAGCAGTTAAGGAGTGCTGAATAAGAAGTAGTATTTATTAAGCTTCCCACTCAGCACTCACTACTTAGAAATCATTTGATGCGTAGTCAGTCTAATTTTAATTTTTACTCAAAACTGGTTGTGTGAGCTTCCTTTGTCATAGGAGTTTAAATATAATTGAAAATTTTCTGGGGGAAAGATATGAAAAAAATCTGGAAGTTTCCCCCATTTTTTATAGCTGCACGTTAGAAAGTTAATAAGTGAAGTGAGGGACTGGGGACTGGGTATTAGGGACTGGGGATTAAGAACTAGGGAATGGGGAGACAAAGAAGAGTTTTTCTAATAGCCAATCCCCAATACCCAATACCCAATCACTAATCACCAGTCACCAGTCCCCATTGCCCCTAATCCCCACTCCCTGTGGTTGTGGGGGTCCCGAGTTCCCCAATTCCCAGTAAGACGGTTTACAGAGCAGGTAGTATGTATGCAACAAGTTCCTGTTTCACTATGGACTCTGGTTGCTGGGATAGTAGTCACAGCAATTAGCATTTGGATTGGTCAAAACCACACTCTACTGCCGGTACAAGCATCGCAACAAGCACCTTTGGTAGACGGTTTTTTCAATGTTATGTTTACGATCGCCATTGCTCTGTTCTTAGTAGTAGAAGGAACAATTGTGATTTTTTTGGTTAAGTATCGTCGGCGTCGGGGAGATGACACCGATGGCTTACCAGTAGAAGGTAACTTGCCTTTAGAAGTTTTTTGGACAGCAATTCCCACAATTATTGTCTTGTGTTTAGGCATCTACAGTGTAGATGTTTTTAACCGCATGGGAGGCTTTGAAGCTGCGGGTCATCCCCATTCAGTAGCTCATGTTAATCATCAGAGTGGAAGTGCAATTGCAGCTACTCTCAATGACACCCCCGAAGCCACAACAGCCCCAAAAATCGGTTTTGGTGCTTCTCCTAGTACCGAAGGCAAACCAGCCGATTTAGTTGTTGATGTCAAAGGCATACAGTACGCTTGGATATTTAACTATCCTGAAACTGGCATTACTTCGGGAGAATTGCACATTCCCGTCGGTGCTGATGTGCAACTCAACCTTTCAGCAGACGATGTAATTCACTCATTTTGGGTGCCAAACTTCCGCCTCAAGCAAGACGCGCTTCCCGGAATTCCCACCCAACTACGATTCGTCGCCACCAAACCAGGCACATATCCCGTAGTTTGTGCTGAATTGTGCGGTGGTTACCACGGTTCCATGCGGACACAGGTAATTGTCCACACCCCAGAAGAATATCAAACTTGGTTGACAGAAAACCAAGTTGCTCAAAAGCAGGAGCAAATCGTTGCGGTTAACCCTGCTGAATTATCAACATCAGAGTTTCTCGCCCCTCATGTCCATGATATGGGGATTAGTGCTGCAACTCTAGAATCAGTAGTCATGAGTCATTAGTCAAATGATTTTGGATTTTAGATTGGTTCCACCTGGGACAGGACATCAGCCAAAAAATTCTTTTAATCCAAAATCCAAAATTGTTTGACCCTGAACTCTGCATAGCAGGAAAAAATATGACACAGGTAGAATTTCCACCGAACACTCCGCCAGAAGAAAACAAACCAGAAACTCTGGCTGTTGCCCACACCTCTCATCAACAGGCGTGGAAGTGGCAAGATTATTTCACATTTAATATTGACCACAAGGTTATTGGTATTCAATACCTAGTAACGGCGTTTGTGTTTTATCTGATCGGCGGACTGATGGCGATGGCCATCCGCGTCGAATTAGCAACACCAGATGCAGATTGGCTAGACCCGAATCTGTATAACGCTTTCATGACAAACCACGGGACAATTATGATCTTCCTGTGGATTGTGCCCAGCGCCATCGGGGGATTTGGTAACTTCTTAGTACCTCTGATGGTTGGTGCTAGGGACATGGCTTTCCCGAAGCTAAATGCGATCGCCTTTTGGTTAAACCCACCAGCAGGGGCGCTGATTTTAGGTAGTTTCCTGTTTGGCGGTTCGCAATCAGGTTGGACAGCTTACCCACCATTGAGCTTGGTGACAGCACCCATCGCCCAAACAATGTGGATATTGGCGATCGTTTTAGTGGGAACTTCTTCAATTTTGGGTTCGCTGAACTTTGTGATCACCATTTTGATGATGAAGGTTCCCAGCATGAAATGGGATCAAGTTCCCTTATTTTGCTGGGCAATCTTGGCAACCTCCATTCTCGCACTTCTTTCCACACCTGTATTAGCAGCGGGTTTAATACTGCTGTTGTTTGACCTCAACTTTGGCACCTCCTTCTTTAAACCAGATGCAGGCGGTAACGTTGTAATTTATCAACACTTATTCTGGTTTTATTCCCACCCGGCAGTATATTTAATGATTCTGCCCATCTTCGGCATCATGTCCGAGGTGATTCCAGTTCATGCCCGTAAGCCCATTTTTGGATATAAAGCGATCGCTTATTCCAGTGTAGCCATCTGCGTCGTCGGTTTATTCGTCTGGGTACACCACATGTTTACCAGTGGTACACCCGGTTGGATGCGGATGTTCTTCACCATCTCCACCTTACTTGTTGCCGTTCCCACAGGCGTCAAGATTTTTGGCTGGGTTGCTACCCTTTGGGGCGGCAAAATTCGCTTCACCAGCGCCATGCTTTTCGCCATTGGCTTATTATCCATGTTCGTCATGGGCGGCTTAAGCGGCGTGACAATGGGCACAGCCCCCTTTGATGTTCACGTCCACGACACCTATTATGTAGTTGCCCACTTCCACTACGTTCTGTTTGGCGGTTCCGTGTTTGGCATTTACGCCGGCATTTATCACTGGTTCCCCAAAATGACCGGACGGATGTTGAACGAAACCTGGGGACGCATTCACTTTTTCCTCACCTTAATCGGCACAAATTTAACCTTTCTACCCATGCACGAATTGGGTTTACAAGGAATGCCACGCAGAGTTGCAATGTATGACCCCCAATTCATCGACCTCAATCAAATTTGTACCTTTGGTTCATTTGTTTTGGGGATATCAGTAGTTCCCTTTGCCATCAACATTATTCAAAGTTGGATTAAAGGACAGCCAGCAGGTGATAATCCTTGGCAAGGTTTAACCTTAGAATGGACAACTAGCTCACCACCTGCCATTGAAAACTGGGAAGTATTGCCGGTTGTCACTCATGGGCCTTATGACTACGGTCATGGTCATAGTACTGAAGTACAGCCAGCAGCGACACCGGAAGCTAGTGCTTAGTTAGTAGAGTCAGTAGCCCTATTTCTTTAAAGGTGACTGAAATTTCTAGTCATTTGATTTGAAAACTCAGAACTCTAAGCTTGGAACTCACAACTCCAAGTTTAGAACTCGGAACTTCCAGCTTAGGGATTTTCAAATCAAAAAAAATTCAACTTTTCTTGTGGGGTGGGCGTCTCGCCCGCCATGTCAGAAAGGGTGGACAAGATGTAAGGAAGGGCGGACAAGATGTCCACCCCACAAGATTGGATAATTTATTTGTTGGTAATCCCTTAGAACTCGGAGGTTCAAGTTCAGAACTCGGAGGTTCAAGTTCAGAACTCGGAGGTTCAAGTTCAGAACTCGGAACTTCAAGTTCAGAACTCGGAACTTCAAGTTCAGAACTCGGAACTCCAAGCTTAGAACTCGGAACTCCAAGCTTAGAACTCGGAACTCCAAGCTTAGAACTCGGAACTCCAGCTTCAGAACTCGGAACTCCAAACTTAGAACTCGCAACGCCTGATTTATTTCTGGGCGGGCTAATTGAAAATCATCCAAAATATCAGCCCAATCCCCAGTCCCCAGTCCCTAATCCCCAGTCACTTTTTTGCCAACAAATCTATGACTATAGCGACAACAGAACATGAAAGTGCAGGACATCACGAAGAACATCCAGATTTAAGAGTTTGGGGACTGTTAACATTCCTCGTCTCTGAATCCCTGATGTTCGGCGGATTTTTTGCCACCTATTTGTTTTTCCGCAGCAGTACGGCGGTTTGGCCGCCGGAAGGAACAGAAGTCGAGTTATTGTTGCCAACGATTAACACCATTATCCTGGTGTCTAGTAGTTTCGTCATTCACTTCGGTGATACAGCAATTAAAAAGAATAACGTCAAGGGAATGCAACTATGGTATACAATTACCGCCATCATGGGAGCAATTTTCTTGATTGGTCAGGCGTATGAGTACGCAACTTTAGGCTACGGTCTGACTACCAATGTTTTCGCCAACTGCTTTTATTTAATGACAGGCTTCCACGGTTTGCACGTGTTTATCGGACTGTTATTCATATTAGCTGTATTGTGGCGATCGCGTCGTCCCGGTCTATATACTGCCAAAAATCACACCTTCATCGAAATGGCAGAGATTTACTGGCACTTCGTAGACATTATTTGGATTGTGCTTTTCACTTTGGTTTACATTCTTACACTGTTTTAAAAGTGAGTGGGGAGTGGGGAGTGGGGAGTAGGGAGTTAGGAGTTAGGAGTTAGGAGTTATGAGTTATTTTCACTCCCTCATCTCCCTCATCTCCCTCATCCCCCTCATCCCCCTCATCTCCCCATTCCCCACTCCCCACTCCCCAATATGCAAGTTAATACAAACAAATTCTCCTGGTTTCAAGTTCCTGATGATGTCAAAAAGTTATTAATTTTAGCTGCACAAAATTGGGAAAACACGTCAGAATCGGAAAAATATATTCAACAAGCATTAGCAATAACTGGTGAAAATACAGATGTTTTGGTAGCAGCATATAGATTCTTTTACTATAAAAATAATTATTGTCTTGCACTACAAACAACAACCAAATTATTAGATAAAATTAAAGAACTAGAAAAATGGCCTGAAGACTGGGAGCAACTTAAGCCGATATTAGTCAATCGCAAAGAAGACCCACAAATTCGATTGTACTTGAATGCTTATGCTGCTTCTGGATTAGTTCTAGCGAAGTTAGGAGCAATAAACGAAGCAAAAGAAATCAGCGCCAGAGTCAAAGAGATAGATGAAAAGCATGATTTTGGAGCTGGAATTCTCCTAGATATTTTGACACGTCCAGCAGAAGACGATTAGTTAATGTGTAGGGAGTGGGGAGATGAGGGAGATGAGGGAGATGAGGGAGATGAGGGAGTGAAAATAACTCATAACTCATAATTCCTAACTCCTAACTCCTAACTCCTAACTCCTAACTCCTAACTCCTAACTCCCCACTCCCCACTCCCCACTCCCCTTTTTCAATCAAGGTGAACTTTCATGAACAATTGGTTATCTACTTCATCTTTGTCTTATTCTCTTTTAGGAACTGGGAGTAATAATGACTCTATCTTTGCTCCGATCTACATACCTACAACACCACCTATAGGTAGTCTTCCTAATATTTCGCCGATTATTATCATCCAATCTTCTCAAATGAGATTTTAAAAGTTATGAAAGGTAGGGATTGGCTACTAACGGGAGATGGTCAGTATCAAGCCTGTAAATCTGTGAGAGCATGGGATTTATTGAGAGATAATTACCGCGTTTATCGGTTTTTAACTGAGATGGAAGATGTTCTCAATAGTGTGGAAGATGAATCGAGTTGTTTGCCAGAAATTCGGATGCTTGTCAGGCGCTTATTCGTCAATTCCTACTGGGTGCAGAGTCAGTATTTAGAACCTTCTCCCAAAACGGGAACCTCTGTTTTACTCCTATATGATGAATTGGGTTTTCCGTTGACGGTGCAAACAGTAACATTTGCACCAGGAACCAAATCAACTATTCATAATCATGGGACGTGGGGAGTAGTGGCGGTGTTAAAAGGTCAGGAAAAAAATACTTTTTGGCAACGCACTCAGAATTCAGAATTTCCAGACAAAATTGAATCTACGGGAGAAATAACTCTGTTTCCAGGAGATATTATTAGCTTTACTCCCGATGCAATTCACTGTGTAGAAGCACTGGGTGATGAACCAACTGTGACTTTTAATGTTTACGGTGAAACCGATCCGAAAGAAAGATTTGAGTTTGACCCGGTTACCAATAACGCGAGGAAATTTTAAAAGAGAATTCAGAATTCAGAATTCAGGATTCAGAATTCAGGATTCAGAATTCAGAATTCAGAATTCAGGATTCAGAATTCAGATTTTAGAGACGCGATGAATCGCGTCTTCAGTTCACCCAAGGATGTGTTGCATTCTTAATTACGAATTACGAATTGTATCAGAGGTAGTTGCATGGCAAGAGTAATTTTTTACAGTAAACCAGGCTGTAAAGGTGGTATCAAGCAAAAAGTTTTGCTCACAGCTGCTGGTCATGAGGTGGTAGCATACGATTTGCTAACAGAACCTTGGACAGTTGAACGGTTGCGTTCATTTTTTGGCGATCGCCCCGTAGTCGAATGGTTTAATCGTTCCGCCCCACGGGTAAAATCTGGTGAGATAGTTCCGGAAAAAATTGATGCCGAAACTGCTTTGGTGCAGATGTTGAGAGATCCGCTGTTGATTCGCCGTCCTTTGTTAGAAGTAGGCGTTCGCCGTGAGGTGGGATTTGATGTTGAAAAGATTGATGCTTGGATTGGCTTAAAGCCTGTGGATGAGTCTTTGCGAGAAATGAGCGAAAATCTGATGAGCCAGGATTTGCAAGGCTGCTCCCACAAGGGCGATCGTAGTCATCAACATGAACCCGGTCATGAACGTGGAGGTTGCAAACACTAGGGCAGCTTTGTATTCATCAAAGTTAAGGAGATTGGAATCCACTTTCTTTTACCAACGCTAAATGAAATCAGTATGAAATTTCTACTATCCAATAGTTAGAAATACTCTTTCTATCATTAGTCAGACGTAATGGCATCTCTAGGGTTTTAAGGTGAGTTCAGAGATTATTAAGTCTCTGGGTAAACTCAACAAATTGAAAAGGTGTATAAAATGGCAATTGAGCAACTCACCTTAAACCAAATTAATCAACAGGTCAAGCAATGCATTCAAAACTGCTTGGACTGTCATAGCATCTGTTTGAATACGGTGACATACTGTCTACAAAAGGGTGGTCGTCACTCGGAACTTACTCATATTCGCCTAATGCTTGATTGCGCTGAAATTTGTAACACCAGCGCTAATTTTATGCTTCGAGGTTCTGATTTACACACTCGTACCTGCGGTGTTTGTGCTGAACTATGTCAACGGTGTGCAGATGAATGCGATCGCATGGGCGATGATGCTCAAATGAAAGCCTGTGCTGATATGTGTCGTCGTTGCGCTGAATCCTGTCGCCAAATGGCAATGGCAACTGCTTAAGCAAACAGCGCTAACACATAAACTAGACAGGGGAGAAACTGTTATGGTTTCTCCCTTGTTTTGTCTTAACGGACGGTGGCTGTTTCTAGAGACAAATCTTGAAACATGGGGGTGCTGAGGTAGCGTTCGCCGAAGGAAGGCTGAATCATCACGATTAACTTACCGGCGTTTTCTGGGCGTTTACCTACTTGGATTGCAGCACACAAGGCTGCACCGGAGGATATTCCAGACAATAGGCCTTCTTCTTTTGCTAAGCGTCGCCCAAATGCGATCGCCTGATCGTCGCTGACTCTAATTACTTCATCAATTAATTCTAGGCGCAGCACATCGGGGACAAATCCGGCGCCAATGCCTTGAATTCTATGGGGTCCAGCTTCGCCGCCTGAGAGAACTGGGCTGTTGCTGGGTTCAACTGCGATCGCCTGAAAAGTCGGCTTGCGGCTTTTAATTACCTCTGCAATCCCAGTAATCGTCCCACCAGTACCTACTCCCGCAATCACAATATCCACTTCCCCATCTGTATCAGCCCAAATTTCTTCGGCGGTGGTTTCGCGGTGAATTTTGGGATTGGCAGGGTTGCGGAATTGTTGCAGCATATAAGCATTGGGAGTTTTAGCGACAATTTCTTCGGCTTTTTTGATTGCTCCCCGCATTCCCTCTGCACCCGGTGTCAACTCTAAAGATGCGCCATAAGCTCTGAGCATCGCTCGCCGTTCGCTGCTCATGGTTTCTGGCATTGTCAAAATTAAACTGTAGCCCCGCGCCGCTGCCACCATTGCTAAAGCAATTCCTGTATTGCCGGAGGTTGGCTCTACTAAAATGGTTTTTCCTGGCTCAATTAAACCGTCTGCTTCTGCCGCAAGTACCATATTTAAGCCAATGCGGTCTTTCACTGAAGCCGCTGGGTTCATACCTTCGAGTTTGACAACTATTCTCGCTACTACTCCCTCAGCTTGAGGAATTTTGTTGAGTTCAACTAAAGGAGTTCGTCCAATAAGTTCTGTTACGTCTTTAGCAATCCGCATTATTTAACTCCTAAAATTCTAAATCTTAGTGCAAAGTATCTATTTATAACAATAAGCTTTTGTGTATTGATTTTGTAGTTTAATGCAAATGAGTGCATATACTATGTATTTTAACTAAAGCCCAAAATATATAAGTTTCAGAAGAACTTTTCCCAAACATTAGTCGTTAAAATCCAATTTATGATGAAAACATGAATTAATCTGAGAAAATTTAATTGTTTTTTCTATTTATTGACTCTATCCTGAACGAGAGACATTGATATTTGGTTTTGAGTACAAGTTTTTTCAGATTAAATTTCTCTAAAAAACAGTCTTCGATCCTTACCTACATTGCTTTGGGGTTGAGTACTCCATACACCAGAACCCCACCTCGAAAATACTAGAACCCGGTCTGAAAAACACTAGTACCTCTACCCCAATTAATTTTTAAAATACTTATCAGGCAAGAATTCTAGACTTTGAGTACTGTTTTAATAAATTTAATAATCTTAATAGGGCTGGGGTAAACTGTTTTGTGGAGAGGCGACTGATATAAATCGTATAGGATTTACGCAGAGATTCCCCTCTACCCCCCAACATTCCTAAGCGAAAGCTTAGTGAACTAGGGGGGACTTCTTAATCTCTCTTTTGAGAGTAGGATGAAACCACATTCTAGGATATGAAGGCGTTATTTCTGACTGAAGATTCCTTTTTTTTGTGAAAAGTTTGGTATTTTTTCAATGGTTAATGGTCAGTGGTAATTAGAGAAATAACTGACAACTAACGATTATAAAATTACCTTCTACACATATTTTAGCATCAGAACTGTTTGAGAAGTAGAAATATATAGAAAGCTACTTTAGGTAAACAGCAAAAGATATTTTCTTACTGGGTGCATACTACCTAGCAAGGGAGAGCTAATATGAAAGCCAAGTTTTTAAATGTTCTTACAGTTTGCGTAGTTACCTTAGCAGTGCTTTCTCCGGGGCTAGTAGTATTTGGTATCATTTGGGAGCGACATCTTGACTTATTAGAATCACAGAATAAGATATGTGAAATTAATAAGACTGGTGTGGCGATCGCACTGACTCCCCAGACAAAAAATACACCATTAACTAAGACTCATATACAAACCTCTGAGCAGAATCTGGTTAATCAAATGGTGACTGTTACTGAGCAATATAAACTGGGCACTATTCTACAATGGTTCTTCTTGTTAACCCCGATTTGTGTCGGGTTAGGTATTATCTTTTACGACAGATATCTTGTTTATCGTGCTGCTGTTTTAAAAGAACAAGTTGAAATGTTGGAAAGGCTGTGGCAGCAAAGTATTGAACAGTAAACAATCAGGGATTACTAGACTAATTTAGAGATTTTAAACTCTCTGGCTACGCTGCAAATTTGTTCATTAAAATCCAGAAAATCACCATGACAGAACAACGCCAACAATCGTATTTTAACCTGATTGATGAACTACTGAGATGTCCTAATGGTCAGGAGCCAGAAGTTTTAGAATCTCAACCAGAATTAATTGATTCTGGTTTAGTAGAAACAATGTTACAAGTAGCAACTATGTTTGCCCATGAAGGCAATCAAGATGGCGCGAAATTTTTATTTTTTGTAGCGCGGGAGCTAGCTAAACAACTAGGTTTATATCCTGAAGTTCCTGAAGTTTCCAACTCTGAAGTTGCTAATAAGGAGTAAAAATGCTATTGACTTCAACTGATGCCGGACAAATAGCTTTAGAGCTACTCATGGCAGATTGGAACATGTCAGAAGAAAATAGAGAGTGGTTTACAATCTTTAACTCTCGTCTAATTGGCGAGAGTTGGTACATTGTAGAACTAGGTGTAGAAGGATTTCCCGATCGCTGGTTTATTCAAGTGTATGACAATGGAGTTTGCGATCCAAATTATACATTTATTTCACCGATTCATGGCTCTGAAGGATTTACAGATTTCGTAAATCTCCCGGATATTGTGGCAGAAGTTTTAGTTTGCGAACGCAATGCTCGATAATAAGAATTAAAAATTAAAAATCAAAGATAAGAATTCTGAATTCAGAATTCAGAATTAATTAGAGGTATACCTAATTTGGTATACCTTTTTTTGTGTAAAATGTAGCAAAATTTACAATTCACGAATAAGAAAATGTAGGGTGCGTTATGCCGTAGGCTAAACCATCAACAATTCAAGGTGATGATATCGCCACGACAACGCATCCTACATTTTCTGAATTCTAAATTCTAAATTCTGAATTCTGAATTCTGAATTCTGAATTCTAAATTCTAAATTCTGAATTCTGAATTCTATTTCCATATTTTATTTCCATTAAATAACGTAAATTGTTATCTTTAAATGACAAAATTATGTTATATTAAATAGAGTGACGGACGCTACAGAAATATCAGTTAAAATGATTGCTGAAGACATCTTAGCTAAAGAATTCACAAGAGTCGTCAACCACTACTATCCCAAAGCTGGAGAATTACTAGACGGGTGTTATGTAAAAGTCATCACCTGTTTTTGGGGACGACCTGCTAGGCGCTTGCAATATATAGGAATTTATTGCTCCGATGAAATGATTTCCTATGTGCAAGCTCACAAAGAAATACTTCGAGAAGTAGCAGACAACATGGGTCTAATGCAGGTAGTTTGCATAAATGCCAAGCGATTATTACGCGATCCAATGTCGAAGCTCAAACAAAACAATCCACGCCTATGGTTAGAGTTGCAGTGGGTTGCTACCTAACACAAGTAAATGTTTGTAGTGAGGACTTTAGTCCTCAAATATTCAAGCACTAAAGTGCTGACTACAAGCTTATTAGAACTTTGGCGACACACTACTAAATAGCTAGCAGACACGGTGGGTAAAAAGTATCAACGCAAGTAATGAAAACTGGAATTTTCTGCAATTACGACAATCATCACCAAGATGCTCATCGTGCCATTTTTGAGCAAGTTACGCTGATAAAACAGGCAGAAAGTTTAGGTTTTGAAGAAGCCTGGGTAAGCGAACATCATTTTAGTGAATCCAATCTTAGCCCATCCATGTTAGTGTTAATGGCACACTTGGCGGGATTGACTTCAACTATCAAATTAGGCACGGCGGCGGTGTTACTGCCATTTCATAACCCGATTAGGGTAGCAGAGGACATCGCCACTTTGGATAACTTGTGCAATGGACGATTATTATTTGGAGTTGCCAAAGGAGGGCCTTTCCCTCAACAAAACAAACATTTTGGCACATCAACAAGTGAATCGCGTCCCAAAATGTTAGAGGCAATGGCATTGGTTGAGAAGCTTTTATATGAAACAAACGTATCATTTAATGGGCAATATTATCAATGCGATCGCCTGACAATTTACCCCAAACCATTGCAGCAAAAAATTCCCGTGTATGTTGCTACTGGTGGTGATGATGGTATCGAGTTTGCCGCCAAACATTCCTTTAGTTTGATGGGTGGCCCGCCGTTTTCTCTAGAGAGATTGAAGAATACCATTGCCAAATATCAAGCGTTAAATGCTAGTGGTGCAGAAAACTTAGTGCTGGCACGCTTCTTTTATGTTGGCAAAACATTTGATGAGGCAGTGAGTGAAGCGTTACCTTTCATTCGCAAATTCAGCCAAAAAATGAAAGCTAATTCGGCCCAAGTATTGCAAAATAGTGCGAATCCCAACCAAAAACCATTCGATCGCACAAACATTTGTTTCGATGAAGACTATTTGATTGAGAACTCAATTATTGGTGATGTGGAGACTTGTCGAGACAAAATCAAAAAATTTCGGGACGAATTAAACTTAGGTACGCTAGCACTCAAACCCTCATCTTTAGATGTGCAAAAAAACCTGGAGAGTTTGACGCGCTACAACCAAGAGGTGCGAAATTATGTCTTCTAAACTATACCTACTACCTCCCGATGATTTACCTCCAACTGAGGTAACAAGAGAGGATGGAATGTTGCAGATGGAATTAGAACAGTCCACTGGCAGATGCTTTTTTTTAGCCTGCGATCGCATTACGCGAGTACTGTTATCTAATTGTCAGTGGTATCTGACAACAAATGCCGACATTCTCACATTAATTATTGATTGCCCTGACATAGTATCTTACTGGCATATTGTCAGCAATATACCCCAGTTAGGTAATCGCTTAGAGAGGTTTTCCACTAACGCCAAAATTCGCGTTTATCCACCATTTGGTAAAGGAATGCCTTTTGAAATTGGTGTCAACGAAATCTCAGCTTATCGAGATTGGCTTTGAGTTCGCTAAATATCATATTTTCTCACACCCTGTACTCTTAGAGTGCAGGATTTTGTCATTTAAGAAGAATTATTTACTTTGATAATTTTTGCTTTTGCAAGTTATAAAATTTCTCTGTGTGTCTACTTTATTTATATCTGTTTATGTCTAAACCTGCTGATATCAGTACTAAACGCCTAATCAGTCTTGCGCCAGATAATTGGGTAAAATGGGTAACACAAATTCCCGATGTTATTGTAGGTGAAATTCTCAACTCAGAATTTCAATGGCTGAGCAGACAAAGTGATGTACTCATCCGCGTTGAGAATCCAGAGTACGGAAAATTTCTCGTTATCAATGAATTACAACTGCGCTATAAACCCGAAATGCCACGACGAATGCGTGCTTATACAGCACTGGCTGAAGAAAAATATAATTTACCTGCCTATCCAGTATTAATTAACATTCTCAAAGGAACTAACACAGAAATACCGACAACATATACATCAAATGTCGCAGGCTTAAAAGCAACTCAAGATTACCGGGTAATTAACCTGTGGGAAGTTGATGTAAATACTGTATTTGATACACCATTACCATCCTTAATTCCCTTTGTACCCATCCTCAAAGGTGGCGATAACGAAGTTATAATTCGAGAAGCCTTGCAAGTTCTCCGTGCGGATGAACAATTAAATCAACTTGAAACAGTTTTGGCGTTTTTTGCTACGTTTGTAATAGAGAGTGCCCTAGTCCAAGAAATCATGAGGTGGGATATGACTGTGTTGCGTGAGTCGCCTTGGTATCAAGAAATTTTACGCGAAGGAGAAGCGCGAGGAGAAGCACGAGGAGAAGCACGAGGAGAAGAACGCGGAGAAGCACGCGGACGACGAGAGGAATTATATTCAGGTATTGAATTAGCGCTGGAAATTAAATTTGGAACTCCTGGCTTAGATTTAATGCCAATTATTTACCAAATCACAGATTTACAGCGATTAAAAACGATTCAGCAGGCGATTAAAACAGTAAATACAGTTGAAGAATTACAGCGACTTTGTGAGTAATTTGCTAGTTAAAAAAGCTGGCAGCTATTTTTGTAGTTTCATCAAAAGTGCATAGGCGTAGCATTCACGCGGTAATTGCCGTTGACATATTTGTTACCTTTTCAGTCAGCCATTTATACCAATTATCTAACCCCATACCAGTAGTTGCAGAAACTTGAAAAATCTGAATTTGGGGATTAACCTGCTTCGCATATTCTATGCACTTTTGCACATCAAATTGCACGTAAGGTAGCAAATCAATTTTCGTCAGAATCATGATGTCACTAGCGCGGAACATGTGGGAATATTTTATCGGCTTATCTTCACCTTCCGTGACAGAGAGAATTACTACTTTAAAAAGTTCTCCTAAATCAAATAAAGCTGGACAAACCAAATTTCCCACATTTTCAATCATTACAACTGAATTCAAAGGTGGATTTAGCTGTTGTAAACCCCTGTCTATCATTGATGCATCTAAATGACAGCCTGTTCCGGTGTTAATTTGGATGACTTTACAACCTGTTTCTTGAATTTTTTTAGCATCGTTAGTAGTTTCTTGGTCACCTTCAATTACACTAATAGATAATTGATGCTTTAAATCATTGATAGTGCGAGTTAAAAGAGTTGTTTTTCCAGCACCAGGAGAACTCATTAAATTTAAAGCGAGAATATTTCGACCTTTAAACCATCCTCGATTTTGGGCTGCTATTAAATTATTTTTGGCTAATATATCCTGTTCTAATGATATAGTTGTGCCATGTATTTTGGCATGAACTTGAGATGCTTCTGTGTGAGTATCATGACTGTGGGAATGGGTAATCACAGTGCCATCAGCTAAAGTATGAGTATGGTGATGGTGATTGTGTTCAGCTTCACTCACTTCCAAATTGGTAATTTTGGTTTCACCGTCATCAGAACAACCGCAGGTTACACACATAATTCCTCTATTTCGATTTCTTTAATTTTGAGTTCTTCACCAGATATTAAATCTAATTCCACGCTACCGCAGTTACAGATACCAAATGGTTTATCTAGATAAATTTCTGCATTGCATTGGCGACATTTCGCTAAACCAGGAATTTCCAAAATTTCTAATATCGCTCCTTGTAAAATTGTACCTTGAGTGCAAATATCAAAACAAAATCGGATAGCGTCGGGCATAATAGCTGAAAGTTTGCCAATTTCTAATACAACTCGTTGTACTTTTGCACCTTTGGCGTGTTCAGCTACAATTGCAACAATATTTTGGGTAATTCCTAATTCATGCATATAAAAATATCTTAAATATTAACAAATTCGTGGCAATTGGTCGCCTACTAACATATCAACAATACGTTCAGTACCAAAAATTGTTTTTAATAATACAATACCTGGAGGTGAAGTTATTACTTCACCAATAATACAAGCATCTTTTCCTGCTGGGTGGGATTTCATGGCTGATAAAATGGATTCAGCATGTTCTTTTTTTGCAACTACAACTAACTTACCTTCATTAGCTAAATACAATGGGTCTAAACCTAAAATTTCGCAAAAGCCTTTCACTTCTTCACGCACTGGAATAGATTCTTCATAGAGGCGAATTCCCACATCAGAAGTGAGAGCAAATTCATTTAAAACTGTTGCCAAACCTCCGCGTGTCACATCTCGCATTGCATGAACTTGGGGACAGATATTGAGGATACTTGCTACTAAATCATGTAACGGCTGACAGTCACTTTCAATATTAGTTTCTAAAGCTAATTCTCCACGGGCAATTAAAATTGCTGCCCCATGATTGCCTAATTCACCATTAATAATTACAGCATCTCCAGGTTGAATATTCTGGGCAGAAATGTTAACTCCTCTTGGGATGATACCAATACCAGCAGTATTAATAAACAGTTTATCGGCAGCACCGCGATGTACAACTTTTGTGTCACCAGTGACAATTTGAATACCTGCTTTTGTCGCGGCTGCTTTCATGCTGGTTACAACACGTCGCAAAGTTTCTACTGGTAATCCTTCTTCTAAAATAACGCTACAAGTTAGATATAAGGGTTTAGCACCACTGACGGCTAAATCATTAACTGTGCCGTTGATGGCTAATTCTCCGATATCACTACCGGGGAAAAATAAAGGGTCTACAACATAGGAATCACTGGTAAAAGCGAGTCTGTCTCCTTGTTGTAAAAGCGGGGCTAAGTTGAAGGTTGCTTGGTCTTCTAATTGGGAGAGAATTGGGTTATCAAAAGTATTAACAAAGATATCGTCAATTAAATCGCGCATGGCTTTACCACCGCTACCATGTGCGAGAGTTATATGAGTGTCTTGTATTTTATGACGGCGGTAAAGAGGGTTTTTTATTTGGTTATTGGAGGGGAAGTGCATTTATTTAAGGTGGATTTTTAAGGGAGTATCACGCAGAGGCGGAGAGGCGCTGAGGGAGGAATGGAGGAGTTTTATCTACCTTTTTCTTCGTGTCTACCACTATGTTTGTCAGAATGTAGTTGTCCTCCAACTGCCCAATTTTCACGTTCAAATTCATTGATGTGAATGGTTATCCATTCTGGTTTGGAGTTTAAAGTGGCGACAAGGGCATCGGTGATGGCTTTAACTAGTTGACGCTTTTTTTCGATGGAGTGTCCTTTGGCAATTTGGACTGTAATAAATGGCATGGAAGTTATCCTCTAATGGTGTAGTTGTAGAATATAAACTCCTAGTCTAAAGAGAAACCACAGGCTGGGAGAGGTTCTTGGGTTATGGTTACTTTTGGTTTTTCAGCTATTATTTTTTTAGTCATAGTAGAGAGTCTTCCGTATTTGTAATAAGCTGCACAAGCACCTTCAGAAGATACCATGCAAGTACCAATAGGTGTTTGGGGTGTGCAAGCTGTCCCGAATACTTTGCATTCCCAAGGTTTTAATACTCCTTTGAGAATTTCTCCACATTTACAAGCTTTATGGTCGGCTACTTTGAGATTAGGAATGGTAAATTTAAGTTCGGCATCAAATTGAGCATATTCAGGTTGAATTTTTAATCCTGAATAGGGAATATCGCCCAAGCCGCGCCAATCGAAACTCTCTCGTACAGCAAAAACTTTATTGATGGCTTCTAGTGCTACTTTATTCCCGGCTTTTTGGACAATTCGATTATATTGGTTTTCAACTTCGCAACGATTTTCTACTAGCTGTTGCAACAGCATCCAAATTGATTGGAGAATATCTATAGGTTCAAATCCTGAAACCACAATTGGCTTATTATATTGTTGGGAAATAAATTCATAAGGGTCAGTACCAATTACCATGCTGACATGACCAGGCCCAACAAATCCATCAAGTTGTAAATCGGGATTATCTAATAGTGCTTTGAGGGCGGGAATCACAAGGACGTGATTGCAAAACATACTGAAGTTAGGAATTTCTTCAGATGCGGCTTGCAAAATGGTAAAGGCGGTGCTGGGGGCTGTGGTTTCAAAGCCTAAGGCGAAGAAAACTACTTCTTTGTTGGGGTTATCTTTGGCAATTTGCAGGCTATCTAGGGGGGAGTACACCATGCGGATGTCTGCGCCTTGTGCCCTGGCTTGGAGTAAACTTGTTTTGGAACCAGGAACTCGCATGGCATCGCCAAATGTGGCAAAGATAACGTTAGAATTTTGAGAGATAGCGATCGCATCATCTAATCTCCCCTTTGGCATAACACATACTGGACAACCAGGCCCGTGAATTAATTCAATGCGATCGGGTAAAATTTCTTCAATGCCATATTTAAATATAGAATGTGTATGCCCGCCGCATACTTCCATAATTTTGATAGGTTTTTCTAGTCCGTCGCATAATTTTGCAATTTCCCGACGTAAAACTTCAGCTTTTTCTTTTTCGCGGAATTCATCAACGTATTTCATAGGGAATGATAAGTAGTTTTATAACTTCACGCAAAGACGCAAAGACGCAAAGAAAGAAATATCAAGTGTTAAAGGTAATTAGTAGCTTGTGCTGCTGCTAATTCTTGCAACAACTCTAATGTTTCTGCTGCTTCCTCTTCATTAATTCGATTCATCGCAAAGCCAACATGCACTAATACCCAATCTCCAATACAAGCTTCAGGCGGATGTTGTTCGTCAACGATACAGGCAATATTGACTTCGCGCTTAACACCACCAACATTAACAATAGCTAACTTATGATTAACGTTGGTAATTTCTATAATTTGACCAGGAATTCCTAAACACATTTTTATCTTCTTTGCGCCTTCGCGCCTTTGCGTGAGTAAATTTATCCTATTAATTGTGCAGCCGTAATCACTGCTTGTCCTAAAGATAACCCGCCATCATTCGCTGGAACTAAACTGTGAGTCAATACTTTTATTTCCAAAGTTTCTAATGATTTACTAACTTGCTCTAACAATATACAATTTTGAAATACTCCTCCTGTTAAAACAACCTGTTCAATCAGATTTTCTTGACAAAGACGTTTAACCATCTCCACAATCGCATTAGCTAAACCTTTGTGAAATTTAGCAGCCATAATTTGTTGTGGAATCTGTTGCTGCAAGTCATGGAGTAAAGCTTGCCACATTGGACGTGAGTCTATACAATAAATACTATCTGAAAAGCTAAATTTAAAAGGATATATTAGCATTTCTTTATCATTATTTAAGCTATCAACATTGACTAGAGCTTCCATTGCGATCGCAGCTTGTCCTTCATAGCTACATTCATCTCTATAAATACCGATAGCCGCCGCCACCGCATCGAACAACCTCCCCACCGAGGAAGCTGGAGGAGAGTTAATTCCTTTATCAATGAGTTGATTAAGTAGCTTTATTGGCTTGTTTTTCAAAAATTGAACTATTTCTAAATCAGCGTATTTTTCTTGGCAATCATCCCAAAGATTAGCAGCTATTAATTGGGCGTAGCTATTACGCCAAGGCTGATATATTGCTTGTTCACCGCCAATCATTGCCACAGGTTTAAATGTTGCTAGTCGCTGAAATTTTCGGTAATTTGCTAAAAGAAATTCTCCGCCCCAGAGTGTACCATCTTCGCCATAACCCAAACCATCTAAAGCAATACCTAATACTGGAGGCGAATCTAAAGGAATGTTATTTTCCGCCATGCAAGCAGCAATGTGGGCGTGATGATGTTGAATTGTGTTAATTTTAATTTTGTTTATATCTGCAAGTTCTTTACCCGCTTTGTTTGAAAGATATTCAGGATGTTTATCAATGGCAATTATTTCTGCTTTGTGTTCAAATAAATTTAAGTATAAACTCAAAGTTTTTTGATAACTATAAAAAGCTGCACCATTTTCTAAATCTCCCAGATGTTGCGAAACAATTGCTTCATTTTCTCGTAATAAACAGAAGGTATTTTTTAACTCACTACCCATTGCTAAAATTTGCGGCACATCCTCAAATCCCGCTGGTAAACTAATCGCTGCTGGTGCGTATCCTCTAGCACGGCGAATTGTTTGAACCTTATCACCAACAACCCGCACCACCGAATCATCTACCCGATTAATAATATCCCGATTATGGAGAAGAAAATAATCAGCTATTGTCCCTAACTTTTCCCTTGCTTCATCATTATTTATACATTGCGGTTCATCAGCAATATTGCCGCTAGTTAAAACAATTGGCCGATTCATCCGCCGCAAAATTAAATGATGTAACGGCGTATAAGGTAGCATAAACCCAAGGGTATTTTGCCCCGGTGCCACTGAAACTGCAATATTAAAATTCGTAGAATGTGAAAGTTTTTCCTCCACCTCTATTCCCACTCCCCACTCCCCACTCCCCACTCCCTTCTTCCGTAATAAAACAATCGGTGCAGCAGGACTTTTTAATAACTCTTTTTCCTTAGCATTTACAGTACAATATTGTTCGATTACTTCAATATCCCGTGCCATTAAAGCAAAGGGTTTATGATAGCGATTTTTGCGATATCGCAATTTTTCCACAGCAATTTCCACAGTTGCATCGCAAGCTAAATGAAAACCACCTAACCCTTTAATTGCGACAATTTCACCTTTTTGCAATAGAGTACAAACAGCATCAACATCATCTAACATCGAGAACATCGAAGCAGTAACCGCTTTCCCATCAGCACGTTCTAACCAAGCTGAAGCACCGCAAGCATGACAAGCTACAGGTTGGGCATGAAAACGGCGATTTTCGACATCGTGGTATTCCTTTGCACATTCGGAACACATGACAAACGCAGACATACTGGTATTGCATCTGTCATAAGGAATGGCACGAATAATACTCAGACGAGGACCACAATGAGTGCAGTTAGTAAAAGGGTAACGATAAAAGCGGCTAAAAGGGTCGAATATTTCTTTTTGACATTGTGGACAAGTTGCTGCATCCGGGGCAATTTGTGTTTTAATTGCACTATTTACGCTACTAGAAATCACAAAATCATCAACGTTTAATTCGCCTGTGTAAGGAGTTCTTATTAGTTCATTAATTCTTGCCAACGGTGGACATTCTGTTTGCAATTTGGCGACGAATTCGGTTATTGCTTCTTCACTACCAGATACGCGAATTAAAACACCTTCACCATCATTACAAACATCGCCACCCAAGCCACAAACTTTAGCAAGACGATATACAGTAGGGCGAAAACCTACTCCTTGAACAGTACCGCGAACTCTGATTTCTTCACTCGCCATATAAATCTGACTTATAAATTACGAATTATTAAACTGCCACAGCAAAATTCGATTATTCCCAGAATCAGCTATTACTGCCGTCTTGCCACAAATTTTTATGCCGTAACACCAATTGAAACTATCTCGTTTTGGTAATCCAAAATTCCGATTTTCACCTTTACTTTGAAAATTAATTTGTCCGGTAATGGCATCTGCCGTTGCACCTTGCAGTGATAAAATTGATTCTGGCTTTCTCCATCCTAACAGCCGAGAATTTGCAGTATCCGCAACTACTAACCACTCCCCAGCTATTCCAACACCATAAGGCATACTCAAGCTACTAGCATTAGGATAATAAACCCCTCGATTCATTTCCACACAATCAAAGCTTTTTTGCCCTAAAACCACTGCACAAGGAGTATTATTTTCCGTGGGTATTCCTTGCCAAATCATGACACGGTTATTGCCCGCATCGCTGACAACCAAATTTTCTCCCCAAAAAGTGATATCGTGACACCAACGCATACTCGCTGCGGTTGGAGAACCACCGCCGTTTTCATTGCGAGATATCATATCTGGTTGTCCCAAAACTAAATCAGCAGGTTGCCCATTTTCTGTTGGTAATTGATGCCAAATTAATACCCTACGATTTCCTGTATCAGCAACAAATAGCCGTCCTTGATGATAGAAAATACCATAAGGCCAGTGCATTGTACTGGCAGATGCTTGTTGACTTCCCCTATTTGGTTCGTTATCAATAAAATTCGCTTGCCCTAATACTAAATCTGCTGGTACATTGCTATCTTCTGGTAAACTTTTCCAAATTAAAACTCGATGATTCCAAGCATCTGCTACAGCTAAACCTTCGCCACAACTACAAATACCAGTTGGTACATTTAAAGCACTTCTTCCAATTGTACCTTTAGCATTTTGTCCTTCATGATAAAAGTCAAGTTGCCCAATTACCCAATCAGCCGCTTGACTATCTTTAGTAGGTAAATTCCGCCATCCCAATAATCGATGGTGTCCTGTATCCGACACCCACAATACCCCATTTGAAAACAAACAAGCACCACGAGGTCCAAACATTGTAGTCGGACTGGGTGCTACAGGTATTACTAATTGTTCTGCTTGAATAATATTACCTAAAATTACCTCTGCACCTTGAGATGAAAAAGGTAAGTTTTGAGGAATTGCTGTTGCTTCTGGCGGTAACTGTGGTATGGGATGAATTGTAATTGGGATATCCATGAACCGCAAATAGAGGCTGATAAATATTTAAAAACATTAATCCTTAACAGCATGTAACAACAGTAACATTATGAGATTTTTGATATAAAATAATTAATGAACTTTTTGCAAAAGTCTTTCTTTGCGTTCTCCTCTCTGCGCCTCTCTTGCCTCGTGCGTGAGAAAAAAATTTGATAAATGCGATCGCAGGTATAATTAAGTTCACAGTCAAGAGTAAAAATTTTCGGTTTTTGACTCTTGACTTTTGAATTATTTCAACCTCTACAAACCAAAATATGACACTTGAGTAAGTCCTATATATGTCAAAATTTTTGCAGTTTCACAAAGACCTTATCACCTTTAATCTTTACTGGATATGACTGAAGCGAAACATCAGGTACAGTTAAACATTCACCCGTCTCTAAATTGTACTGAAATCCGTGGTAAGGACAAGTAAGAATACCATTTTCAACCTTACCTTCTTGTAAAGGATTTCCTAGATGAGCGCAAGCATTACGGTAACAACTAAACTTAACACCTTGGCGATATAAAATTAGCGAAGTGCCAGCAAGTTGTACTGCTAACACACTCGATTCAGGAACAAGTTCCTGAGTTGCTACTTTTATCCAAGTAGAAGTTAATCGCCCAGAAAATGGACTGATTAAACTAGAATTTGCAGTGTTAACAGTAGAGTTATGATTGACAGCGATAACCTTGGTGATTTCAGGACAATGGTTTTTAATTGCTTGTTCTACTCCCTGAGATAAAGTTAAACTAGAAGCCGGACAACTGCTGCAAGTTCCTATTAACTTAACTTCTACTGTATCTGGTGGTTTAATTGCCACTAATTCTATATCCCCGTTATGGCTTTTTAGCCCTGGGCGAACTTCTTCAAGGGCTATCTCAATGCGCTGTGCTAGTGGTGGTTTTGGTGGTTTAACTAATTCGTGATAAAGCAATACTGCATATACTACTTCATCACTAACAGCATGACGCAAAGCTGGCATTGATTCTTGTTTGAGGTTTTTAATCAAATTAGTCAATGCTGCTTTGTGCAAAGCTTCAATTGCTCTTTTTAAGCCTACTGCTACACACCGTTGGCTTTCATCCCACTCGGATATAATTGCCTCAAAGCGGTTAATTTCCTGAACTAATTCTTCAAGGTTGGACATAGAATATGGGGCATGGGGCATGGGGCATGGGGCATTGGTTATTTACAAATGACCAATGACTAATGACTAATGACAACTCACTTCATTTTGAAATCTTTGAGGAGAAATGGCATAATCATGCCTGTCACTAAGCTAGATAATGTGATTGGTAAGCAGAAGGGAATATCCGCTTGGGCAAATAGCACTAGCAGTAGCGCACCTACAGTAGTAGCAATAGCAGTTCGCTGGATAAAATATATAGGATCGCGCAGTAGCTTTCCTTTGAAAAATAACTTGGCAGAAAACCACCCAATTTCTAACATGTTTCCTCCTAATAATTGGTTAATAAATTTAGTATGACTAGCCCTAAAATAATGGCGGGAATTATTCCAGCGGGAGCAAATAAGGCACCAAGCATTGCTGAGAACTGATACCCTATATCTTTTCCAGCTAATAGCATCCCGCCAATAGCACCGCCAAGCATTGATAAAACTGTTGCCGTGACTAACCAAACAAATTCTGTTGCTATGTTTAGGTCACCTGCTGCTAAACTTGTGAGAAAATCTCTGATAGTCTGGCTTGTCAAAATTTGTTGCATTCTCTGTTTTCCTCCTGAATTAAGTTGAGGGAGTGGGGAGTTAGGAGTGAGGAGTTAGGAGTTAGGAGTTAAGTTAGATGAAAAATTTATAACTCATAACTCATAACTCATAACTTCTAACTATTAATTTCCGCTTCTAAGTCTTGTAACGCTTTAGTTACTATTTCTGCTTGTTCCATCTGTTGGAATTTGGTAAAAATTTCTAAAGCTTGTTGATAGTATGCACGCGCTTGTAAGAGATTTTTAGGATTACCAGCTTCTGGTTTTTCTGGGTCATCGGGTAAGTTGAATAAGGCGTTGGCTTTGTTGGAAATTGTGTTAGCGTACTCTAGGGGTGTATCTTTGGAATTACGGACTTTTAGGGCTTCGTCATAAGCTACGATCGCTCTTAAGTTATTCTCCACAGGATGGGAACTCACTAAATATTGCAAAGCGTTACCCAAATTATTTTGCAACATCGCATATTCTCTGGGATGGTCAATCAGATTAATATGCTTTAGTGCCACCTCAAATGATTGCACCGCTAACCCTTGACGCAAGTATTCCCGTTCCGATGCTAAGGGCATGGAAAGATAAGCGATCGCAATATTGTTGTATAAAATGGCATATTCTTGCGGGTAATCCTGCCATGTAAATACCCGCAAAGCCTCATGATAAGCTTGGATACTATCAGTTATCCGCGCTAAATTATACGGTACAAGTGACTGTAAGACCAGCCCAAAATTCATCTGTGTCTCTGCCACTTCCTCCGGCGAAGCTAATTGTTGTAAAATCGGTAGCGCTTCTTCATAACCGACTTTCGCTTGCAGCAGCAGTTGTGTGCTAACATCCGGTATTGCCTGTAACGTTCCTGACATCCCCACTTGCGCCCTGGCTTTTAATAGGGGGAACTCCTCACCACACATCTCATAGGCCCGGTAATACAAGCTAACTGCATTCCGCAAATCTTGGGCTGTTTTGGGCTTTTTTTGAAAGCCTTGGGCGATCTCAATCAGCATTTGGATTTTTTCATCTGCTGAGGCTGACTCCGATGCAACAGCCGCGATCGCAGCCTTCACTGCTGAATCTGTAATGCTAGGGGTCATAACTCTGCCGTACTCTAGCCAATTGGGAATTAAGTCTCTTGACACCCACGAATGATTAAGACGCCCTTTGGCATCTCATCACGGGCCATACTGATTTACGCAGGCTTCGAGTCCTTTTGGCGGAATTCCCCTTTTTTGTCCGAGGCTAGGGACTAGGGACTACGGTTAGGGAAGAAACTCAATGCCCCATGCCCAATGCCCAATGCCCCATGCCCAATAAATATAAAACACCCTATTTCTCAAATTCTAGGGGGGAATTGCCAATATTAATGTCAGCTTTAAACACCTAATATTTTCAAAATACTTTTTGTATCATCATCTAACACAATCCAAATATTCTTTATGGAATTGTTGACATACATATATGCAATATCTTTATAGGCAACTTTTATGACATTGTAAAATTCAGTACTAAGGGACTTCCAGAAAATAAATTACCCCAAATTATTTGTACATTTGTAGGGTAGCACAGCTGTGCTACCCTACTATGGAATATTTTTTTCCTTGGAAGTCCCTAACAAATAAAAATAGAATCAAGGCATTAGTTATCAAAGTGATTCCATGCCAAATTTGAGTTAGGGATGTCTACGACGGGCTACGCCTACGCAGATGAACACCGAGGTGTAAAATATGTTTATCAACTGTAGAACAAGCTACCTTGAAAACAGACAGTATCTTTTATCGCATCTTCCAAAGTATCCCCAGCACTTTCTTTGAACTGATTAACCAACCACCACAATTAGCTAGTGTTTATCAATTTTCTTCAGTTGAAGTCAAACAACTGGCATTTAGAATCGATGGCGTTTTCCTGCCAAATACACCAGACTTACCGATTTATTTTGCCGAAGTTCAATTTCAACCAGACAAAAAATTATACTCACGTTTGTTCGCTGAAACCTTTAACTATCTCGACAAAACCGAATTAACTAACAATTGGCGTGGTGTTGTCATCTTCCCGAACCGCAGCGTTGATACTGGAAATACCGAAAGATATATTGAATTACTCAACTCACAACGAGTAACTCGCGTCTATCTTGACGAATTAAGCTCAATAGAACCATCATCAATCGGCATACAAACAGTTAAGCTGATTGTTGAACCTGAATCAACTGCCACAACAAAGGCTATAGAAATAGTTAACAGTGCCCGACAGCAAATCCCAGATGTCGCTACTATTAGGGAAATTATACAATTGATAGAGACGATATTAATCTACAAGTTGCCGCGATTGACCCAGGAGGAGATAGGAAAAATGTTTGGATTAAATGAATTAAAGCAAACTAGATTTTACCAAGATGTTTTTGCAGAAGGTAAACAAGAAGGTAAACAAGAAGGTAGACAAGAAGGCAGACAAGAAGGTAGACAAGAAGCTAAATTAGAAGCGATACCCCAGTTATTAGCGTTGGGTTTAAGTATTGAGCAGATAGCTCAAGCGTTAGGTTTGGACGAACAAGTTGTTAGACAAGCTGCACAATCAAAATCCTAAAACAGGAGGAGATTAAAACAATGTTTGGATCAAATGAGTTAAAGCAAACTAGATTTTATCAAGATGTTTTTGCCGAAGGTAGAGAAGAAGGCAGAGAACAAGGCAGACAAGAAGCTAAATTAGAAGCGATACCCCAGCTATTAGGTTTGGGGTTGAGTATTGAGCAGATAGCTCAAGCGTTAGGCTTCGACGAACAAGTTGTTAGGCAAGCGGCGCAACCAAAATCTTAAAACAACTTACATATAACTAAGAGGGTGCAAAATATTGCACCCTGATATTTTGTTGAATTTGACTTAATTCTGACTTATGAATTCTTCTTCAATATTTTTTTTGTTAAATATGTTACATATACAAGAGACACATTCCTTTAAAATAATCTTAATTAAATCTCAGATATTGTTAATAATTAATTCTTTTGTAATGAAAGTGAATTAAACAAAAAACTATCTTAGTATTGAAAAACAAATATTGATAAGCAGGTGAGACTTTACAAGCATTATCACCTACATCATGCATGGGAAACAATAGAAAATACATAGCCTATGACTAACGTACTATGGCTACAAGGTGGTGCTTGTTCAGGCAACACCATGTCATTTCTCAACGCCGAAGAACCTACAGTCTGCGATTTAATTGCCGACTTTGGTATCAAGATACTTTGGCATCCATCCTTAGGATTAGAACTAGGCGATAACTTACAAGCACTGCTGCGGGATTGCATTTCTGGCACAATTCCCCTAGATATTTTGGTATTTGAAGGCAGCGTTGTCAACGCACCCAACGGCACTGGCGAATGGAATCGGTTTGCCGATCGCCCCATGAAAGATTGGTTAGCAGATTTGGCCAAAGTTGCCCAATTTATCGTCGCTGTGGGCGACTGTGCCACATGGGGAGGAATTCCCGCCATGTCACCCAACCCCAGCGAATCGGAAGGCTTGCAGTATCTTAAGCGTCAAGAAGGTGGCTTTTTAGGCAAAGATTTCGTCTCCCAAGCCGGATTACCAGTAATTAACATACCCGGATGTCCCGCACATCCCGATTGGATTACGCAGATATTAGTGGCGATCGCCACCGGACGCATCGCGGACATTGCTTTGGATGAACTGCATCGTCCCCAAACTTTCTTCAACACTTACACCCAAACAGGTTGTACTCGCAACGTCCACTTTGCCTACAAAGCATCAACCGCCGAATTTGGTCAACGTAAAGGCTGCTTATTTTATGACTTGGGTTGTCGCGGCCCCATGACTCATTCCTCCTGCAACCGCATCCTTTGGAATCGCGTCTCCTCCAAAACCCGCGCCGGAATGCCTTGTTTAGGTTGCACAGAACCAGAATTTCCCTTTTTTGACCTCAAACCAGGAACCGTATTTAAAACCCAAACAGTCATGGGGGTTCCCAAAGAATTACCGCCAGGAGTCAACAAAAAAGACTACGCCTTACTCACAATGGTCGCCAAAGATGCAGCACCACCTTGGGCAGAAGAAGACTTTTTTACAGTTTAGGGCATTGGGAGTTAGGAGTTAGGAGTTAGGAGTTAGGAGTTAGGAGTTAAGAGTTTGGAGTTTGGAGTTTGGAGTTTGGAGTTTGGAGTTTGGAGTTTGGAATTCTCACCTCTGCTCCCTGCCCCCTGCCCCCTCCCTGTTCATCTTCCTCATCCCCCTCATCTCCCTCATCTCCCTCATCCCCCTATTAATTAAAGGAGAGGAGAAATGACAATTCAATCATTAGATATATCGCCCGTTGGTAGAGTTGAAGGCGATTTAGATGTGCGAGTTGATATCGAACATGGGCGGGTAGTCAATGCTTGGACACATGCAGAATTATTTCGCGGATTTGAAGTTATTTTACGCGGCAAAGACCCCCAAGCTGGATTAATTGTTACGCCTCGAATTTGCGGAATTTGTGGCGGTTCTCACTTAACTTGTGCATCTTGGGCATTAGATACAGCTTGGGAAACAGAAGTTCCCCGCAATGCAATTTTGGCCAGAAATCTCGGTCAAATTGTTGAAACAATCCAAAGTATTCCCCGTTATTTTTATGGATTGTTTGCCATTGACTTAACTAATAAAAAATACCGCCATAGTCGCTTTTATGACGAAGCTACCAGACGCTTTGCTGCCTTCACTGGTAAATCTTACGAATTAGGCATAACAATTTCCGCCAAACCTGTAGAAATTTATGCACTATTGGGCGGTCAATGGCCTCATTCTAGCTACATGGTTCCTGGTGGTGTGATGTGCGCCCCCACCCTCACAGACATTACCCGCGCTTGGGCAATTCTGGAATATTTCCGCACCAATTGGTTAGAACCAGTATGGTTGGGTTGTTCTTTAGAACGCTATGAAGAAATCCAAAGTTATGATGACTTTTTAGATTGGTTGGATGAAGACCGCAATCATCGAGAATCCGACTTGGGTTTTTATTGGCGGATGGGTTTAGACATCGGTTTAGATAGATATGGCGCTGGTGTTGGTAAATATGTCACTTGGGGATATTTAGCCCATGAGGATAAATACCAAAAGCCGACCATTGAAGGACGAAACGCGGCGATGATTATGAAAAGTGGAGTGTATGACAGTTTCGCAGACACCCACACCTTAATGGATCAGTCCTTTACCCGCGAGAATACGACTCACTCCTGGTACGATGAAGGGACTGCGGATATTCATCCTGGCGATCGCACCACTAAACCCACTGCAAATAATACCAAAGACTTCGATAACGCTTATTCTTGGGCAAGTGCCGTCCTCCACAAAGACTTTGGACGTTTAGAAGCCGGTCCCTTAGCGCGTCAGTTAGTCGCAGGTGGCAAACATGGCGAATCTTGGCAACACTACGACCCCTTTATCCTCGATGTCTTCAAGCGGATGGGTGGTGCTAGTATTCATGTGCGTCAGCTAGCACGACTTCACGAAATTGTCAAGTTATATCGTCAAGCCGAACACTGTTTACGCGAATTCAAATTAAACGATCCTTGGTATATCAAACCCAAAGAAAAAGATGGCAAGGGTTGGGGTGCAACGGAAGCAGCGCGGGGTTCTTTGTGTCATTGGGTGGAAGTAGAGGGCGGTAAGATTAAGAATTACCAAGTGATTGCGCCTGGTACTTGGAATATTGGCCCTCGTGACGGTGAAGGAATCCGCGGTCCCATTGAAGAAGCTTTAATTGGCACACCCATTTACGATTCTAGCGACCCGGTGGAAGTTGGTCATGTGGCGCGATCGTTTGATTCATGTTTGGTGTGTACAGTCCACGCCCATGATGCGAAGACGGGTGAGGAGTTGGCACGTTTTCGGACTGCTTAATTCTCAAATATTGGATCGCTTACCACAAACCGCATTAAGTTATACCTGCTCTACAAGTAGTTGCAATTTTGCTAGACATAATTTAAGAAGTATAGTTTTACGGTATCGTAAAACTATACTGTCTACAAAATTTTGGTAGACACACTTTTGTATGCCTGAAATTATTGAGATACCTGTTGAACTGACTCATTTTAAACTCAAAATACAAATTCAAAAATAATATTTTTACTGAGGGTTACGGTTTAAAGTTGCTCTTATGTCACTGCCAATATCATAACTGGTTAATATACTCAAGGAGATTTGCTTGTGCTTTGAACCACTCCCCAGCTAATCTAATTTCCCTAAACTGTTTATGTAGTGATTGTTCTAGCTCTTGAGCTTCTTCCATGCTGTTAACTTGTACAATCTTAATTAGCTTCAATTCGGCTGGACTAGATGTTTGAAGTGATTTCATCCTTTTTGCCACATCTTTTGCTCGACCTATTTTGATAGCATTGCTATCTTGATTAAGAATACAATAAACAAAATGAGCTTGATGGGCTAACTTTTCACCATCCAGAGAAAGTATCCTATTACCAGGAGTAACTATCTTAACGTTTGCACTTGTCCAAGTTTTTATCCATACACATACAGCTTGGATAGTTAGAGATTTTTGCACTTTTATCGTAATCAATTCTCCATCAATATTTAAGGTGAAATTTTTTGCACCAGCTTTGCCTCTAGATGGAGGATGAACAAAATCTTGATAAGTATGAGTATAAGTTTCACGATATGGAATTGAATCTTTATATCGTGTAACTGTAATTTCTTTTTCTTTAATTACTTTTCTCATTGCAGGATGCTTGTTGGGAATAGCAAAACGTTTCATATCTTCGGTTGTAACTTCCACCCATCCCCAACCTTCATCTGGGTTGTTGGGATTTCTATCAATATAAATAACATTCCCAAACCTTCTACCCATAGGCTTTAAAATAACAACTATATTCAACTTAGTCTACAAACTTAAAATTATATCTAATAACTCAGCGGTCGCTCTGTTTACTCTCCAGAATAAGTGCTTAGAAAAACCAATTGATTCTCCATTTCAGTAGTAATTTGTTCATAGCTGGACTTCTCAGCAATCAGATAACCTTCAATCTCTTGCTGGTTTGCATGGTAATAGGTTAAAGCTGCATAAACTTGTGCAAGAGTCAAATTGCCCATCCGTTCAACAATTTCTTCCGCATTCATCCCCGTTTTATACCAAGCTGCAATTCGTTGAACAGATACTCTAGTTCCAGCAATTCGAGGACGGCCGCCAAGAGTTCCAGGCGTCCGAACAATTAATGTGCCAATGTCAGTAATAGTTTGCATAAGCTTCACTCACTTTTACCCTCATCATTGCATATTGTAATGTTTGCTGCTTATCTAACGATCGCTCTTGCACCACTGCGACAAATAAACTAAACTTAGTTTACAGACTTAGTTTACTTTTATGGAAACTGTAAATATTCATCAAGCTAAAACAAATCTCTCAAAACTTTTATCACGTGTAGAACTTGGAGAAGAAATCATTATTTCCAACCGAGGCATTCCTATCGCCAAGTTGGTTCCATTTCGCTCCTCATCAAACCGACTCAACAGTTTAGGGCAGGATAAAGGGCGTTTTATAGTCCCAGATGATTTTAATGCTCCTTTACCAGAAGAAATTTTGGCAGCATTTGAGGGCGGTAAAGAGTGAAACTCTTGCTAGATACACAGTGCTGGTTATGGTGGTTTACCCAACCAGAGTCTTTGAATGAGGTAGCCATTGCCCATATTGCTGATGAAACAAATGAATTATGGCTCTCAGTTGCTAGTGTTTGGGAAATCGGGATAAAAGTTGCGATCGGCAAGTTACCACTCGCAGATCCTCTAGACAGTTATATTTCTAGTCGGATGACACTATTGGCAGTGCGATCGCTAGAAATTACAGCTTCTCATGCTATACAAGCGGCTAAATTACCTTTGCATCACCGAGATCCTTTTGACAGAATGTTGATTGCACAGGCTCAGATAGAAGAAATGACACTTGTGAGTGCCGATTCAATGTTCCATCAGTACAACATTTCTCTACTTTGGGCAGGCAAATCGTGAAATTCCTCGAAAGCCAGCCCTCAAATTTGATTCAATTAAACTTGACAAACTACTACTCTCTAGTCAGAAAATCAATCTTGGGTTTTATTTTCCAATTAGATTAGAGGTAAACCAATATAGAGGTATTAACAAATACAGCAGCTATAAATCAATTGTGAGAAACTAATAATGGTGTGAATACAACTAAGTATTGGGTGCAATATGTGGATGCGGCCGCTAACTGAATTTATCAAATCTCTTCGATAAATTCGTTAAGTAAAACGCGCACTTACAGACAAAATTATTAGGTAATTAAAATGTCTTACAATTCAGAAGATGTGCAAAAAATCCTGGAAATAGCACTCACTGATCGACAAGAAGGTGAATTTTCACGAGAACAGCTTGTAGAAATGGCTTCCGAGTTAGGTATTTCTGCTAATATTTTGGAAAAGACTGAACAAAAGTGGTTAGTTCAACAAGAAGAAGAACTTGTGCGAGGCACATTTAATACTTTACGACGCAGAGACTTTTGGAAACACTTTATTTCCTTTATAGCAGTGAATTTATTTTTAATCCTGCTAAATTTAATCACTAGTCCTAGTTATTTTTGGTCTATATTCCCAGTATTAGGATGGGGCTTAGGACTGTTTTTTCATTGGTGGAATGTTTATCAGAATAAAACAGAGGGTGACTAGATAGCTTTTCATAAATGGCGCACATAAACTTAACTGTCTAGCGGTTTAACTATTAATTCGACAGTTGTAGCGTAACACACTAAAACTTCTAGAAACAGTGCGTTAGGCTTGGCTTAATGCACTTGCATAAAACAGCAATTTACACGGTGAGCTTGTGTCTGATTTAGCGCTACATAATTATCTTTCTCGCGTTCCCGATGCAGCATTGCAAGAATTCATAGAATGGTGTGTTTTAGAACAGGCAAAAGCCGCAGAATGTAACTTTACTCCAGATAAAACTAAGTTAGCTAATTTGCCACCAGCAGATTATATTCCCAAGCTTGTGGATCAGTTTATGAAAGTTAAACCAGATCCAATTAAAGCAGGTTTAGTAGCAGCGATCGCTGGTAAGGAAGCTGACAAACATGGTTTATCTGGTATGGCTGTCGTAGCTGATTTTGTGTCACTTTATGTAAAATATTTAATTCCTAAAGAAGGCACAACTCCAGAAGATGCACAAACAATATTAACTAAAGCATCACAACATCAGTTGGAAAAACTGACTGAAATTGCCAAGAAACATGGTGTAGAGTTTTAGTTTTTGGCTAATAAATTGTTTTCCAGAGGCTTTGTCTGTACTATAGCGATTCTCATTTGAGTGAGGTACATTGGTAGGGGCGCACAGCTGTGCGCCCCTACAAATATCTGTGTTGATGTAGTGAGTAAAATTAAATTTAACTTTATAGCTGATGGATAAAATTGTAGTTAACTCGCAAATTCATTTCGGTAAACCTTGTGTAGCAGGTACACGTATCACAGTACAAAGTGTTCTTGAACTGCTCAATGACGGGCTTTCTTTTGAAGAAATTATCCGAGACTACTATCCAGACTTACAAATTAAGGATATTCGTGCCTGCTTACAATATGCGATCGCTCTGGCAAACTGAAGAAATTAGTATTAATCCAAACGTAGAGACGTTACATTGCAACGTCTCTACAACGATTTGATTATGAAGCGCGATCGTTTTCATAAAACCAAATAAACAACATCCATGACTATTATAAATAATTAATAGATTGTTAGTTATAAATTAGGAAACAAAGGTAATATTTATATGGTTCAAATAAGGCAGCAAAACCTCATCCGATGCTAACTATTATTGGTTGCGGAAATCTCAATCGCAGTGACGATGCTGTAGGCGTAATTATCGCTCAACGCCTACAAAAATATCTAGCCCAAAACCCTCATCCTGATGTGCGAATTTATGACTGTGGCACCGCAGGAATGGAAGTAATGTTTCAAGCTAGAGGTAGTAAAAAATTAGTAATCATTGATGCAAGTTCAACTAATTCTGAGCCTGGTGCTGTGTTTAAAGTTCCAGGAAAAGAACTAGAAGCTTTGCCAGAACCTAGTTATAATTTGCATGATTTTCGTTGGGATAATGCTTTAGCCGCCGGACGGAAAATCTTTCAAAATGACTTTCCTGAAGATGTAACAGTTTATTTAATTGAAGCGGCAAATCTTGATTTGGGACTAGAGTTAAGTCCTGTTGTTAAACATTCTGCCGATTTGGTTTTTGAAGAGGTAGCTGCACTTATTAAAAATGTCGGTATAGGGCATAGGGCATAGGGCATGGGGCATTGGTTATTAATTTTTATCCCTCACTCCCTCATCTCCCTCATCTCCCTCATCTCCCCAGTCCCTCAGCCCGCCATATCACGGTACACAGACAACTCATCTACCCTCATTTCAAAAGCTACGCCTTGACCTTCTGGAGGACAAACGCGGATTTTGGCGCTGCTGATAATTTGGTGAAGTAATGTTCCCATTGGGACGATTTTTTGTAAGATACGCCAGTTGGTAACTTGGTCAGGACATTCAATTACTAATGTCATAGCGCTGGCGTGGGTTGTGACATACCACCGACAATTAGATAAGAGATTTTGAATTGTGCGATCGCAACCATCGTAAAAATATCTACTAATAGAATACTCTAGTTGTTGCCGCAATATAATATCTGCCGATGTCGGTTGTACTGGATGCGAATCGTCACCATTTAAGAAATACATCTTTCTAGCCATCTCTTTTTCCTTCCTTGCTTATATTCCAATCGCCATTGCGTAAAGTACATCTTTATTTGTCTCTAATAATTCTTGGGTTTCGTCATCGTAAAAAGCACCAATTCCGCTACATCCAATTCCCAAATAATTACTAGCTAAATAAAGCCTCTGTCCTAGAAAACCAGCTATTTGCATAGCAGTTTGGTAGTTTAAATAATCAGACACAAAAAATAAAGTTACGGCGCTATCTTTAGCAATAGCTTGATTAATACATAAGTAACCCGTCTGTTCGCTGAAATCACCCGTCTTAATCAGATGCGTACCTTTATATAATCCGCATGACATTTCCTCTACTCGATGTACCACCGAATAAATATCTATTTCCTCATAATTTTCTGTCGGTATTGGCTGCTGAAGTTGCTGCATTATATATAGATAATCTTCTTGAGAAATAGAATTTTTCCGGAAACGTCGAATAGAACGTCTATTCAAAACAGTTTGAAGAAATTTATCCTTGTCAAAGCTAAAGTGAGGCTGTTTGAGTGTTTGCTCACTACTCTTTTGTACAGCCGTAGCCTGATAAGTATCTTCAATGAATTGATTAGCTTCAAAGTAATCAGTACCGCAAACAAAAGGAACTTTCATCCTTAAGGGTCTGACTTGCTTTTCTTGTAATTCTCCCGACACCGCACAAGCTGTGATAAACTCTTTATTCTCAAATCCCAAAGCTAAATTGAGAGCAAGTTTATCAAAATCAAAAATTACTTGTATATCTTTTTCATGGAGATAAGCCGAAGCAGCGATGGCACCTAAATGGTGTCCGCTATCTAAAAAGCAATATCTCGCGCTTCTATTTTGATATTTCCAGCTAGACCTATAATAAACACAGCTAATTAAAAAGATGAATCCGTTGATACCGTTACCCGGTATAATATAACTCTCTAGCCCATCATCAATTAATTCATAGATAAGTGTTAGACAATTATTCTCAACTTCAAAATGATAAATACCATCTAGTATTCCCGGAATTTTGCGAAGCTGTACGTAAACTTCCGTAGGATACAGAGCGCCTGCTGATGGATTTACCCGCAATTTATCGAGACTATCTTTATACATTTTTTCTAGTGTTATTGCACTAGTTAACGATATAAAAGAGTGAACGGGATTATTGACATTTAATTTCACTCTTCGATAAAATTTTGGATAGAATTTAAATGCAGATGGTTGAGTTGAAGCATCTACATAATTTGGATCTATCTGTACCGATAAGTAAGAATGCTTGGTAGCCTCATGATAGGCGTTAGCTGATGTTTTGCTTGGTGACATTTTTGAGTATCCTTAAAACTTCTACGTTGCTGGCAAAATCAATTGCTTTGTAGTCGTCTAAGTTTTTTAAATTGAAGTTAGGATGGTATTGTAAGAGTAGCTTCACAACTTCTGTCTTTCCTGCTGATGCTGCATACATTAGAACAGTCGCACCGTTATCATTTTGGTTGTCAATGTTAATGTTATTTGCCAGCAGCAAGTGAATTAAATCGTAGTGGTTACCAAAACAAGCAAACCATAAAGCATTATTGCGATCGCTATTTCTAGCATTGATATCCGCACCCGCATCAATCAGTTCTTTAACGACAGCATAGATACCCTCTCTTGTAGCCCTCATCAAAGCTGTATCGCCATTTTTACCTGGTTGATTTAAATCCTCAGGATTATAGCCTTTTGCTATTAACCATTGGGTTGTTACTTCACTCAAACCTTGACTCATAATTACCCTTCAAATCCCACAAGTTTCATTAATTAACAAGCAAAAATTTGCTTGCAAAACGTAATGGTGGGCATTGCCCACCATCATTTCACAAGCTATGCGATCGCCTAAAATTGAGCTTTGTGATTAGTAAATCAATGCTCCAATTTGCGCTAATAGCCTAATACAGAAGATATACAAAAGTGAAATAACTTCTGAATTCTGACTCCTGACTCCTGAATTCTACTAAGCAATAGCCACTAACTCTTCACAATCAGAGAATAATTCTCTTGCTGATTTTTCGGGTTTAGGTGCGCCATAAAAACCGGCTTCCGCTTCGAGTTCATCTACAAAATCCCAAGCTGCGATCGCTCGTTTAGAAAATGAACCATAATTAGCAGAAATTGAGCGAGCATTGGAAGAGGAAATCTTACTTTCTACCCATTTTTAGATTTCACCAGAATTAAGTTAGGAATGTCTCAAATCACTCTGTAATCGCTTTTATTGAAGTCTAGGTTGACTAGCAACAATTTAGCTTAGTTATATATTATCACTCTGATAAGATTAAATTATGAATCATTTATAAAGATCCCTAGAAATATTGAAGAAAAAAACTTAAAAAATTATCAAAATACAGTGGCTTTGAGTATTTTTGACAGTTTTTTTTGAGAAATTAGACTAACGGCAGATAGTTGATATAATTATATATTGATTGTGAGAAGACAATACTTAGCAATTAACTTACTTTGTATCAATAAAAAAAATATAAAAATCAACATCATACAGATATAAAATTATGAACTTTGTTGTATTTTTTTGATACTTATTAAAAAATTTCAAAGAACTTGATTTTTCAAACCATCATTTGCTACCTTATTTGAGTATTCATAACAAAAAATACAACAAAAATGGAAATTAGCGCTCGTAATTCTCTCAAAGGTACTGTTAAAAAAGTTGTACCTGGCACGGTTAACACCGAAATAACTATAGAACTAGCACCAGGAATAGAGCTAGTGTCAATCATCACAAAATCATCAGCAGAAAAGCTGGGACTTACAGAAGGTAAGCAGGCTTATGCAGTAATTAAATCATCAGATGTGATAGTTGCTGTTGATTAGAAAATAGCCACTTTACCTTTAATAAGGGACTTCCAAAAAATAAATTGTTCCAAATTATTTGTACATTTGTAGGGGCGCACAGCTGTGCGCCCCTACGATGGGACGTTTTTTTTATTGGAAGTCCCTAAGCTGTTCAACATTTAAATTGCATATCCTGGGCGGGCTTTCCAGCCCACCCCACAAGAGTTATGTTTAATTCGATTATGCAAATTAAACGTTTTTTAGCTTATCAAATTGCATCCATATCTATAAATTAGTGACCAGAAAGAAAAAGGTACAAACCCCCAAATTTATTTCGGGGGTTCTACTTTTAACTTTTGACTTCTCCGTTCGCGTAGCGTCTCGCTCCAGAAGGGGTTGACTTTACTCCCAGAACTAGTTAATAAAGGAGTGAGGCCGAAAATTTATTAGAGCTAATTCATAAAATAATTCAGATGTAGGGTGTGTTGTCCCGAAGCGTAACGCACCTTGAATTGTTGGCGTGGCGCTGCATTAGCCTACGGCATAACGCACCCTACTGAAGAAAAAAATTATCTATTTCAAGTTTGCTGTATCAAAGAAAAATAAAATTTACTTACTATAAATAATTTAATTATGAACTACTCTAACATAAATAGCACGGGCAATTTCTATATCTATTGGGAAAGATGCGTTTCCAACTTGAATAATTAACGAGGGAAACCGTTGTTGTACAGTAATAAAACTTCCTGGTGCTATACCCATTGATATCGGCTGATTTAAAATTGTTTCATCCTGAATTTTGCAGAAAGTGATAATTCCTTGTTCTCCCTTTCTCAACAATTCCAATGAGCAACCAGTCACACTAAAAGGCGTAAACATTTTAATTCATTCACCACGTAAATTCAAATTAATTCTGACTGCTGAATTCTAAATTGATGAAAGATACAGCGTATTTCAGGTAAATGAAGTACACAGGTAGGGGCACAACATGTTGTGCCCCTACAATTATCTGTACTTCACCAAGTTGCAATCTGCTGTAAAGGATGAAATATATTTCATCCTTTATTTTTATTTAGTTGCTAAAAACAGCAATCAAGTCAAGGTTTAGACCAAATATGCTTCTTGATGTGTTTTAATTGTGCAATTAGAACGAGGATAGGTTACACAAAGTAAAGCGTATCCTTTAGAAACTTGGTCGTCATCTAAAAAGTTTTGATCGTCTTGATTAATTTCACCTTCAACAACCTTACCAACACAGCTAGAGCAAGAACCTGCGTGACAAGAGAAGGGCAACTCAATACCATTTTCTTCTGCTGCTTCTAAGATAGTAGTCTCTTCATCAACTTCAATTGTGGCGTCGATGTCTTCTTTTTTGTTGATTAATCTAACTTGGTAGGTAGCCATTTTCAGATTCTCCTCAAACGTTATACAATTAGGTTTAATTCCCGAAAATTTTGAGTCCAACTATCCTGCTGTTTGCTCAGCACAAGCAATGGTGTTAGCTGCAAGGTACACCAGTAGGCGTACAGTCACCTGTTTTGAAAGACTTTCCGCAACCGCAGTTCTCAGTTGCATTGGGGTTGATGAACTTAAAGCCGCTTTCCATCACACCCTCAACGAAGTCAACTATCACTCCTTCTAATAACGGCGCACTTTTGGCGTCAACATAAACCAGCACTTTGCCTTGCTGGATTACCAAATCATCTGGTTGTGGCTTGCTAGTGATATCCATTGCATATTCGTAGCCACTGCAACCACCATCTTTGACAGAGAAACGGACACCTTTAGTTGCGCCATCAGCGTCGGGTGCGGAACCTCTAAGAAATGCCCGCAAATGAAATTCTGCTTTTTCGGATAAAGTTACAGACATTAGATCTCCTGATTTATTGTTTGTCCTCTGGCAATTTTGGATTTTAGATTTTGGATTTCTCCTTCAATCCAAAATTCAAAATCTAAAATATTAGCTATTCTGTGCAATACCGCTGGGTTCCATTGAATTGGGTTGAGCGTATCTCCAGGGCGCACTATTACCGCATACTGGACAAGAGCGATCGCGGTAAGAACGGCGCTTGGCAAATTCCAATCGGCTCAAATCGATAGTCAGCAATTGCGATAATAAAGGCTGACTAAACCCAGTGATCAACTTGATCGCCTCCAGCGCGGTTAAACAAGCCAGTGTCCCAGAAACAGCACCTAGAACCGAAAAGCCGCGCCGATCCCAATCAGGCTTTTCTGGAAACAGACAGGACAAACAAGGAGTCACACCAGGAATAATCGTTGTCAGGTAAGCTTCCATCCCGTCCATTGCAGCTTCGACCATTGGCTTACGCCAGCGCACGCAAGCTTCATTTAACAAATTGCGCTCCGTAAAATTATGGGCGCAATCAAGAGCCATATCAGCAGATTGCACCAACGCATCTACATTTTCCGGGGTGATGTAATCATGAACTGCTTCCACCTGGACATCAGGATTGATTGCATCCAGAGTTTCCTTAGCTTTGAATACCCTTGGCTTACCTACCCAATCGTCCGTCATCAAAACCTGACGATTCATATCATCTAGCCGCAAGTCACCACCCCGGACTAGGATTAGCCGCCCAACGCCCGCTACTGCTAAGTAAAGCGCCGCCGTACCGCCCAATCCACCCACACCCGTAACCAAAACTGTTGCTGACTTCAGGCGCTTCTGTGCTGCTTCGCCAAAATTTGGCAGCATCATTTGGCGACGATAGCGTTCTAATTCGGTAGGCGTTAGGTTTACCAATTTATACCTCCTAATCAGAAGTGATTTCTGTCAGTGTGACTACATTTTTCGGCTTGTCGTTAAACACCTTGAACAACTTTTGTTCGTGGGGTGTTGACTCCATAAATACCTGATAAGCCTGTTGCAAAGCCAAAGAATATTGATTTAGCCTTTCTTCTGCACTCAAATCAGGAGAATTATCATCAATCTCCTTCATATATTGAGAAAACTTTTTCAATATATGTAGACGATTGACATTCACAAATTTTTGATCGTAGGGCAGATTAAAGAATTGAAAAAATTCTTCTGCATCTACAAGTTTCTTGAATTCTTCGAGAGTTCCAGTCATTTAGCTTTCTCCAATTCTTTCAGCTGTTGCTTAAGCTCATCTAACTGATGAAATATTTCATAAGTTGCAGCAGCAACATCCATAAGTTGTTTGTAATCTGTTGGCAAACCTTCCGCTAAATCATGCAGATCCATCTTCATTTGACCTGCTTTGCTATTGAGGCGTCTAATTTGTCCCTTCAGTTCCTCAATTCTTGTTTCTTCCGCTTGCACCATCAGCAACTCCTTTTTTTAAAGTTAGGAGTTAGGAGTTAGAAGTTAAAAGTTGAGAGTTAGGAGTTAGGAGTAAATAGTTATAAGTTAGGAGTTAATGATTGGCATAACTCTTAACTTATAAATCCTAATTGATAAATCCTAACTAATAAGCTAATCTGCCTTTAAGTTGCATAATTCCTAGCTCTACAAAGACGTGGGGATGCAATTTAAATGATTATTAGCTTAATTCATAACTTTTAATTCCTCACTCCTAACTCTTAACTCCTAACTTTTTATATTTTTCCGACTTCCGGGAATCGCTTCGCCAAATCAATACCTTTTTGGACGTAGCTTTCTCCCTCTTGGGCTAATTTTTCCAGGGAATCAAAGCCAAATCTTTGAGCATCGCGTAAGGTTTTGACAGCTACCAAAAGACGACCAGAAAAAACCAGCGCCCAGCCAAATCCTTCATGGCTCAAATCAATTACAACTTGAGAAATCAAGCCTGTTTCCTGTTCGATTCCGGCAGCTACAGCCCGAAAAAATGCCATAATCCGAGCTTGAGTTACCGGATCGACTTCACCTTCAACGGAAATTTCTCGCTTCTTTTGTTTGGTAACAACAAAGGGTTTGAGAAGTAATTCATCCGACCAACTACGGTAAATACCATAGCTATCTTGACCCCGAATCTGTTTGATTAGGACTTTGAGAAAAGGGGAATTCAAGACTTCAGTTGTGTCAGTTCCGTTAACACTATTATTTATAGTCATACTGTTGCTTCGTCTCCAACTTCATCTGTAAAATTGGCAGGTTTTTGCTGTAAAGCTTTACGCAACCAAGGTGGAGGATTACCTTTGAGGGTTTGCACTAATTTATTTAGCACTTCACTAATTTCTTCTTCTTCCGATCGCGCCTTCACTGGGGTAACACCTTTTTTGATTAACCGAGCCGCAGCGCTGCCACCAATTGCCGTGACATAAACAATGGTACAATCAACTAACGCATCAAGTTTGGGTGTGATTTTATCTTCATTTCCATCTTCTTTGAGGTCACCTTCAAAGTTGAGGGTTTCTAAAAATTCATAGCCCTCATCGGAAATTTCATAAACATCAATTAATCTTGCCCATCCAAAATGAGCATTAATATGAACTCGGTCACTCGTAGTGAAGGCAATTTTCATCGTATTTCTCCTCTTTAAAGGTTTGAATAAAGAATTCAGAATTCAGGAGTCAGAATTCAGAATTAATTTGAGTCAATTGTGGCGAAGATTTTAACTCCTAATTCCTAACTCCTAACTTCAAAATTCCTAACTTCAAAATTCCGCACCCACAATTCCCAATTCTTGTAACTGCTTAACTCTTGCTTCTTCTGCCTCTAAAAAGAGGTTGCCCATGCCATACAAAAGTTCCATTGTGCCTCGGTAACCAACTTTGGTAAACTGACCATTACCTAAGCGGTCATAAATGGGCAATCCTAAGCGATAAAGAGGAACATTAAGGCGTTTGGCGATCGCACCGACATTGGAGTTACCAATCAGCAAATCCGAACCTGCTGCTAAACCCTCAAAGTCTTCTAAATCACCGATGGTAATGCTTTTAACGGGGAGTTTTTCGAGTAAAGGCGATCGCGTTGTTGTCACCACAGCATGAATCTGCGCTCCCATTGATTGCAGAAAATGGACTGTTGACCATAACAAATCCGGTTCCAGCGCTAAAGAAACTCGCTTAGCACCAAAATAAAAGTGCGTGTCTAACATCGCATCTTGCAGTTGACGACGTTGGCGGCGGTATTTTTCCGGTACGCTGTTACCACTCAAAATCGCCAATGCTTGGAGAAACTCATCTACTGGTTCTAATCCAGTCAGTTCGCCAAACACCTCGTAAGGAGTACCAAATCTCTCTTCCAAAATCTTGGCGGCACCGCGCATACTCTCGCCCAAAGCCAAGGTGAAAGCAGAACAACCAACTTCTCGTAGTTGTTTTAAGGTTGTTCCACTAACTGTAACCGCACTATAGTTATCTTCCAAATGTCCATCAAGGGAAGCGCCAATGTCAGGTACAAAGATGGGCACCAAGCCAAAAGCCGTCACCATCTCTTTGATTTCCTGTACATCCCCTGGCGTAAAAGCAGAACCCGCCAAAATCGTTACTTGTTCAGTTTTAATTCCACCCGCCCGCGGAATTTCCTTAACTATGCTTTCCACAGCAGCCGCAAAACCATCTTGCAACGCACCTTTAAAATCGGGAGTCGGGGCAAATACGATCGCCAAATCATTCAATTCTGGATGGCGTTCCCGGATATCCTTGAGAAAACGCTCAATGTCATCTCCTCTAGTTTCCGTCAACCCAGTGGTACATAAACCAATAATTTCTGGTTTAGCCTTTTCCACCAAAGTCAGAATTGCCTGTTCCACATTTTCTTCACCGCCCAAAATCGTAGTGACTTCCGTCATCGCCGTGGTAGCCAGGGGAATCGCTTCCCGGAAATGCCGCACCAGCACAACTTTAGCGAAAGCAGTACAACCTTGAGAACCGTGGAATAAAGGCATCGTCCCCTTCAATCCCAAAAAAGCTAAGGATGCGCCCAAAGCTTGGCTTTGCTTAAGAGGATTAACCGTCAGTGATTTATTAGAAAGAGTAACGATCGCCATTAAACTAGCTCCTTGTTGCGTTCAGAAATGGCATCTACTGGGAGAGATGAGGGAGTAGGGGGAGATGAGGGAGTAAACGAAGCAAACAAACGATTATTATTCTTCCTCATCCCCCTCATCCCCCTCATCTTCCTTATCCCCCTCATCCCGTCCACGCCTCAGTCACTAGATTTGAATGCAATTCAGCCTCTTCCCACGGCGCCGGCTTACGTACTTGCTCCCAAATCGGGCTATAAAGAGCTTCATACAATTCTCGCGCCATCTCAATCATCCCCACATAACCTGCATAAGGATGGTGGCGTTCTTGGTTGATATCCAAGAAAGGAATCCGGGCTTTCAAGGCGGTATATTGGTTACGTCCTCCAGCAATCAACATATCTGCTTGAGAATCTCTAACTAGCTGTAACAATTCCTGGGCGTTACCTTTCTCCAGCATGATGCCATCGTTACCCAGCAACTTCTTGATTTTGGCTTTATCTTCCTCAGTACTTTTTCGAGTACTGGTAGCAACAACCTCAATACCCAAGTCTTTAGCAGCCGAGATAATCGACCAACTCTTAACACCGCCAGTATACAATACAACCCGCTTACCCTTGAGTCGAGCGCGATAAGGAGCCAGTGCCAAATCTAAAGCCGCAGTTTCTTCGGCAATCAGCTTTTCTGTGCGTTTTTGTAAATCGGGATCGCCTAATTTAGCAGCGATGTTTCGCAGACAGCGATTCATGTCATCGATGCCGTAGAAAGATTCTTCAATATAAGGAATGTTGTAACGCTCCTCCATCTTTCTCGCCATGTTCAACAGCGCCCGCGAACAAATCATCACATTGAGCTTGGCACGGTGGGCGTAGCGAATTTCATTGTAGCGAGCATCGCCCGTAATTTTGGACAAAATGCGGATGCCTAATTTTTCTAACAGCGGCGTGACTCCCCACATTTCCCCGGCGATATTGTACTCGCCTATTAAGTTAATATCATAGGGCGTAGTGTATTCCGGTTCTGCTGTCCCGACAACATAATCTAATAAAGCTTCACCGCCAAAACGGTTGCCGAGATTTTTACTGCCAATGAATCCGGGAGCAATTACCGGGATTACAGGAGTACCAATTTTCTCAGCTGCGGCTTTGCAAACCGCATCGATATCATCGCCAATCAAAGCAGTCACGCAAGTAGCGTAGACAAACACCGCTGCTGGTTGGTAGCGTTCATGAAGTTCTAGAATCGCTTTGTAAAGCTTTTTTTCGCCACCGAAAATGACATCATTTTCACCCAAGTCAGTCGTAAAGCCCATCTTGTAGAGTTGCGGCCCAGAAGAGAGACTACCACGACTGCCCCAGGAATTACCAGCACAGGCGATCGGTCCGTGGACTAAATGAGCTGCATCGGCGATGGGTACTAAAGCAATCATCGCCCCATCAAAAGCACAACCTCCTTGAGCAGCGCCAGGTTGTGCCTGTTGGGTGCAAGACTTGTTTTTCTTTTCTGATTGTTTATGCTGATTATGTTCGCATCCTGACTCACTGAGCAGCTCGTTAATTTTGCCTTGGGTGCTTTTCATCTCTCTTCTCTTAGTGGATGGCAGTTTTCGACAGACAATTTTGGATTTTTAGTAAGAATTCAGAATTCAGAATTTGTAAAGAGCCTAGTATAATTAGTATCTTCATTAGACTTCTTGCAAAAGTTCTTCTTTGCGTTCTCTTCTCTGCGCCTCTGCGTGAGACAAAAAACATTTATGCAAGAAGTCTATTCATCAAATATTTTCCTGACTCCTGAATTCTTTCAATCCAAAATCCAAAATTAATTGTTTAACAAATATATTTCGTGACATCTTCTCCACATACATCAGCGAGATAAGACAAAGCACGAAAACGCAATCCAACAAACTCATCATATAAAGGATTGAGTTTACACAATGCTGGAATCTCAACAGACCGCCCAAATAAATTTATTCGGCGTTCAAAAGGACAACAGCAAGGAATTATTTGGCAAATTAAATGAGCAAGACGATTATTTTTAACCTGAATTCCATCCACCACATTACGTAAAGGATTGAGGATTCTATTAAATATCCCGCGTTTTTGATAGTTAGGTGGATGGTAATTAGGATGAGGATGAGAATGAATGTGGGTGTGAGTTTTATTGATAGTTTCCATTTATTTTACGCCTCAGGTAAATGCTAAATTTGGGAATGGGCATAGGGCATGGGGCATTGGGGATTGGAAGTGCTGAGTTAGGAGTTAGGAGTGGGGGTGGGAAGCTTTTTTATAATCTTCCCAGACTCCCTCATCTCCCTCATCTCCCTCATCCTCCTCATCCCTAGTCCCCAGTCCCTAGCCGCTAGTTCCTAATAACTTGCGTTGTTTCGCAATTTCTAACGAATCAAGTCGTAGGAAATATCGGTCTTAGAAGGAATATTGGTGTTGCGATCGATTTCTTCAAACAAGGTATTTACAACCCAGTTGAGCAAGTTGATTACACCTTGGTAACCGATGGTGCTGTAGCGGTGTAAGTGGTGACGATCCATAATGGGATAACCGATTCTCACAAGGGGAATCTTGGTATCGCGCCACAGGTACTTACCGTAGGTGTTACCGATGAGGAAGTCTACGGGTTCGGTGAACAACAGAGAACGCATGTGCCACAGGTCTTTACCAGGCCAGATGGTTGCATTTTGACCGAAGGGGCTAGAAGCAAGCAGTTCTCTCATTTCTGCTTCAAATTCTTCGTTGCTGTTGTGAACCAAAATATGTACTGGTTCAGCACCCATTTCCAGCATGAAGCCCACAACGCTGTACACTAAATCGGGTTCGCCGTAGATAGCGAAGCGCTTGCCATGAACCCATGCATGGGAGTCAGTCATTGCGTCAACTGCACGACCGCGTTCGATTTCCAATTCTTCAGGAATGGGCTTACCAGATAGTTCGCTGAGTTTCATCAAGAACTCATCAGTAGCTTTAATACCCCAAGGACGGGAAACTACGGTTGGTTGCTTCCATTCTTTTTCGATGTACTCGCGGGTCTTGACTGTGGAGTGTGATTGCAGGAATACTGTAGCTTTGCCATTAATTGAATCTGCTGCATCTTCCAGCTTTGTACCACCTGGATACATATCGAACTCACCTGTGTTGGGTGAATCCAGGTAATCGCTGTTGTCAGCTAGAATTGTGTAGTCAAAGCCAAACAGAGAAGCAATGCGCTTGATTTCGCGGTTGTTGCCAACGTAGGTGTCAAAACCTGGAACGAAGTTGATTTTGCCATTGCTGGTTTCTTTCTTCTGACCTGCGGTCAGGTTAGAAAGAATACCCTTCATCATGTTGTCATAACCAGTGATGTGGGAACCAACAAAGCTGGGGGTGTGAGCGTAAGGAACTGGGAAATCTTGAGGAACTGAACCAGCTTTCTTAGCGTTGTTGATGAAGGCTTGTAAGTCATCACCAATTACTTCTGCCATACAGGTGGTGCAGACAGCAATCATCTTGGGCTTGTAGAGTTGGTAAGAGTTTGCCAAGCCGTCAATCATGTTTTGCAGTCCACCAAACACCGCTGCATCTTCAGTCATTGAAGAAGATACACCAGAAAATGGTTCTTTGTAGTGACGGGTTAAGTGGGTGCGGAAGTATGCAACGCAACCTTGGGAACCTTGAACAAAGGGCAGAGTGCCTTCAAAACCCACAGCAGCAAAAATAGCTCCTAAAGGTTGACAACCTTTAGCAGGGTTGACGGTTAGAGCTTCACGAGCGAAGTTCTTTTCGCGGTAATCCCAACCCTTAGTCCATTCTGCAACCCGCGCAACTTCTTCGGGGTCGTGACCGTTTTCAAATTGCTTCTTATTTTGGAATAATTCTTGGTATTCCGGCTGGTGAAATAGCTCTACGTGGTCTTGAATTTTTTCTGGATTCTGAGGCATTTCTGATCTCCAAGCTTGCTGAATTTATTACTATTCAAGGAATCGGCAGTGAGGAGAGAGGGAGTGGAAATATGACTCAAAACTCAAAATGCAAAATACAAAACACATCATTTTGAATTTTGAATTTTGAATTTTGAATTCCCGACTCCCTCCTGGGGGATTAGCCCCAGGTACTTATGTCTCTCTCATTTTTTTAGGCGGTTGCTTTAGCTGTGGCTTTAGCTTCAGCTTTTTTGCTCCAGGGAGCGCCAATTAATCCCCAGGTTGGGCTGTTGAGTGCCAAATCCATATCACGAGCGAAGATAGCAAAGCCATCATAACCGTGATAAGGACCGGAGTAATCCTTTTTGTGGTTTAATTTTTTTAAACAGCCTAATGTTTGCAGCAAGCAATGTCAGAATTAAACATTGTTCGCTGAGAACACATTTATTTTTAGGCTAAATATAGGCTAAAACCACGGCGATGCATAATCAGGGTAAAGACAAATATCAGCAAGCCTTTGCAGACTTAGAGCCAGTTTCATCTACCGATGGCAGTTTTCTTGGCTCAAGTCTGCAAGCACAGCAGCAAAGAAAACACATGAAAACAAAAGTACTACTGGAATTAGAGAAAGTAAATCTGCGTTTGAAGTCTGCAAAGACAAAGGTAACAATTAGAGAATCGAATGGAAGTCTGCAATTACGCGCTACATTACCAATCAAACCGGGAGACAAGGATAAAAACGGTACTGGGAGAAAGCAGTACAATCTGAGTTTGAATATTCCCGCCAACTTGGATGGATTAAAAACCGCCGAGGAAGAAGCTTATGAATTAGGAAAGTTAATTGCTCGTAAAACCTTTGAATGGAATGATAAGTATTTAGGCAATGAGGCAATTAAAAAAGATTTTGAAACAATTGGGGAATTGCTGGAAAAATTTGAAGATGAGTATTTTAAAACTCACAAACGCACAACCAAGAGCGAACATACTTTCTTTTATTATTTTTCCCGAACTAAACGATTTACTAATTCCACTGATTTAGCGACTTCAGAGAATTTGATAAGTGCAATTGAAAAAATCGATAAAGAATGGGCTAAATATAATGCAGCTAGAGCTATATCTGCATTTTGTCAAGCATTCAAAATCGAAATCGATTTGTCTAAATATTCCAAGATGCCTGACAATAATTCCCGGAATATACCGGCCGATGCAGAAATAGCTGAGGGAATTAACAAGTTTGAAGAATATTTAAATACCAGAGGCAATCAAGTTAACGAAAATGTTCAAGATAGCTGGCAGCTTTGGCGCTGGACTTATGGAATGTTAGCAGTTTTTGGTTTACGACCACGGGAGCTTTTTATTAATCCTGATATCGATTGGTGGTTAAGTCCAGAAAATTTAGATTTCACATGGAAAGTTCATAAAGATTGTAAGACTGGTGAGAGGGAAGCTTTACCGTTACATAAACAATGGATTGAGGAATTTGATTTACGAAATTCCAAATATTTAGAAATGTTGGCAACGGCAATTAGTAAAAAAGATAATACTAATCATGCAGAAATCACGGCATTAACACAACGAATTAGCTGGTGGTTTCGTAAAATAGGCTTAGATTTTAAGCCTTATGATTTACGGCACGCTTGGGCAATTCGAGCGCATATTTTGGGAATACCAATTAAAGCGGCGGCGGATAATTTGGGTCACAGCGTACAAGTTCACACGCAAACTTATCAGCGTTGGTTCTCGCTCGATATGCGGAAGTTGGCGATGAATCAGGCTTTGAGTAAGAGGAATGAAGTTGAGTTGATTAGGGAGGAGAATGCTAAACTGAGAATAGAGAATGAAAAGTTGAAGTTAGAGATTGATAAGCTGAAGATAGAGATGGTTTATAAGCGAAGTTAAATTGTTAAGAAAATAGGTGTGGTGTGTTGATCTGTACGACATTGATAAAATATGTGGAAAAATAGAAGTATTGATTCATCTCCAACATAAGAATTATGAATGCCATAGAACTATTTCCTACCCTACAAAACCTATCTCGTGCAGAGAAGCTAAAAGTAATACAGTTTCTAGTGTCAGAGCTGTCTAGAGATGAGGAACCATCATTAGAACAGGGTGCAACATATCCTATTTGGTCGCCACTAAATTCCCACGCGGCTGCAAATCAACTTGCTCAATTACTAGAATCAGATAGCTAATATCATGTCCGCCTAATTACTTACCAAAAACAATTTTCCGCGTCCCCGCGTCTCCACGTCCCCGCGTCAGTCTATATGATAAGTATTCAACCGGACATGATATAAATCCACAATGGCTAATTCTCAAAGATTTTCCTTTACAGAGGGATATGATACGTTTGGTGTTCCTGATGCGCTGCCAAAGTTATCATTAACATTAACTTATCGTAACTCATCTCTAGAGGTTTCCGGCTTGTTAGACACTGGAGCTAGCGTTAATGTTCTACCATACAGTATTGGTGTGCAGTTAGGCGCAATTTGGCAAGAACAGACTACTTCTGTATTGCTAGCTGGTAATTTAGCGCCTGTTGAAGCAAAAGGTTTGCTTGTATCTGCTCAAATTGGCTCATTTGAGCCTGTTCGCTTAGTTTTTGCCTGGAGTCTTTCTGATGATGTACCTTTGTTGCTGGGACGGATGAACTTTTTTTGCAGTTTGATGTGTGTTTTTATCGTTCGCAATTTGTATTTGATGTTTATCCAAAATTGTAGCGCGATTTAAGAGAACTAATCGTCACTATCTGGGTCTTGGGGTTATTCGATTAAACTATTCCTTAGACGGTAAACCAAACAGTGAAGTCTGCGGAGTGATTTATACAAAAAGTCTGTTTGCGATCGCCAACCACAAACAGACTTGACTTTTTCAGACTTATAATTAAGCCTGTTCCCAAAGCTGACGTACATAATCAGGTAGCCAGCTAGCGATTTCCTGAATCCGTTCTTCGGAAAGTTCGTCTTTGGTGGCAGAAAATACCGCTTTAACTGCCTGTTCTCGGTCAACTGTTTCTGGCTTGCCGCTTTCATTAGCAACTCGGAACAAAAAGCGATCGGAATCGATTTTGAAGATACCTGGGCCTTGCCAAGGTGGACGAATCCGGCTCAAAAATCCGACAATTGGATTGGTATCTTTCCAAAGATCGGCAATATCAAACTGGAGTGCTTTTTCATCGGTAGATACGGCTTCTTTATGCAGTTCTCCCTCGACGCGATCGCTTGCTTCTGTGGTCATCAAGTCACGCATCACCCGAAACACAACTTCAGTAAAGTCTCTGGCGTCATATATATCTGCAAATCCGGCTTTCACCATGACTTTTTCTAAGAACGAGCGATGTTCATCGGCGATCGCAGTTCGAGTATCTTCAATCTCGGTTGGGTCAACTTCTGGTATGTTTGCTCTAAATGTTTGATCTGGCATAATTTTTTGTTGTGCTTCTGAATATTGAGTCTTTATGCTTACCTCTGTAAGGTCGCACAAATCAAAAGCGCTTAGTATCATCCAGAAGTTCGAGATGCTGTCTGTCCAAAAGTTATAAATCCAGGGTTGAGTATTACAGCAGTTTTCATGTATTTGAACCACATTTATCGTAGGGGCACAGCATTGCTCATTGGTGTCAACTTAAGCTAAAAATGGCTTATCTGTTGGCTTCGTCACCCGCCAAGAAATAACTTTCACAAGCTTTTAGCTAAAGTCTACTGAAGTAGACTAGAGATTTTTGGCTATATTTAGTCATCTTTAGATGATTTGTGTTATTAGCAAGGAACTTGAGTTCCTTGCGGGACATCGGTTTTACGTTAAGTTGACACCAATGAAATTGCTGTAAGGCACATCCTATCTTTTAGTTGTCGGGTAAACACCAAAAAATCAGCTTGCAATCTATATCTTTTATCTGTGTCAAAAAACAGTCAAAATAGACAAGTTGGTATCAATTCGCTGGAAAAAAGATGATCGAAATTAACACCACAAAAGTCAAAATACCTAATAATGACTTAGAAATCGATGCTTACTTAGCTCAACCAGCACATCAGGGAACCTTTGCCGCCGTTATCGTTTTTCCAGAAATTTTTGGAATCAACAACAACATTCGAGATATCACCGAACTAATTGCTAAACAAGGTTATGTAGCAATAGCCCCCGCGATGTTTCAACGTATTGCTCCGGGTTTTGAGGCTGATTTTAGTGCCGAAGATGTTGGGTTTAGTCCAGAAAGCTATCGGCTGGGGTTGGAATACTATCAACAAGTAAAGTATCAAGATATCTTAAGTGATATTCAAGCTGCGATCGCCTACTTAAAAACTTTACCCAATGTTAAATATGATGCCATTGGTATCATTGGTTTTTGTTTTGGCGGTCACGTTGCTTACATTGCTGCAACTTTCCCGGATATCAAAGCCACAGCTTCGTTTTACGGTGCTGGAATTACCACTTCTAGTTATGGTGAAGAAACTCCAACTATTAATCGCACCTCGGAAATTAAAGGTACTATTTATGCCTTTTTCGGTACAAGAGATTCGTTAATTTCCCAGGAGGAAACCGAGCAAATTGAAGCAGAATTAAAAAAACATCAAATCAATCATCGTGTATTTAGATATGATGCCGGACATGGATTTTTCGCTGGATTTTTCAAAGACAAGTATCCATTTATGGAACAACATCCAAGTTACAATCCGCAAGCTGCCCCTGATGCTTGGCAACATGTTTTAGAATTGTTTAAAAACAATTTGTAAAGCAGGAAATAGGGAATAGGCAACAGGCTTTTAGTGGTGCGTCTTTGTCAGGCATTACACCGCATTAAAGACACTCCCTGTTCCTTTTTATTAAAGTTTATATGAAAACAGATAGTTCTAAAAAATTTCACAAAAAAGGTATTTGTAAATGATTGATTCTCTGATTTTATTCTTTATTTTGGTACTAACTATTCCCTTTATTATTGCTCAGCTTATGCCTAACACAAAGTGGCTAATAGCTTATACTATTTTTTTTGGTACCTTAGCTGCTTTGCTTTATTACGACCATATAACAACACCAATTAATAGGCGAGGAAATGGTTTTTCATACGCATTTGCCCTCTTTGCTATTTATTTATTTCATACATCAATAGTTGTAGGAATTATTAATAGATCTATTGTATTATATTTTAAGTCAATAGGTTTTACAATTAACATCTGGTTTATAGTTGGCTTAGTTTTGCTTGATGCCATGCTTATTGTATTTATTCTTTTTGTATTATTGCCAGCAGTTTATGGATAAAGCAAATATTAACAGGACTTACGCACAGGCTACGGAAATCGAACCACAGAGGCGCAGAGGTCACGGAGAAATAAGAGTTTGAGAGGTTTTTTGCGTAACTCCTATATTAATTAAAAAAATACGGTACCCTGCGGCTCATCATCACTTTCTCAAACTCACCATCTTGTATGCCGGTGCGTTACGGCTGAGCGTCTAACGCACCCTAGTAGCGTGTCAAGCCTTAAATGTTGCAAAAAATTTTCTTGTGGTGTGGACATCTTGTCCGCACCGGACGGGCGAGACGCCCATCCCACAAGAGTCAAGTTAATGCACTATTTTAGCCTTGTCACGCTACTAGTTAAGATTTACTTTATAAAAAGTTTCTAAACTTTAGAATTTTTCAGCAGTATTTGACAACCACATGAAAAGGGATTTGGACTGTCTATGCGATTGTCTACCAGCACTTCAATGTTCAGCTGACTGTTGTAAATTAATTCGTCATAATCCATCAATGCATTCCACTTGATTGTGTCAGTAGGGAAGCCTAGCTGTGAAGCTCCATCACATATTAACTCTTGCCATTTCTCAACCTCTGGATCTCGTGATTTACAGTAATCGAGAATGGCAATTAAAGCACCAGGCTTGGTAACTCGTAAAATCTCTTCCATAGCACGGACTGGATTGTTAACGACACACAGGGTAAATCCCGATGCTGCTGCATCAAAGCTATTATCAGGAAAATCGAGATTGCAGATATCGGATACCTTAAAGGTGATGTCTGCGGATACAGTTTTTTTACGTGCTTCATCCAGCATTTTATGAGAAAGATCCACGCCAACCACATGTACCCCTTGAGGATAGGCCGAAAGATTAAGACCTGTTCCTACCGCAGCATCCAATACGGTTTGCTCTGGTTGCAGCTGCAAGGAAGCGATGAGGGGTTCGCGCTCAATGTGCCAGTAACGCTTCATAATTGCGTCATAGTTCACTGCACCGCGATCGTAGGTTTCAATCACCTGATTTATCTGCATAGGTTTCTTAACAAATAGAACTAGTGTTTTTAACTATCTGTTCAACTGTATAATCTGTTGGCGTCTAAAACTCGTGTATTATATTACCATCAAATTAACTTCACAATAGTTAAGAATCATACCTGATTCCGGAGAAAACGGAATTTTTTACTTTTTTGCATAAAATATCAAACTTGAGATGAATAGTATTACATAACAAATTGATTATCTCTAAACGTTATTTTTATTTATTGAAGTTCCCTTAAGCCACTTCATGAACTTTTCGGCGTAGAGGAATCTGAATGATAAACTCGGTTCCTTTTCCAGGAGTTGAGAAGCAATCTAACTTACCGCCATGTTTTTCTGTGACAATTTGGTAACTAATGGACATACCCATTCCGGTTCCTTTGCCAATGGGTTTAGTAGTGAAAAAGGGATCGAATATTCGTTGCTGAAATTCTTGGGAAATACCAACTCCGTTATCAGCGATCGCCACTTCTACCCATGTTGAATTCACCACCGATGTGCGAATCATAATTCTACCAGGATTGTCCTCTATTTGCTGATAGTTAAGTTTGGCATGACTTTCTTCTAATGCATCAATGGCATTGACTAAAATATTCATAAACACTTGATTAAGTTGTCCGGCATAGCATTCTACTGGAGGTACATTGCCGTAGTCTTTGCTTACCTGAATTTCAGGTTCTTCTGGTTTACCTTTGATGCGGTGTTGCAGAATCATCAAAGTACTGTCGATACCTTCATGAATATTCACGCTTTTGAATTCTGCTTCGTCCATGCGAGAGAAGTTCCGCAATGACAATACAATTTGGCGAATGCGATCGGTGCCTACTTTCATGGAAGACAATATTTTTGGTAAGTCTTGCTGCAAAAACTCCAAATCCATCTTTTCGGCAGCAATTTTTATTTCTGGAGTAGGGTTTGAATTGTGCTGATAATACAATTGCACAAATGCTAATAAATCTTGGGTATATTGTTCCACGTGGGTGAGGTTGCCATGAATAAAGTTAACTGGATTATTAATTTCGTGTGCGACTCCAGCAACTAATTGTCCCAAACTAGACATTTTTTCAGTTTGAATAATTTGAGATTGAGTACGCTGCAATTCCTCTAATGTATTTTTGAGTTCAGTGGTGCGTTCTTCTACTCGGTCTTCTAATTCTTCTTTGCTTTTTTCTAAGGCTGTAAACGACTCATGCAACTGTCCCGCCATGTAATTAAAAGAATTAGACAGGGTATTCAGTTCTTGAATGCCGCAAGTTTTTACTGTTTGATCTAAATTGCCAGATGCCATTGCCTTACTTGCTTGATTCAGGCGCAGAATCGGGCGGACAATCCAATGGGAAGTAAACACGCCCATCACTGAGGTAATAATTAATGCACCAAAACACAGGGCGATCGTTGTCTGCGTGTTAGCGTTAATTTGTGCCATAAATGTGTTTTCTGGCACAGTTACCATCAACAGCCAATCTAAACCATACTCGTCGCGCCAAGGTCTAACATCGATAAAATAGCGTTTTCCTTCTATTTCTAACTGAAAATCTGTGTTTTCGGTGATGGACTCAAACCCTTTTAAGCTTTGCACGTGTTTAGCAACACTGTTGATTATTAGATCGGAACTATCAAGCGCCTGCAATCTCTCAGCCTTTTGATTAATCAACCTAAAGGGGTTTTCTGTACCAGAAGTGGCGATTAATCTGCCATCCCGTTCTAAAAGAAACACCCGCCCAGACTGACTAACGTTCAAACTGCGTAAAAAATCGCTCAGTTTTAGCAGATGGATATCGCACGCAATCATTCCTAGTAAGCGATTTTGCTCATCATAGATTGGACGACTAGCAGAAGCGGCGATGTAAGGCCCAGTGGGGAAGCTTTCAAACAGAATTTTCGACCAAATAGGTTTACCTGCGGCTATGGGTTGGGTATACCAAGGCTGGCTAGAATTTTCCCAATCCCAGCGAGCATTTATCTGAGTTCGATCGCCTCGATTGTCGGTAGCATAAGTGGAGACATTGTTAGGAGGCTTGGCAGTCCAATCATCAATGGTAATAGTTTTGCCATCATAACGAGCAGCACCCACTCCTTCACCCGTTGTTAATCCAATACCAATATAAGTCAGGTCAGAGGTCTGCATCTGATCCCAGAAATACTTACCAAGAGTTTGGCGATTCTGCACATCTAATATTCCCCTACGGATAGCATCTGCGTTAATCTGATTCAGGGTTTGCGGAATCGAAAGATAAGACTTGAGGTGTTCATCCACTACATCGCTGGTACGATCTATTAATTGTTCTGCCAGGTCATTAACTGCTCTTTGTCCATTTTTAAAGGACAAATAACCCACTAAACTCACCGTGGCAAAAATTTGGATCACAAAGGGAACAACAAGAAAAATTTGTAAGGGTAAGGCTTTTACTTTGCTGAGATTGTTAATCTTCATTGCTGGAAACTGCAAGTAAATGTTAATTTGATTTACCCTTATAGTTCCCAAGATGCCAAAATCCTAACCTCGTGTTTACGCTTTCAAGCAAAAATTCCCACTATTTTGAGAGTGAATGCATATTTAATGCCATATTTTACTGTGAAGAATGAGTTACATGTTCGTAGCGTGACAAGACTAAAATCAAAGAAATAGTTTGTTACATCGAATAAATTTCCGCCCCGGGGGGGGGGGGGGGGGGGGAGGAGGGGGGGAGGGGGAGGGGGGGATGGGGGGGAGGGGAGAGGGGGATGAGGGGGATGGGGAGGGGGGGGGGTGGGGGGGAGGTGGGGAAAAAGCAATTCTTCTTTCCCCCTATCCCCCCATCCTCTTCTCATGCCCCATGCCCAATGCCCTATTTAACCAACTTTTCTCCAACGTTTAAAGCCGTTGCTGATGCCGAAGAAAGCTGGTGCTAGTTC
>JAVRBV020000188.1:0-62325 GCA_034531095.2 Nostoc sp. CreGUA01 | reverse complement strand
CATTTCCCAGAGCCTCATTGGTACTTTTGCTAACAATAATTATGTGCTTCACATCCGGTAGTATTACTATGAATAAATTAAAAGATGCCAACCCAGCAGACTTGTTTTGAACTGGGGATTGGGAATGGGGAGATGAGGGAGATGAGGGAGATGAGGGAGATGAGGGAGATGAGGGAGATGAGGGAGATGGGGAGATGAGGGAGATGAGGGAGATGGGGAGATGAGGGAGATGGGGAGATGGGGAGATGGGGAGATGGGGAGAAAATTTTACTCCCAACTCCAAACTCCCAATTCCTAACTCCTAATTCCTAACTCCTAATTCCTAACTTCTAACTCCTAACTCCTAACTCCTAACTTCTAACTCCTAACTCCTAACTCCTAACTCCTAACTCCTAACTCCTAATGACTAATGCCCAAACAATTATTTCCATCCAAAATCTGAATTACTTTTTTGGAGAAGGCGAACTCCAAAAGCAAGTTTTATGTGACATTAATCTAGAAGTTAAAGCCAAAGAATTTGTGATTTTGACTGGCCCTTCAGGTTCAGGAAAAAGCACATTGCTGAGTTTAATTGGTTGCTTACGTTCTGTGCAAAAGGGAAGTCTCAAAATTTTGGGACAAGAACTCAATGGTTCTAACAGAGAGCAATTAGTCCAAATGCGGCGCAATTTTGGTTATATTACCCAATCAAGTAATTTGCTGGATTTCTTAACAGTTCAGCAAAATATTCAGATGTCATTGGAATTGCAACCAAATTTCTCAAACAAAGAAGCCCGTGCAAAAACAACAGCAATATTGGACGCTGTTGGATTAGCTGATAAACTCAATGCTTATCCAGGAAATCTTTCTGGGGGACAGAAGCAACGAGTGGCTATAGCGAGTGCTTTGGTAACTCAGCCAAAGTTGGTACTCGCTGATGAACCCACAGCATCTTTGGATAAGATAGCCGGACGGAATGTAGTGGCGTTAATGCATCGTTTAGCTAAAGAACACAACAGTGCTGTTCTCATGGTTACTCATGATAATCGCATACTTGATTTGGCAGATCGAATTGTTAATGTCGAAGACGGTAAGTTGGGTTTAGCTTTAAATCAAGAACTTTCGCTGGTGTTACCCGGTTTTGATGAAGCTTTGCTAGAAAAAGGAGCTACTAAACCAATCGTTTTAACTTATCAATCAGAAGAAGTAATTGTTCGTCAAGGCGATGGTGCGAGTAAATTCTATATTATTCTAGAAGGTGAAGTCGATATTCTTCAAGAATTTCCTGATGAACCGCTTCGTCTTTTAAATCATCTTGGTCGTGGGGATTATTTTGGCGAAGTTGGTTTGCTTAAAGACGGTAAACGAACAGCAACAGTACGCGTTGCTAGAAATTCAGAAGTTAAAGTGATGGTAATTGAGGAAGAACTTTTCCGACTTTTGCTTGGGAATTCTGAATTAACCAAAGCTGATATTGTGCGTCGTTTGCATCAACGTGTGATGACAAGTCATCTTTCAAATGCATTACCAAATGTCGATCCGTCGGAGATTGTAGCAGTTGCTAGTCAAGCAAAGGTAATTAGATATGGAGCCAATTCTATCATCGTTCAACAAGGTCAAGTAGCTGAGAAATTTTACTTGATATTAGAAGGAGAAGTCGAAGCATTGATTGGCGATCGCCATAATGAATTCACATCATGTACTCTCAAACCAGGGGAATATTTTGGTAATGCACAGTTGGTTAATGGAGAAAACTATCCCTTTACAGTTCGAGCCGGACTTACTGAAGTGGAAGTGATGGTAATCGAGCGAGAAAGTTTCTGTAGTTTGATTTTAAAATCGAATACAAATCAGGATATTGTTGCTTCTGTACTTCGTCAACGATTGATGAATTTTTGACTATTGATGTTTTGCAAGAAAGACTCAAGGTTGAAAGCGAAAGTTTTGGAGTGGTCGCACTTGGGCAATGGTTTCAAAGTCGCGATCGTTGTGAATCAAAAGTAAATTATTTTCCAGTGCTGCTTGAGCAATACAGGAATCTATTGGACTGCGAATACTAAGGCCTTGGCGGCGCAAGTCATAGTAGATGCGGGCAGCTGCTTGCCAAGAATGAATTGTGAGTTCAACATAATTTTGTGTTTCGAGGTAAGTAGAAAGGAGAGTCCATTCTTGCTCATTCAGACTGCCTTGAAGCAATTCAAGCTGAGTAAATCGGGTAAGTAAAATTTCACGATCGGCAATCAGAGTTTCAAGCTGCTGGCGAACTTGACCACTGCGATCGCGGAAAACGCTAATCCAAACAGATGTATCAATCAGCAGCATGACGAATTTCGCGCAGGGCTTTGTGGTCGAAATCCGGGACAAACTGAATTTGTCCTGCAAGGTCGAAAAGGTTTTTCTTGCGGCGAGATCGGACGAGTTCTTGCAGAGCAAGGTTGATCAAATCTTCTTGTGTAGTGAGATTGGTGAGTTGCAAGGCTTCGCTGAGAAGTGATTCGTCGAGGTTGAGAGTAATTTCCATAGGATGCCTACAGGGCAATGAGTCTTTAAGGGGCGATCGATTTTAGGTTTAGTATAGCTGAGTAATTAAGGCAGCTAAAGATCCCCCGTCCACCTTAGGGACTTCCAATAAAAAAAACGTCCCATCCCTGCGGGACGCTCCGCGAACGTAGGGGCGCACAGCTGTGCGCCCCTACAAATGTACAAATAATTTGGAACAATTTATTTTTTGGAAGTCCCTTAAACAAAGTTGTTAGGACTTACGCAAACTCTACGAACTCTTGGCGTTCTTCTCTTCTCTACGAGACGCTACGCAAACGAGACGCTACGCGTTGGCGGAAGCCTCTCGTAGAGAAGGCGTCTTCTCTACGAGACGCGAAGCGCGAAGGCGATACCCTTCGGGAAGCCGCAAAGCGTCTAGGATAAATTAAGCGAAGTTGGCTATTTTTGCGTAAGTCCTGGTTGTATTAGTTTAACGAATTTGAATTGATGCTCTTACCTGTAGCTTATTTAATGTTCTCACCCGTTCGCTGTCATCGGAATGGAGACGAATTTTAACTTTCACGATTCTGACATCTGCTCTAGCAGAGGGGTCATCATTGACGATTCCTGGCTTGTCAATTTGCAATCCAATGCGATCGACAATGCCTTTAATTTCGCCAGTGAATCCTCCATATTCGCTGACAATGATTGCTGGCTGATTTATTTTAATATATTGAATATCGCTTTCATAAACTTCAGCCATTACATACATTTGTTGTGTATGACCAATGTCAACAATACCAGCACTACCAACAACTTCACCGATTTTGGCGTTGACACTTAAGATTTGCCCTGTTAGTGGTGCTTGTACATAGGTAGATTCCATGTCAACTTTTGCTTTTCGCAATTGAGACAAAGACTCATTCAACTCTGCTTTGGCTACGAGAATATCCGTTGGCTTCACATGTTTGACACTTTCGAGAGTTGCTTGAGACTCTTTAACACGTTCTTCACCTGTACTAACTTGTTCCCTGAGGTTTGCTTTTGCTTCCTGCAACTTTTCTTTTTCGATCTCTAACTGCAAACGTTTGGTTTCAGTGTCGGCTGCGGAAACAGCACCTTCTTGTGAGAGAGTTTTATACCGTTGATAATCATTTTCGGCTTTGCGTACTTCTACTTGCTGACGGGCAATAATTGAGTTTTGAACTTTGATGCCTTCAATTAACTGAGCTTCCATTTCTGCAACTTTTTTGCGTTGGGCTTCAATTTCGCCAAACTCTTCACCAGCCTGGACTTGAGCTAAACGCGATCGCGCTACAATCACTTTCGCTCTAGCATTTTCCACAATCGCTTCATACTGGTTAAAGTTGTCCATAATTGCGATGACTTGGCCGACTTTAACGCGATCGCCTTCTTTAACACGCAGTTGTGCCAAACGCTGATTCGATACTGGAGCAGATAAGTGAATGATATCTCCTTCGGGTTCCAAACGCCCCAAAGCTGTTACATGACTTATAATCTGTTGATTACTGGAAATTTCCTGGAAATTGTTTTGATTGGCACTCAAATATCTACGTGAATTCACACCAAAAATAGTAAAAACACCCATAACACCAAGAGATAAAAGCAAAGCGATCGCTTTCATGTTTAGTATAGATTTAACTTACCCAGGTACTTATTTTGCCCATTATGTTTAGAGAAGATAAAGCCAAGCATGAAAAACTCCACGCCAGTTGTTCTGGAGGAGTTTTTGGGAATGGGGTATGGGGAGATGAGGGAGATGAGGGAGATGAGGGAGATGGGGGAGATGAGGGAGATGAGGACAATAATAACTCCTCAGTCATCAGTCATCAGTCAACCATCCAAATTTTGTAAACCCATCGCAATTTTACTGTGTTTTTCAATTTGCCCCATGACTTGTTTTGCTCGTTGAATTACTACCGCGGGTAAACCCGCCAATCTTCCCGCTTCAATTCCGTAAGATTTATCTGCGCCTCCTGGTTGGACTTGGTGCAAAAAGATAATTTGGTCGGGTAATTCTTTGACTGTCACTTGATAGTTAGCTACATTCGGCAAAATGCTAGCTAGTTCATTTAACTCATGGTAATGAGTGGCAAAAATCGTTCGCGCCCGAATTTCCACTGCAATATATTCTGCGACGGCCCAAGCAATGGAAAGACCATCAAATGTTGCTGTCCCCCTGCCAATTTCATCTAATAAAACTAATGACCGAGATGTGGCATGATTGAGAATATTTGCGGTTTCATTCATTTCCACCATAAATGTCGATTGACCAGTTGCCAAATCATCCACAGCACCGACACGAGTGAAAATGCGATCGCATATTCCCAACTTAGCAAACCTAGCTGGTACAAAACTCCCAATTTGTGCCATTAACTGAATCAATCCCACCTGACGCAAATAACAACTTTTGCCGCTGGCGTTTGGCCCGGTGAGGATAATTAAATCGGGAGTAGGTGAAGAGGACGCGGGGACAAGGGGACAAGGGGACGCGGTGACATTTTCACTCTCCGCGTCAGAGCGTCTCCCACTCTCCGCGTCTTTCTCTCTTCCCAATTGCGTCGAATTCGGCACGAAGAACCCCGCAGGTAAAGACTGTTCCACCACTGGATGACGACCATCAACAATGTTGATTTCCCTTCCTGACAACATTTCTGGACGACAGTAACCTTGCTGCACCGCCAATTCAGCTAAACCACACAACACATCTGCGGCGGCTACTGCACGGGAAAGATTGCGAATTACTTCCGCTTGTTCTGCAACTTCTTCCCGCAACGCCGTAAAAATTTCATATTCCAATTGATTTAAATCATCCCGTGCCGTGAGAATTCGCGCTTCTCGTTCCTTCAAGTCTGGGGTGATGTAGCGTTCCTCGTTGGTCAGGGTTTGCTTACGGATGTAATTGGCGGGTACTTGGTCGGCTTTGGCGCGGGAAATACTGATATAGTAACCAAAGGTTTTGTTAAATCCTACCTTTAATGTGGGAATTCCTGTCTTTGCTCTTTCGTCAACTTCCAAATTAGCAATCCATTGCTGGTCTGCTTCTACAGTTGCTTTCCGGTCATCCAATAGGGAATTCACACCAGGACGAATCAATCCGCCTTCTTTTATATGTATTGGTGGCGACTCTACGAGGTGGGCGTGTAATTTTTGTGCCAATTCTTCCAAAATTGACGGTACTTTTTGTAAAGCTTTCAAGAATGGCGATCGCGCATCCGTAACTAAGTGGGATAATTCCGGTAAGCGTGAAAGAGAATCTGCCAAAGCTGCTAAATCTCTAGCATTAGCAGTACCAGAACCCGCCCTTCCCGTTAGCCGTTCCAAGTCATAAATTTGCCGCAACAACTGTCGCAAATCCTGACGCAGGGGTGTATTTTCCATCAATTCTTCGATGGTATCTTGTCGCGCCCGAATGCCTTTAATATCGATTAATGGTTGCAATAACCACCGCCGTAAAGCACGCCCACCCATCGCTGTACTCGTTCTATCTAATGCCCAAAGTAGGGAACCGTGAAATGTGCCATCGCGGACGGTTTGAGTAATTTCTAGGTTGCGGCGAGTTTGATTATCTACAATTAAATAGTCAGTGACAGTGTAAGTACGCAGTCTTTGTAGGGAGACTGGGTTTTCTTTTTGGGTATCTTCCAGATATTCTAGAAGACCACCAGCCGCACGAACGGCGAGGGGAAGATGGTCGCAACCAAGTCCTTCGAGCGATCGCAGTTTAAATTTCTGCAATAATCTAGGTCTAGCTTCGCCTTGAGAAAAAGGAAATTGCGATCGTAAACTATAACAAAATGATGGTGGCAAACACTCCGGCAGATGTGGTGAAGTTTCCCCCGGACGCAGCAAACTACCCAAATCAGGCGCATTTGTAGGCACCAGCACCTCCGAAGGTTGCAAGCGCATTAATTCTTGCGTCAGATGTTCTAAATCGCTGCCTTGGGTGGTCACAAATTCTCCTGTGGAGATGTCTGCATAAGCTAAGCCCCAATGATTTGCGGCAATTACCACTGCTGCTAGGTAATTATTGCGACTTGATTTGAGCATTCCTTCTTCTAGCAAAGTGCCTGGAGTGAGGACGCGCGTTACCTCCCGCCTTACCAGTCTGCCGGTAGCTTCGGCTGCATCTTCCACTTGGTCGCAAATTACCACTGCATAGCCTTTTTCCACTAACATCGTTGCGTAGCGTTCCCAGGCGTGATGCGGAACGCCAGACATGGCTACCCGTCCCTGTTCTCCAGCCTGCTTGCTAGTGAGGACTAATTCTAATTCTTGTGCTAGTTTTACAGCATCTTGGAAATAGCATTCAAAGAAATCGCCCACTCGATACAGCAACATCGCGTGAGGATATTTATCCTTCGTCTCGACATAGTGCAGGTACATTTGACTTAGCTTACTGCGGTCTACCTGCCGATGGTCAGAAATAAAAGTACTTGCATCAGGCTTGGTAGATGGAGTTTCAGAGTGAGAGGCGGTCATAGATGCTATGGAGTTACGCACGGAAATGCCACAATATCCGATGATAACGTGATGTTAGAGGCAAAGGGCGATCGCTCAAGGTTTTTTTACTCTTTTTTCCGACTGCTTCGACGCGTAGGTGGTGGGCTAACTGGCTCATAAGCCTTGAGTCCTCCATCACCCGTAAAAATTTCTACTTGAAATGTACTACTAGTTTTGGCGTAATATTCAGCTACAGTCTTAATTGTCGCATCTCCGATAGAAAACTTTCTAGATGCTAAAATAGGCCATTCACTAGCCAACTGTTTCCATTGTTCTGAATTCCAAAGTTCACCCACTTGAGTTTCAAAAACTCCCCAAGGTATAACTCCATCTGCTACTTTCACTAAAATATTACCGAAAGCTTGAGCAAGTTCATATCGCTGAGAGTTAGCTTGTGCAATGTGATTACCAGTTTCTATAATTGTTGCTATTGGTAGTATAAATTTTGCACCTTGTTTTTCTTCTTCCTGAAAACGGGCTTCAACTCTTTTTTTATCCCATTTATCATTATCAGAACCACAAGTCTCTTTACCAGGAACACCCAAGTAAACGCAAAGTATTGATGTGTCAATAATCAAAACCTTTCTCATATTTAATTTTACTTATTATCAGAAAGGCTCTTTTCAATTGCGCCTTTAGTTGCTAGTCTGCCTAAAGTTCCTGATGCTAGTAAAAGAGGAAGATTTTCAATATCTTCTAAAAGAGTAAGTTTGCTTTCACCAGTTTCTCTATCGCGGTGTGCGACAACCACGAAAGGAACTATCTCCGGGCCTAAAGCATCAAGCAAAGCTGGGTTATGGGTGGTAAGTAAAATATCAATTTTTCTTTTGCTGCCAATTTCCCGTAGTATTTTAACTAGTAATTCTGCACGTGAGGGATGAAGACCATTATCTATTTCTTCAATTACTAATTGACTACCTTCTGGTCTAGTGAGTAGTGCTGTAATAATTGCTATAAATCGTAAAGTTCCATCTGACATACTTCTAGCATCTATTAGTGTCGTCTCTCCTGGTTTCCATTCTTCTTCGCAGTAAAGCATCGCATCAGTTTTAAGTCTACCAACTGGTTCTGCAAATACTCTTTTAATATCGCCTTCTGGTAAATCTTTAATGTAGGCTGATAGAGTTGATTCGACTTCGGCTTTTTGTTCGCCATCCAATGCCGCTAGTACACCAGCAATATTTGAACCATCACTTTCTAGATTTTCAGATAGACGTGAATAATCCCGCATTTTACATGATATAGGATTTAAAATAAAAATGTTTTCAAGGTTTTCAGAAATATTTTTAAGTTTAATTTGTACTTGGTAATCACCATGATCTAAAACAGAAAAATTAAGAATATCTAACTCTTTTTGCAACAAATTATATTCATAATTATGTTTTTCTAAAAAATAACTATTATCATTATCTTGTTGAGATTCTGTGTCTTCTTTAGCAAGTGTATAGTCTTCCAAAACATGAGGAAAAGGTTTTGTTTCTACTGTAATACTATGAATATAATCATTACTATCGTTCTCAAACTGAACCACTACCTTTAGTGTAAATTTTGTTGTATTTTGATATGTTGCCCACTCAATACCACCTCGAATAGATGGTAGTCTTTTGTCTCCTGTTAAAGCTACTTCAACTTTTTCGCCTTGTACTATTCTCTTCAAAAATTCCAAGGCTTCAACTACATTAGATTTACCACTTGCATTTGTCCCAATCAAAACAGTCAACGGGTCAAGTGGAAGCTCTGCATAACGGAAACTTTTCCAGTTTTCTAAGATGAGTTGCTTAAGCATGACCAACTCCAAAAACACTAAAATTATATTTTTACTAAATCACTAAATCACGCCAAGAAACAGGGGTTAATCTCTGACTTTTCACGTTATGTGGAAAAGTCTACGGAAAATCTAACTTCCAAACCAGGAATTCAAAGTCTCTCTCCTCGCAGGAGAGAGATTTAGAGAGAGGTTTTCCAGATACCGTGAAAAGTTAGGTTAATCTAGACATTTTTATACAAGCTTGGTCAGTTCATTGAGGTTGATACCAGCAATTACGGGAATCGTTAACCCCAAACGTAACCGTAAAGCTAACCAGTCACTTAAAGCTTCTCTTAATTCCCGCCTACATCCTTCTAAAGTTTGATGATTTGCCCAGACTCCTTGTAAGCTTGGAATTTCACCCCAATAAGTTTGCTCATCTTCAATAATTTCATAAACTGCTAGTTCCATTGCTTGGTCAATGTAGCTTGCCAGCATAATAATTAAACAATCGAGTACTTACTTCAATTTAGCTCCTATGAGTGGCGTAGGCAAAGCCCGCCGCAGCCATCGCTCAATATTTAGTATTCTAATGACTTAGATGATAGCAGAGCAATCAGTTTTGTGGCTAAGCTGACTAATCTTACAAGCTTGTCTAACCAAGCTAATTTTTCCAGTGCTGACTTCTCTTTTATCACCCTTACTTAATATTAATGAATCTTGACCGTTGACTGTATCTAAGATTGCACTTCCTGATTTAAGACAAGTCAGATCCCCGACTTCTTTAAGAAGTTGGGGATCTGAACATCACAACCGAATTTCTTATTCTGAATTCTGAATTCTGAATTCTGAATTCTTATGAATATTTATTTTTCCGGTGGCAAATCTACTTTGTAAACAGTTTCTCCTGCTAAGTTCCGCAGTGTAACTGTCATCACTTTTGTATTAGCATTAATTTTAACTCCTCCAAAGAATTGCAAACCTTCGCTTGGGGGACGATTTGCTTTTGTACCTGGAGGAAGGCTTTGAAATTTCAATTCTGGGCCAAAAGTATTTTCTAATTCGTTAGGGCCAAATGTACCAGAGTTTAAAGGGCCGGCGACGAATTCCCAAAAAGGTTTAAAGTCAGTAAACTGCGCTTTTGCTGGGTTGTAATAATGGGCTGCTGCATAATGTACATCAGCAGTTAACCAAACAACATTCTGGATATTTCTGTTTTTGATAAATCTTAGTAAGTCCGCAAGTTCTAATTCTCTTCCTAAAGCTGGGCCGTTTCCATTAGCCCAAGCTTCAAAATCTGTGCTACCATCTCTAATTATCAATCCCAGAGGCATATCACTAGCAATTACTTTCCATGTGGCTTTTGATGATAGTAATTGTCTTTTTAACCACTGTATTTGAGTTCTGCTTAAAAATTGCGTTTCTTTACTTGGTGTCGATTGATTATTAGGAGTATTTGGCCCCCGGTAAGTGCGTTCATCGAGCATGAAAATGTCTAATAATGGGCCATACTTAAAGGAACGATAAATTCTCGCTTTATCTGGATTGTTTGTTTCATACCCAATAGGCATATATTCTAAAAACGCTTGCCTTCCTCTTTGGGCTAGCAAGTTAACATCTTTAACTGTATAGCGATTATCGCTTAAAAGAACTTCTCCAGGATACCAGTTATTTGTAACTTCGTGGTCGTCCCACTGTGCCAAAATGGGAACTTCAGCGTTGAAACGTTTAATATTATCGTCAAGCAAATTGTAGATATAATTGCCACGAAATTCTGTTAATGTTTCTGCAACTTTGGATTTTTCTGGTGTAGTAATATTTTTCCAAGTTGTGCCGTCGTCTAATATAACTTCTGCTTGAATTGGGCCATCAACATAAACATTATCTCCAGAATGGATGAAGAAATCAGGTTTAAGCTGGCGCATGGTTTCGTAAATTTTCATCCCACCAAAATCAGGATTAATTCCCCATCCTTGACCTGCGGTGTCACCACCCCAAACAAAGAATATATCTCGACCATATTTGGAGGGAGTCTTGAAACTACCTTTAACAGCTGCGCTATAGGTGTTTTTATAATTTAAATCTTGAAAAGTTACCCGATAAAATATTTGTTGGTCTGGTGGTAAATTCTTCAAAAAAAGCCGCGCTGTAAAATCACTATCTTTTAAAGCATTTGGCCCCACAACTCGCTGCACATTTTTAAAAGATTCGCTGGTGGAATATTCTACGATCATTTTAGCAGGGCGATCGCTCTTACTCCAAATTACAATGCCATCGTTGGATATATCTCCGCTAGCTACGCCATAAGGTATACTAGGACGCATTTTATCAGAGGTAATAATTGCAGGTGCTTGTCCAAAAACTGGGGATTTGGATACAACATTTGTGACGATAATTCCACCTGCTGTGACAGCCGAACGTAGTAAAAACTCGCGACGGTTTAGCATATTAAATAATATCAAGCCTAAGAAGCATTACACGATAAGTGTCTACCATATCTTCCTGTGGCAACAAGTAAAGATTAAGTTATCGAATGGTTAAAAAATATTTATTTTACATATTTAAATTTAATATTTCTTCAATTTAAATATTATTTTTACCTAAAATTAAAGTTTACTTAAACTCATTACTCGAAAATAATATTTTTGAACTTGATATCTAGATTGCTTGCAGAAGTTTATCGTGAGGAAAAAATGAAATTTATTCCACAAATAGTGCTTGCTGGTAGTCTTGCTCTAGGTTTAGCTACCATAGATGTCAAGCCTGCATCTGCGGCAATTATTAATTATGCTTTCACGGTTGATAGTCCTACAAAGAAAGGACAAGGCTTTTTTAGCTTCGATGACTCAACTTTTAGTAATGATAGCATTCCAGAGGCGATCGCCAACTCACTCTCTTTTCAATTTGATGGTGAATCGACAATTTACACTCAACAAGACGATTTAAACTATCCAGATTTTCCCATTGTATATTCATTAGGACAGACAGATTTTATAGGATTAGAATATACATTCAATGATAAAGTCAATCCTGCTAATTTCATCACTTACGAAATCGTTGGTGAAAATTTTACGGCTCTTTCTAGCACTTCTCCAAATACGGAACTTTTTTCTGGTAAAGTTTCTTATACAAGAGTACCTGAGCCTACAACTTTAGGTGCTACTTTCTTAGCTTGTGGTCTTGTTTGGATATTCAAGACAAAAATAAATTCTCTGAAAAAGGTTAAAGTTTAACCTGATTTTGAAGTAGCCAATATAGTTGTTTCTTAACTGAATTTAAACAAAACATAAATGAAGTATGAATTGCTCATACTTCATTTTTATCTTTCTCTTCAGCAGTAAAATTTTTGCAGATTTGTTATGCTTTTCTTCTTTACTTAATACTACAGGTAAAGAGCGATGCCTGGGTCGGGCTACGCCTACGCTCAACTTTTTTCCTCTTACTGCAAATATAATATTATGTTGGTAACAAATAATACAAATAACTCATTAATCGCTACTTTGCCAGACTTGATCCTTCCACATCTAACCTGTGAATTTTGGGTAGCAATTTGGGCAAAATAACTTTGTAACAATTGATGAAGTTTAAAATTAGCGAGATGGTTGTTTAACATGTTACCAGAAATATTACCTCAACAGTCGAGTCTTGAGAGTATGATGGCTACAAGTGGCATAATAAATGCTCATCAGCCGAACTTGCGATTAGAGTCAACTTTACAAGAATTACCTTTTTGGCAAGTTCACGTCGAAATAGAGCGTCCAGGCAATGATTTAGCTACGCTTTTTAAACAAGAGCCTTTACTACCAGGAATTATCCTGAATAATCATCAACAATATGTGGGGATGATTTCACGGCGAAAATTCTTTGAGCATATGAGCCATCCCTATAGTCTGTCGTTATTTTCTCTCAGACCGATTAGAATTCTCTACAAATTTTTCCAGAGAGATATATTAGTACTTTCTGAAGAAATGTCCATTGTCAAAGCTACTGAAGTAACTTTACAACGGCCACATCAAATTGCCTATGAGCCGATTTTAATTAAAAGTGCATCTGGAAAATATAAGTTGGTTGATTTTCATCAATTACTTTTATCCTACTCTCAAATTCATGTTTTAACCCTAGTTCAATTACAGCAGGTAGAAGAACAATCGAGAGTTGCCAAAGCAGGCTTTCGGGATTTGCAACAAAATTATACCAGATTAATCCAGAATGAAAAAATGGCTGCCTTGGGACAACTTGTGGCTGGAATTGCCCACGAAATTAATAACCCCGTCAACTTTATTGCTGGCAATCTTGTTCATGCCATCGAGTATAGCCAGAATTTGCTGAGTTTAATTAGATTGTATCAAGAATGTTATCCTGAACCAGAAGCGGAAATTAAAACTGCGATCGCTCAAATTGAACTAGATTTTTTAACTACAGATCTCCCTCATCTTCTCAATTCTATGAAGGTGGGTACAAAGCGAATCGAGCAAATCATTCTTTCCTTGCGAAATTTTTCCCGCCTTGATGAATCAGAGAAAAAATTAGTTGATATTCATGATGGTATTGAAAGTACTTTGTTAATTTTACAAAGTCGTCTCAAAAATCATCAAAACTGTAAAAATATCAAATTGATTAAAGAATACGCAAATCTTCCCCTAGTCGAGTGTTATCCTGGGCTACTCAATCAGGTATTTATGAATATTTTGGCAAATGCTATTGATGCCATAGAAGAGGGAATAGGGAGTGGGGAGTGGGGAAATGAGGGGGATGAGGGGGATGAGGGAGACAAGGAGAGAAATTACAATAAGTCTTTCCCCTTGTCCCCAATTCACCTTGTCCCCTCGTCCTCTTCCCATGCCCCATGCCCAATGCCCAATGCCCAATGCCCAATGCCCCAAATTCGCATTCGTACTGAATTCATTGACGATACACAAGTAATTATTCGCATTACCGATAATGGTTCTGGAATTCCAGAAAGTTTACAAAAGCGATTATTTGACCCATTTTTCACCACTAAACCCGTTGGAAAAGGAACCGGATTAGGGTTATCTATTAGTCATCAAATTATTGTTGAAAAACATCGCGGTCAACTACAATGCATCTCTGCATTTGGCAAAGGAACTGAGTTTATTATTAAAATTCCAGTTGAACTTAGTTCCTGCTTTTAGTTAAAATGGAAGATTATTTATAAATCAAAATAAACTTTTTCTAGGATATGTTAGGCGCATATTGTAATCTAGTTTCTCGTCTAACCTAAACATAGATATTGGCGTGGCAAGGCTAAAATGTTGCAATAAAATTGTAGGTTGGGTTGACGTAAGGAAACCCAACACCCTGATTCAAATTGTGTAACGCGAAAGCTCATCCCAACCTACATCTAACGCACCCTACAAATATAGCAAGGGACTGGGGACTGGGGACTGGGGACTGGGTGAAAAGTCTTTTGGCGTCTAAGTTTTATCATCTCTTGATGTCTTAACCAGCTTGGCTACGGCTATATTTAGATTTTTTTTACCAAATCAAATATGATTCTTATGCCTGTCTCCACAACTAATTTCACAACTCAAACAGGATTAATTAAATACTAACTATAAGTTCCTGCTGTTTCATTTGTGACCTTTGTAGACTCTAACTGAATATTATTAATATTATTCAATTCTCCAGCACGCCAGCTATCTGCGGCATCCTTAATAAAACTGGCAATAGGAATTGCAATTAACAAACCCAGGACACCTCCGAGTTTAGCCCCCAGTAGTAAAGAAATCACTACCCACACAGGATTTAATCCAGTTAAATTGCCGAGGATTCGGGGTGCAATAAAATTAGAATTCACTTGGTCAATGGCAACAGCTACACCTAAAACTTCCACTCCTAGCCAAAAGTTTTGTAACGCCACTAAAAGACTGACTATAGCGATACCTATTCCCGTACCAAAGGGGAACAAAGAAAACAAACCAATACCGATGCCAAAAAGTAGCGCCAACGGAACTTGCAAAATCCAAAATGCTAGTGTAACAGTCAATCCCAGCACTGCACCCAATGTAGCTTGACCGATAAAATAATTGTGAAAATCCTCTCGAAGTAATTGCCGGACTTTTGAGCCAATATTAGGAGGAAACCATTGAAAAATTCCATCCCAAAGACGTTGGCCGTTCAATATTAAGTAGATAGTCAGCACCACCGCCAGCAGCACATTAACCACAATACCAATGGTATCAACAGCAAAACTGAGAATTTTCCCCGTGAACGACTGGAGTTGATTCGATAATCTTTCTAAAATTTCGCTCACCAAAGCACTTAAATTAATGGGTAGGTGCTGTTGACTTAACGCCCAATCTTGGAAAGCTTGTAACTGCTCAGTACCAGAATCAATCCAACTAGGGAAAATATTAGCTAATTCGTTGAGTTGTTGTATGATCAGCGGCACCAAAGTGATACCTAAACCTACTATAATCACCACAGTCAAAAGCAACACTCCCACGATCGCTAAATTACGTTTTACCCCTTGTTGCTGAAGAAACTGAATTGGATAGTCCAAAACAAAAGCCAGTAGAATAGCGGCGGCAATAATGCTCACCAAAGGTTGAAAATACTGCACAACCTGGAGCAACAGCCAGCCGTTGAGAATAATAACGGGGAATGCCAATCCTATATTTAACCATCGCGGCATTTTGTTTGCTGATTGCATTATTAGTGATGACTACTCCACAAGAGTTTTAACTTTATTTTGGCTGATGGGAGGGGGAGTGGGGAGTGGGGAGATGGGGAGATGGGGGGATGGGGGGATGAGGGAGTGTAGGGAGTGGGGGGGAAATTTCTTCTCCGTCCTCCGACACCTCTAACACCTCCGACACCTCCGACACCTCCCTCATCCCCCTCATCCCCCTCATCCCCCCATCTCCCCATCTCCCCCACTCCCCACTCCCCACGCCCAATCTATTGATTCTTCTCAATAAAGTCCAACATAATTTGCTGATGCATTTCCCCTAATGGTCGCACTTCGTCGGCATTTTTTGAATAACATTTACCTTGGCGAATATCTTCTGGAGTCAATAATCCCATATCCCAACCTTCGTTCAAAACCAATTGGTTCAAGTCTACTAAGAGTGGTGCATGAAAAACATGGCGGACAATTCTTTCGTCGCTATAACAGCCAAATTGAACAAAGGGTGGTAAGGTATAGCCGATTTCTTCTAAAATTTCTCGTTTGACTGCGACATCCGGCGTTTCTCCAGCTTCGATATGACCACCGAATAGCGCCCAGTGGCCAGGATAAGGAATACTGGGGATGTTGTCCCGTAGTTGCATGAGAAATTTGTCTTTTTGATAGAGAATAGCGATCGCTACATGTACTAGTTGATTACTCATATGTTACGTTCACTTTTAATTTTTAATTCCTGCATTACTCTTCTTGTAAATAAATTTCTCCCAGTTCCTTGCCAGCTAAAGGAATACTTCGGTAGCGAACTTTACCCTTAAACACTACTTGCGATCCCTCTGGCAAATTTTTTTGATTAGTGACAACCCAAATTTTCCCAGTTGTATCATCTATTTGATAAGCCCACTGCTTCATCAGCGGAGCTTGCTTTTCTACCTTACCTTGGATGTAAACTGTAGCCTGATTCTTTTGTTCTGGTTTAATTTCTCCAATTGGGGTAACATTAGCGCCAAATTTTAAGCCAGTCCCACTCAAGCCAGAAGAAGCTAAATTACCACAACTAGAAAGTCCTGCTACCAGAAAAAAAGCCAACGCTACACGGTAGAGAACATTATTATGCCCATACAAAAAGGCAAAGGAGGAATTTCTCGTTTGTTGCATGAAAGCCACCAATTGAGCAAATTTTTGCTTCACTGCTTGTTTTGTCGCCACTTTGATCCAGTCAGTTCCAATTTATAGTAATTTTTTCTAAATTGGGTATGGGGCAAACAGGGCATGGGGCAAGCAGGAAGTGTGGGAGGTGTGGGAGGTGTGGGAGGACGGGGAAGAAATTTCCCCCCCACTCCCCCCACTCCCTCATCCCCCTCATCCCCCTCATCCCCCCACTCCCCATTCCCTACTCCCCTTCTCAACCAGACTGGCGACAAAAGACGAACATCGCGGTAAATTCTCATGAAAACACAAACAGCCAAACTCCTTGACGGTAAAGCTTTAGCTGCAAAAATTCAGCAAGAACTTTCTATTTCCATTGCTGAATTACAACCAAAACTTGGGCGACCTCCTGGTTTAGCAGTGCTGATGGTTGGCGATAACCCGGCTTCGGCTGCTTATGTACGCAATAAAGAAAAAGCCTGCGCGAAAGTCGGTATAGCCTCTTTTGGCAAGCATTTTCCCGCCGAAACTACCCAAGGGGAATTAGAAGAGGTCATTAATACACTCAATCACGATGAACGAGTGGATGGCATTCTCGTACAGTTACCCTTACCTAATCATTTGGATGCTGTTAGCCTGTTACATCAAATCGATCCCGATAAAGATGCTGATGGACTGCACCCAGTGAACTTGGGACGATTAGTACGGGGAGAAATGGGTTTACGTAGCTGCACCCCTGCTGGTGTCATGCGGCTTTTAGAAGAATATAAAATTCCTTTGCAGGGAAAACAGGCTCTAGTGGTGGGACGTAGTATTTTAGTGGGTAAGCCAATGGCATTAATGCTATTAGAAGCTGATGCTACAGTTACCATTGCTCATTCACGATCGCACGATCTCAAAGCGATCGCTCAAAATGCTGATATTCTGATTGCAGCAGTAGGTCGTCCCGGATTGATCTCTGCTGATATGGTAAAACCGGGCGCTGTTGTGGTAGATGTGGGAATGAATCGAGTCACTGATGCCAATGCCAATAGTCGGTTAGTTGGCGATGTTGATTTGGAATCAACTGCTGCCGTAGCAGGATTTATCACCCCAGTTCCTGGTGGTGTAGGGCCAATGACCGTCGCCTTATTGTTGCAAAATACATTTGCTAGCTATTCCAGGGCGGGAAGAAAGTGAGGAGTGAGGAGTTAAGAGTGAGGAGTTAAGAGTGAGGAGTTATATTCCTAACCCCTAACTCCTAACCACCAACCCCCAACCCCTAACTCCCAACTCCCAACTCCCAACTCCCAACTCCTAACTCCTAACTCTTAACTCCTAACTTCTAACTCCTCATTTTTTCAGCCCCCCAGCACCTTAAAATTGTGACGTATAAGACAAAAATCTCAAAGTGTCAGGAATTTAAGAATGGTAGCAACTGATAACTTTCAAAAGACACCACCAGAGGAAGCCAAATTTGACCTAGCAGCCTATCTCAAAGAACGGCAAAAGCTTTGTGATACTGCTTTAGACCTGGCTATTCCCATCCTTTATCCAGAAACAATTTATGAGTCGATGCGCTACTCGTTATTAGCTGGAGGTAAGCGTGTACGCCCGGTTCTCTGTCTTGCTACCTGTGAAATGATGGGTGGCACCATCGAAATGGCTATGCCAACGGCTTGTGCAGTGGAGATGATTCACACAATGTCTTTAATTCATGACGACCTGCCGTCAATGGATAATGACGATTATCGTCGCGGAAAGCTGACGAATCATAAGGTCTACGGCGAAGATGTGGCAATTTTAGCTGGAGATGGTTTGTTGGCTCTGGCTTTTGAATATGTTGCCCTGCAAACTCCCCAAAATGTTCCCAGAGATCGAATTTTGCAGGTAGTTGTCCGTCTGGGTCGGGCTTTGGGGGCAGCTGGTTTAGTCGGCGGTCAAGTTGTGGATTTGCAGTGTGAAGGAAAATCAGATATTTCTCTAGAAACGCTGAATTTCATTCACGAACATAAAACAGCCGCCCTTTTGGAAGCTTGTGTAGTTTGTGGCGGGATTGTTGCTGGGGCATCATCTGAAGATGTCCAACGACTCAGCCGTTATGCTCAAAATATTGGGCTAGCATTTCAGATCGTAGATGATATTCTGGATATCACTGCTACCCAGGAGCAATTAGGCAAAACAGCCGGCAAAGACGAAAAAGCTCAGAAAATTACTTATCCCAGCCTTTGGGGAATTGAGCAATCCCGTTCAAAAGCCCAAGAGCTAGTCGAAGCAGCTTGCGCGGAATTAGAACCATTTGGGGAAAGAGCCAAGCCACTCCAAGCGATCGCTCATTTTATCATCAGTCGTAATAACTAGCACAAAAAGGCAAAAGGCAAGAGGCAAGAGGCATAAATGCTCACAGCATCAACTTTTTGTCTATTTTTAACTGTCGGGTTATTTCCGCCATGATGTACTAGGTCAATTTGGGATTTTGGGTTGAATCTAAATGTTTCCTCAACCAACAACTGCTACTCATATCACTAACCTAACCACAATACCATGCAGGACATAGGCAACATTTTAGACAACCGGGTGCTGCTGGTTGCTCTGGTAGCTTGTTTAATCGCTCAAGCATTAAAACTCATAATCGAAATCGTCAAAAATCGCAAGTTGAATGTCCGTGTTTTAGTAACTACCGGCGGTATGCCCAGTGCCCACTCAGCTTTAGTTACGGCTCTAGCTGCTGGTGTCGGGCAAACACTTGGTTGGGCATCCCCTGATTTTGCGGTGGCAATGGTTTTTGCCATCATCGTCATGTACGACGCAGCCGGAGTTCGCCAAGCGGCTGGCAAGCAAGCTCGTATCCTCAATCAAATGATTGATGAATTATTTCATGAAAAACCAGACTTTAGCCAAGACCGTCTTAAGGAATTACTTGGACATACACCAGTTCAGGTAATAGCTGGGTCGGCTTTGGGTATAACAGTTTATTGGTTAGCCAGGTCTGCTTATTAAACAAGAATGCAGAATTCAGCAATCTTTATAGTGGGGGAATTTAGACCCGCTACTTTTTTATGTGTAGGAGTATGTCACTAAGGCACTTAAACCTGCTAACTTTACCGCCACTTGTACAGAATTCATACTGAATTCTGAATTCTGACTCCTTAATTCTGTGTTGTTAAAGTCCGACAGTTGACCGCAACAAAATTACCTTACGACTATTGACGATACTGGCAACAAAACCGCGATCGTTTAGCTTTTGTAATGTGTTGTAAGCTTCACTTTGGTTGGTAGTATAAACTGCCAGCAAGTAGGGGCGTTGTCCATAAGAAGCAAAACCGACGTTACCTCCCACCACTTGCTGTACACTATTTGCGAGTTCTGGGCGATTGTAATAATCTACCAATACTGCATAACCCTCTCCTAAGGCTTGAGGATTATAGGCGAGTGACTGTGGCTGAAGAGGCTGTGCTTGTACAACATCTGGAACTGTTGGTCGAGTAGTAATGATTGCAGACAAACCAACAATATTACTGACATACCTTGCCCAGCGATTGGCATCGTCAATTTGATTAAATCCCCCGATACGCGTCACAGTTTCGTTGAGATATTGGCAGTTAGTGGTCTTGAGTTCAGGTGGTAGGGCATTACGCAACTGCTTTTGATTTTCTGCCGTGGGACTGACTACTAATAAAAGATACTCGCCTGCATTCGGTGGTTGACAATTGGGAATGGCTTGTTGGGCAAAGACAGAACTCATGCCACCAATCAACCCTGCGTAAGCGAAGCTCATCGTAGACATCGCTAATCCTAAAACACTTGGTAAAGTATGAAATCTCTGCACAAAAGTTAAATAGATAAATTATAGTGTCATAAAAGATTTTATAAAGAAAAATGGGAAATGGGCATAGGGCATGGGGCATGGGCCATGGGGCGGGAATGAGGAAGATGAGGGAGTGAGGGAGTGAGGGAGATAAATCAATTCAAAATTCAAAATTCAAAATTCAAAATTAAAGAACTTTTGACTTTTGACTTTTTTATGCCCAATGCCCAATGCCCAATGCCCCATGCCCAATGCCCAATTCCTAAGACACAGTAGCCAAAGATGCCAAGGGATCGGGTATTGCCTCAGAAGGAGCTTGGAATTCTCCTGTGATGACGTACTCTAAACGCAATTTTAACCAAGTAATAAATTGGGGATTAGTGGAAATAATTGCTACTGCTGGTTGGGGACACTTCGCTTTTGTCTGTGCCAACTGCGGCGCTTCTAAGAAAGCTGGTTGCTTTACCAGCCAAAAATCAATTTGTTTTTCTTGTTCGTGGTAATGACGGGTGCGTTCTTTGAGAACTTCCTCTATCGGTTCTTCTTCGAGGATAAAACGTTGACTGGCCAAAACGTAATGATATGTTTGCATTTTCATCCTTTGTTTGTTATGTGAATAATTTTAGGGCACGGCACTAAACGCTGTACCCTTAAGAGTTAACTTTTGTGGAACTTCTTGAACCAACTGAAGGGACAAGCACTTCTTTGGTTGTCTGCATTTGCCTGTTTGCCACCAGATGTTAGCTTGGTTAAAAACAGACTATTGTCAAAGTAGTGTTCTAAGGAAATAATCTTTAAGTCATCGGTAACTTTTGCAATGCTCATGCCAATAATTTCCACTGTCTCTCCAGTAGGTGCATAGTCTTTGTATTGTCCGTTAAAATGTCCCCAATGCCGCCACTTGAATGTTACATTCGGTGGCCCTGAGAAAACTTCCAGCACTTCCCAAGGAAATCCCTGGGGAAATGTTGTGTGGAAGAGTTTTGCGGATGATTCAAAGCTTTCTTCTGAAGCCTTGTAGTGTTCGGAATCAGGCATAAATAGATTGTAAGTACCTTGGGCTGATAAATCTGCCGCTGTGTAGTCTACTCCGCCATTGGTACTGAGGCGAAACTTGTCATTGACAATAGATAACCACTGTTGCGGGTTAGCTTTGAAGGATACTTCCATCTCGAAGGTTCGCACCAAGTTTTGCACGATCGCTTCTAGTGTACCTTCAAGGTGATTGCACGTACTTTCTTGAGCTAGATTTTCTTTAGAACGAGAATAATCTGGTGGTTCCTGATAGCGCCACTCAATATTAGTGCTTTCTGCGATGACGCGATCGCGATCCTGTACCCAAAGTGGCAGGTTGTTAGACTGTGTTGCGCTCATAGAAGTTTTTGCTGAAGATTTATTTTCTAGATTTCGCAGTTACAACCCCTCTGGTGGGGAGTGGGGGGAGATGAGGGAGATGAGGGAGAATAACTCCTAACTCCTAACTCCTAACTCACCACTTCCCACTCCCCACTCCCCACTCCCTATTCCCCATTCCCTCTTATGGCTTCTTTCATCTCGCGGACTGCTCGTTCTATGCCTACTAAGGCTGCCCTACTGATGATGGTATGACCGATGTTTAGTTCTTCCATGCCTGGAAGTGCAGCCACCAGGTAGACGTTCCAGTAGGTGAGTCCATGTCCAGCGTTGACTCGCAGTCCACCTTGAATTGCTTGTTCGCACCCTTTCGCTAATACGGCTAATTCTCGATGGCGATTTGTTTCGTCCTTAGCCTCAGCATATTGTCCGGTGTGCAATTCAATAAATTTCGTCTGCACCTTGACAGATGCTTCGATTTGTGCTGGTTCGGCGTCGATAAATAAACTAACTGGAATGCTAGCGCTTTGCAATTTATCAACGATCTCACCTATTCTAGCAATCTGCCCAACGATATCTAGTCCGCCTTCTGTTGTGACTTCTTCGCGTTTTTCGGGAACTAAAGTTACATAATCTGGTTTGATGTCAAGGGCGATCGCTAACATTTCATCTGTAGCGGCCATTTCTAAATTTAAGTGAGTTCTCACTGTTTGTCTTAAAATTCGCACATCTCGATCTTGGATATGCCGCCGATCTTCCCGCAGATGCACTGTAATGCCATCTGCACCGCCTAATTCTGCCAGCACCGCCGCTGCTACGGGGTCTGGTTCCACTGTCCGCCGTGCTTGCCGGATGGTGGCGATGTGGTCAATGTTAACGCCTAGTGTAGACACCCCAAATTTCTCCCGAATCCACTATCCTCAGAACTTGATTTTACAGGAAATAAGGGGAGTTTGCCGTGTGAGCTATGGATACCACAGATAATAAATGTGATGTCTATGACGGGCTACGCCTACGCTCGAAATTAAACTGAGTTTATCTCTTGAGAAATTCCAGATTATTCTGCATTTCTTGGGTAGACTTTGTTGCTATTAATTCCAACAGTTGTCTCATCTGCTCACCTATTGAGTAACGTTGTTGAGAGGCAAGGATGATTCCAGCATGAGTTTTGCCTTCTGTCAGATATTTTATGTGCAAACGATAGAAATCTCCTTTGTTAAAAGAGTACAAAACGCGTCCCAGACTGGTTGCATAGTCCAAATGGTCTGTATCGCTATACCCAAGCATTTCTGCATCACTGGCTGTAATCACATCTACTCCCCGTGACCGAAGCGCAGTTACCAAATCCCGATCCATCGAGTCCTCATCCAAATAGAGCAGGAGCATGATTACTTAGTGAGTTAAGATTTACAATGCTGTTGTTCAAACAATTTTGTCTCGGCTTCTTCTGCTGCAATGTCTGATTCAATTTCCTCACGGTTGGCATGATAATAAGTGAGAGCAGCATAAATCTGTGCCAAAGTTAACGTCGGATGCCCAATTCGATTGAGGATCTCTTCTGGCATGAGACCAAGTTTATACCAAAGGATGATACGACGGACGGTTAGTCCTGTTCCAGCAATGATTGGTCTGCCACCCCGAATGTCGGAAGAGGAGGTAATCAGAGTACCAATATCAACTGTTGTAGTCATGTTTGCTTTGTTCAACCTCTTGAAGATAATCTGTAGCGGCTATTTCTAAAACTGTCCTGAGAACTTGATTTTACCGGAAATAAGGGGAGTTTGCCGTGAGAGCTGTGGATGCCACAGATAATAAATGTGATGTCTGTCTTGAAAAGTGACCCTGCTACGTCGCTAAGGGACTTCCAAGGAAAAAAACATTCCGTCGTAGGGGCGCACAGCTGTGCGCCCCTACAAATGTACAAACAATTTGGGATAATTTATTTTCTGGAAGTCGCTAATAGATCGGCAAAAGCCGCCGCTACTACGGGCTACGCCTACACACAAAATCAAACTGAGTTAGCAAAACCTTATATTTGGGCAAAATAATTGAAATAAATAGCTGATTTCACAAGAGTTGATCAAGCATGAATATAGCAATTGAGCCAATCGCCAAGCTTCTAAACTATCAAATTACCGAGCAACTTTATACAAGCTTTAGAACGCTGGTTTACCGCGCAATTCGAGAAGACGATCGACTTCCGGTGATTATCAAACTGCTTCACCAGGAGTATCCTACCTTTAGCGAGCTACTCCAATTCCGCAATCAGTATACTATTGCCAAAAATCTCGAACTCCCAAGTATTGTTCGCCCCTACAGCTTGGAACCCTACCAGAACAGTTATGCCTTGATAATGGAGGATTTCGGGGGTGTTTCTCTTCGAGAATGGATGAAAACGGCAATGGAGAGTAGTCCCAATTTCTTGGAAGAGTTTTTAGATATTGCGATCGCTTTGAGTGAAATTCTTGATGGACTTTATCGCCATCGGGTAATTCACAAAGACATTAAACCTGCCAACATTCTCATAAATCCGGAAACTAAGCAAGTCAAGTTAATAGATTTTAGTATTGCCTCGCTTTTGCCTAGAGAAACCCAGGAAATTCAGAATCCTAATGTCTTGGAAGGTACCCTCGTTTACCTTTCCCCTGAACAAACTGGACGGATGAATCGCGGCATTGACTACCGCAGCGATTACTACTCCCTGGGAATTACATTTTATGAATTACTGACTGGACAGCTACCTTTTGAATCTAACGATCCGATGGAGTTGATTCACTGTCACATTGCCAAGCAGCCGGATCAATTCAAAATTCAAAATTCAAAATTCAAAAATCAAGAATCTGTTCCTCCAGTTTTGTGTAATATTGTGATGAAATTGATGGCGAAGAATGCTGAAGAACGCTATCAGAGTGCATTAGGACTGAAATACGATTTAGAAGTTTGTCGGCGTCAACTGCAAGAAACTGGACAGATTGAGAGATTTGAATTAGGTAAGCGGGACATTTGCGATCGCTTTATCATCCCTGAAAAACTGTACGGTCGGCAACCTGAAGTAGAAACTTTATTGGATGCATTTGAGAGGGTTAGCGGGGGAAGCACTGAAATTATGTTAGTAGCAGGCTTCTCTGGAATTGGCAAAACTGCTGTGGTTAACGAAGTCCACAAGCCGATTGTCCGACAACGGGGTTATTTTATTAAAGGTAAATTTGACCAATTCCAGCGGAATATCCCTTTCTCTGCCTTTGTGCAAGCCTTTAGAGACTTGATGACACAACTGCTGAGTGAAAGTGACACCCGCCTCGAACAGTGGAAATCCAAGGTTCTTCAAGCCTTGGGTGACAACGGACAAGTGATGATTGAGGTGATTCCAGAATTGGAAAGTCTGATTGGTAAACAGCCTCCTGCAACAGAACTTTCACCCAGTGCAGCCCAAAATCGCTTCAATTCGCTGTTCTTGAAATTCACTCAAGTGTTCACTGCACCAGAACATCCCTTAGTAATCTTCATTGATGATTTGCAATGGGCGGATTCTGCTTCTTTAAAGTTAATGCACTTGTTGATGAGTGAAATTGACATCGGCTATCTACTGTTAATTGGTGCTTACCGCGATAACGAAGTCAATCCAGTACATCCATTGCTACTGACTTTGGATGAAATTCAGAAGTTAGGCGCTACAGTCAATAGGATTACTTTAGCTCCTCTCGATCGAGTATCCGTCAATCATTTGGTGGCAGACACTTTAAGTTGTTCTCTGGAGTTAGCAGCACCGTTAACAGACTTGGTATTGAGCAAAACCAAAGGCAATCCTTTCTTCTGCAACCAGTTTCTCAAAGCGCTACATCAAGATCAGCTAATTACATTTAATTTTGAAGGTGGCTATTGGGAATGCGATTTGACTCAGGTGCGATCGCTCTCTCTGACTGATGATGTAGTAGAATTCATGGCAATTCAACTCCAAAAGTTGCCAACACAGACTCAAGAAGTTTTGAAGTTAGCGGCTTGTGTAGGCAATCAATTTGATTTGGCGACTCTGGCAATTGTTCATGAAAAATCCCAGATAGAAACAGCCGCAGACTTTTGGAAAGCTGTGCAGGATGGGTTAATTATTCCGATCAATGAAGTCTACAAATTTTATCAGGATTCGTCATTGGTCATGAGTCATTTGCAAAGGACAAATGACAGCGGACAAATGACAGGTTACAAATTTCTTCACGATCGCGTCCAGCAAGCGGCTTATTCACTGATTCCTGAATCTCAAAAGCAAGCTACTCATTTAAAAATTGGGCAATTGCTCTTAAAAAGCACGCCACCCGCAGCAATTGAAGCCAGTATTTTTGATATTGTGAATCAGTTCAATGAGGGAATTGACATAATTTATGAGCAATCCCAAAGATATGAACTGGCTCAATTAAATTTAATCGCTGGGAAGAAGGCAAAAGCTTCTACTGCTTATAAAGCCGCTGTAAAATATTTTACATTAGGTAGAAAATTGCTAACACAAGATAGTTGGCAAACTCACCACCAACTCACCTTCCAATTATACAGAGAATCTGGAGAATGTGAATATTTAATTGGCAATTTTAACCAAGCGGAAAAACTATTTGATATTGCTTTAAATCACAGTCAAGATAAATTTGATCGGGCAGAAATTTATGGGATTCAGATGTATCTGAAAATGACTCAGGGTGAAAATATAGAAGCTAGTATTGAAGCTGGGCTGAAAGCTTTAAATATCATGGGAATGCATTTGCCCGTAACTGTTGAAGAACAGCAAGCTGCCATTGATGCTGAAGTTAAAGAATTAAAAGCTAAACTAGCAGCGATTCGTCCCGTAGATTTATTTGATTTGCCTGAGATGACAGATCCAATTAAGAAGGTCTGTATGAGTATTTTAGCTGACATTTGGGCAGCTGCTTATATGGGAGGAAATCAAAACCTGAGTTGTCTGGTTCCTCTATTAATGATTAGTCTATCTTTGAGTTATGGCAATGCCGAAAGCTCTGGTTTTGCTTATTGTTTGTATGGAATGAGTTTAGCAAATCAAGGAAATTATCAAACTGCATATCAGTTTGGTAAATTAGCACTAAAACTCGATCGCCACTTCAATAGCACCCAATTTATTTTTAAGACAAATAATATTTTTGCACACACGGTTAACCCATACAATCAGCATTTAAAAACCAATTTACCGCTTTCCCAGCAATCATTTCAAATCTGCCAAGAAACTGGAAATTTGGTGTTTGGTGTTTGGGCGGTTTCGTTTTATATTTGGGCGATGTTAATTAAAGGCGATCGCCTGTCAGATGTTTATGCCGAAACTGAGAAATATCTGGGCTATGTACAAGAAGTGAATGATGCGAATATGCTGTATGCATTTACTTTACAACGCCAGTTTCTCTTGAACTTGCAGGGCATATTGAAAAACACTGATTTATTGGATAATCACAATGACCAAGATATTCCTTACATAGAAATTTGGAGACAAAAGCATAACTTTGAGCATGGAATTAATTGGTACTGTTTTCTAAAAATTCAATTATCCTACCTTTATGGCCACTATCATCATGCAATGCAAGCGGCAAAAGAAGCAGAAAAAACCCTGCCTTCTAACTCTGGTTTCTTCCCAATTATTCAATATCATTTTTATTATCCGCTGACTTTGGCAGCACTTTATCCCAATGCGACATCAGATGAGAAAAAGCAGTATTGGGAAATGATGGAAGAACATCAACAAATCCAGAAAAACTGGGCGGATAATTGCCCAAAAAACTTTCTGCATAGATACCTATTGCTATCTGCGGAAATGGCAAAAATTTCTGGCAAATATATGAACGCCATCGAATTATACGATCGCGCCATTGCCAAAGCGAAGAAAAACGAATATCTCAACGAAGAAGCACTTGCTAATGAACTCGCAGCCAAGTTTTATTTAGAATGGGGCAAAGAACGCATTGCCCAAGAGTATTTGATTAATGCATACTATTGCTATGCTCGTTGGGATGCCAAAGCTAAAATTGATGACTTAGAACAGCGTTATCCCGAACTGCTAGCCCCAATTTTACAACAAACGCGCTCGCCCCTCACGCCCAATGATATCATCGCAACCAACGATAGCTTTGCTAACTTGCATCCCAGCCTCAGCAAATCAGTAACTTCTAGCACTAATGTATCATTTATGCTAGATATGACAACAGTTCTCAAAGCTTCTCAGACTCTATCCAGTGAAATTGAAATAGAAAAATTACTTAGCAAACTGCTTTCTGTAGTCATTGAAAATGCTGGTGCAGATAAGTGTGTGTTGCTAATCCTCAAAGAAGATAAATTAGTCGTTGAGGCTACTGCTGAAGTTGGACAGCCGTCAAACGTATTGCAATCCATCGCTGTTGAGGATAGCACAGATCTACCCCGTAGTTTAATTTATGCAGTCAAACGCAAACTGCAACCTAGTGTCATTATTAATACAGCAATGTATTCGACCCTAATGGCCGATCCGTATATCATCCGTCGGCAACCCAAAAGCTTGCTATGTATGCCGATTCTATACCAAGGCAAACTTTTGGGGATTTTGTACTTAGAGAACAATCTCACTACGGGGGCGTTTACGAGCGATCGCGTGGAAATCTTGAATCTATTATGCACTCAAGTTGCAATTTCTCTGGAAAATGCTCGTTTGTATAATCAAGCACAAATTACATTAAAAAACCTTGGGCAAACCGAACAATTTTTGCGGTTAATTATTGATAATATTCCTCAGTCTGTTTTCTGGAAAGACCGCAATAGTGTTTATTTAGGTTGCAACAGTAACTTTGCTGAGGTTTCAGGTGTAAAATTACCAGAAAATGTCATCGGTAAAACCGACTACGATCTTTCTTGGACTCGTGAAGAATCAGATTGGTATGTAAAATGCGATCGCCGCGTTATGGAGTCTGGACAAGCTGAACTCAACATTATTGAAACATTGCAACAAGCAGACGGAAAACAAATCTGGTCGAATACAAATAAAATTCCCCTACGAGATAAACAAGGAAACGTTTTTGGCATCCTTGGTACAAGTGAAGATATCACCGAACGCCAGGAAGCAGAACAATTGCTACAACATCAAAAACAACAATTAGAACAAGCATTTCAAGAACTCCAAACAATGCAATTGCAATTAGTTCAAAGTGAAAAAATGTCTGCTCTGGGAAATTTAGTAGCGGGTGTTGCTCATGAAATTAACAATCCTATTGGCTTTATTGCCGGTAACATTGAACCAGCGAAAGATTATGTTAAAGATTTGTTTGGGCTAATTAACCTTTACCAAGAAAAATTTCCCTGTCCCGGTTCAGAAATTGAAGACGAAATTCATGCGATGGATTTAAATTATTTACGCGAAGATTTGCCGAAATTACTGGACTCGATGAAATTGGGTGTTAGCCGTATCCGAAGTATTAGCAATAGTCTGCGAACCTTCTCTAGAGCCGATCACGATTATAAAGTTCCCTTTGATGTTCACGAAGGTATTGATAGTACTATTTTGATTCTGAGACATCGTTTAAAAGCTAACGAAAACCGCCCTGGAATTGAAATATTCAAAGATTATGGGCAATTACCTTTAGTCGAATGTTTTGCCGGACAACTCAATCAAGTGTTTATGAACTTGTTAGCAAATGCCATTGATGCACTTGAAGAATATAATACACAGCGCAGCCTAGAAGCAATTTTAGCTAACCCTAATTGCATTACTATTCAAACCCGTGTAGTAGATTCAGGCAATCATATTTTGATTAAGATTGCAGACAATGGTATAGGCATGTCGCCGGAAGTTAAACAAAAAGTATTTGACCATCTTTTTACTACTAAACCCGTAGGCAAAGGTACGGGATTGGGATTAGCGATCGCGCGTCAAATCATAGTAGAAGGACATGGCGGTTCAATTAATTGTACTTCTGAACTGGGAAGGGGTACAGAGTTTGTCATTAAAATTTCTACTCAACAAAGACTACTAAACCTGTAAAATTGAATTAGTTAATGAATACGTTCAGCAGTGTTTAACTATTGGCAGAAGTCAAGCTATGCGTAATTTTAGAAATTGGGTTAAAGATAATTTATAACCCATTCTGAATTCTGTATTTTTCTTGAGAAAGGCGATCGCTCATGACTACCGAAAACAATCCAGCAACCGTTGTAGACTGGGAACACCCCACACCGCCTACAGATTTAATTTTTGATGACGGAGAACCCTTGGAATCAAATCGCCACCGTATCGCAATGAATGTCCTGATTCGGTCATTGCAACAAGCTTGGGCTGACCGCAATGATTTCTTCGCTGGCGGTAATATGTTTATTTATTACAGCAGCGCCCAAGTACGTAACCAGGATTTCCGTGGCCCCGATTTCTTTGCTGTCCTGAATGTGGACGGGACTAATTCTCGTCAAGGTTGGGTAGTGTGGGAAGAAAACGGTCGTTATCCTGATGTGATTGTCGAATTAATGTCACCATCCACAGCCAAAATAGATCGGACTGTTAAGAAAGACCTTTACGAACAAACTTTTCATACCTCAGATTATTTTGTTTATGACCCCTTCGATCCGACTTCTTTGCAAGGGTGGCATTTAAATCATCATCAGCAATATCAATCTTTAACACCGAATGAGCGTGGTTGGCTATGGTGTGAAAAATTAGGTTTATGGTTGGGAACCTATGAAGGAACAATAGACAGAGAAACGGCGATATGGTTGCGATTTTATGATGTGGCTGGCAATTTGGTTTTGTTACCAGACGAAGCTGCTGCTTTCCAAGCACAAGCCGCAGTTGCAAAAGCAGCTCGTTTAGCGGCTAGATTAAGAGAGTTGGGTGAAAATCCAGATATTTTGTGAGAGACTTTAGCTTTTTTAACAAGAAAGAATAAAGGTGTCAGTCGTCAGAATACAGGAAAGGTATTCTGTATGACTGGCGGATAGCGCAGCGTAAAGCCTGCGGCATGGCAACTCTTAGAGACGCTACGCGTAGCTTGCTTCCCCGTAGGGGTACGCTTAGAGCGACGCAGGAAGTCCCCCACCAAATTAAAAATTTGGTGGTCTACAATTGTGTCTGTGGTCTAAATCCCCCACTAAATTGATTCTGAATTCTGAATTCTGAATTCTGAATTCTGGTTTAATTTGAACTAATACGATAAGTGCCAACTGTGTGACTTGTTGTAAATTTTTTGGCATCTAGCCTGTGGGATTTGCTTCTAACCAGTTAAGTAAATCTTCAATGGCTGTAAAATCTAATAAAGCTTCTCCCAGTGCTTCTAGCTGCTCTAAAGAAAGAGCTTGAATCCGGCCTCGAACTTCTTCTGGTAACCCTCCTACCCGTCTTTGTAGTAGCCGTAAGACAAGAGTTTGTCCTTGTTCTTGTTTGCCTTCTTCCTTGCCTTCTTGTTTGCCTTCTTCCTTGCCACGTTCGTAGCCAATGCGTTCGCCTGTGGTAATGTAGCTCATAGTCTGCTCCTGTTCAAATTGTTTAAACTCTTGCCAAAATTCTGCTTCTAAAGCTTTTGGTAAAATCATAACCCAATCAATAAATCGATATAGGTTACGAATATCTGTTTCTGGTAATCCTAATTGATACAATCGGCGAATCAAGCTAAATTTCAAAGCTTTACGTTGTCCTAGCTTTTTTGTTGTTTGCTGTGTTTGTAAATGCGCCATCACCACTATTGCAAATGGGTTGTTGCTGGCTTCTAATTCTTGCCAACGGTTTTGATAATCTAAAAGCTTGGCGATGCCAAATTCAAAGTTCAGTTTAGTATCGGGGTAATTATAACTATATTGATTGGGTCGCCATCTGGGGTCAGCATCACACAAAATTGCTAAACTGATTGCAGGTTTCCCAAACTTATCAAAAATTCGCAGGTTATAAGAAAACATTCTTTCGCTAAAATTGTCTTCTGATGTGGCTTGAATTTCCACATGGATTAGTAGCCAAATTTCTTCTCCTTGAGTTTGCCAAACTTTGACTAATTTATCTGCATATCGCCGACCAACTTCTGCTTCGCGGGCAATTTGTTGAAATTCCTTATCGAGAAATTCGTGAGGACGTTGCCAATTAATTAATGCTGCTGTTTCCGGAAAGAAAAATTGCATGGCTTGGGGAAAGTAAGCTGATAAAATCTCTTTTCAGGGACTATCGTTGTCTGCTCTTTCTAGTTCTGATGAATTCATACTGGAGATGCCAATCAGCAAATAGTAAAAAATCAATTATTCAGAACTAATAGCACAAATTTGGACTGTGTGAATTGTTTTTTTCGTTTTTTTGGCGATGCTTGCGCTGCTACCAGAGAATTTCTACACAAAGGCTCAGATAAATTTTCACGAATAATTTAGGATTGCTATATTATCAAGTAAGTTTTAAAATAAGAAGGTCGCCTATTATAATCGATTTGGTGTAACTGAAAGACTAGATGCGATCGCTATTTGGAAATATAGGAGTTGTAGATGAAAAGACAAGTAATTATTTATCCAGGAGAAGATGGTTACTGGATCGCTGAATGTCCTAGTTTGCCAGCTTGCATTAGTCAAGGCAAAACTAAAGAAGAAGCTGTTGTAAATATTAAGGAAGCTATTGAATTATATATTGAGGTTTTAAAAGAAGAAGGTCGCCCTATTCCAGAAGATCGTCTGGAAACTGTTTTGGTTGATGTATGAGCAAGTTACCGATTCTTTCTGGTCAAGAGTGTATCAAAGCTTTGGGAAAAGCTGGTTTTTATTTTTTGCGACAACGTGGAAGCCACATTATTTTACGTCGGGATGAGCCATTTGCTGAAGTGGTTGTTCCAAATCATCAAGAATTAGACAAAGGAACTTTACGAGCAATTATTAGACAGGTTGGGCTGAGTGTTGATGAATTTATCGGGTTGTTGTAAATCAAAAAATAGATGCGATCGCTATTCTTAAAAATCATCACAAACAAGTGCGATCGCTATTCTTAAAAATCATCACAAACAACTGCGATCGCCATTTTAAAATCTCACAATAAACAAGTGCGATCGCTACTAAGTAAAACTGCACCATTCAAGTTTAATTAGCACAAGATTTACGGTTAAAGACAACTTCAATTAAGGAATTATGATTACAATCACGAGTTTTGCACCATTTCCGAAAAAATAATACCCAGCACAATAAAAATAATGCTGACAAAGAGCGTTAAAACAACAAAATCTCCTGCATAACCTCTACTTAGGAACTTACATGCAACAAGAGCAAAAAATGCGCCAATAAAAAAGCAAATCCCAGCAATTACCTGCCGTATCGTTTTCAGTTTGGGATTATGGGTTTTTGGTGTCGTTGTTTGATTTGATGAAGAAGACTTTGACACAAAAGGTATCTCTAAACGATGATGTGGTTGTACTGATGGTGGAGCCTGAGAAATATTAATTTTTGGTGTCGTTGTTTGATTTGATGAAGAGGACTTTTGCCCAGAAAGTATCTCTCGAAGATGATGTGGTTGTACTGATGGTGGAGCCTGATAAATAGGTGTGACTTCTTCTGCCATTAGTCTTGCTTCAATTGATTCCACATCTTGCCTGTTAAGTCCTAACATTTGTTGATAACGCTCCAAATCACCACGAGTGTAATCACTCAAAGGAAACTCTCTCTTAATCTCATCAACGAATGCCTGCTCGTATTGCTGCAATTTTTGTTTGTACTCTTGATAAGGTTTTAAAACCTCAGCTTCAATTGCAGCAACTTCTTCAGAAAGCAATCCCAAATTGTCACGTTGGACATCTAATGTTTTGCGACCAATACTAGAAATCTCGCCCCTAGTAGCCCAATGCTCCACCTCTTTGCGATATTTCAGTTTTGGATCGCCAATTGGTGCTTTAGCCAAAAAGATTTTGAATCCTTCTCTGAATGCAGAGATTCCTGGCCGCATCGCTGGAGCTGCTTCTTGAACTTTCTTTTTGGCGTACTCATGCAACTCATCAACTGAAATTTCCCCATCGTTATCTTGATCTGCTGCACCTGTTTCAATACCTTCAATCAGATAACGGGTATAAATCGAAAGATTTTCTCCTGATTGCTGAAAAGAATACTGAGTCGCAGTGGAAGAACTTAGAACAACTCGCCCTTCCCCCCCCATTTCAACTTGAATATTAACAGAACCATCATCTTTAACTGACCAACCTTCTGGAAATGCCCCACTAAAGCAGCAATCAAGAATTACGACTTGTCGTTTAGAACGGCTTTCATTCATAATGTCGTGAATGAAACTAGCAGGAACAGCAGTTGATTTGATGAGCCGTCCTTGGGAATTTTTGCGAGTAAAACGAGTAGCTAGGTGAAGTTTGCCATTCTCATCTTTGATGCCGTGACCGGAGAAATAAAGTACTACAAGGTCATCTTTGCTACGATCGCTAAACAATATTTCGATCGCTTCTTGCATTTTCTGAGGTTCGGGATTCTCCAGTTTTTGGATGTTTGCTTGTGCAAATCCGCCCATTTCTGGATGCTGTAAAACTTTAGCGATCGCTTGTATATCTTTAACTGAGGCTGGTAATGGATTTAGACCAGGCTGATACTCACTGACTCCAATTAGCAAGGCTACCTTAGTCATTTTACTATCCTCTGTTTGAGATTTCTCAGCCTCCGGCTACAAACCTTTCGGCAGCTTCCAGCGCTGCTGTCAGTTCTGCCTGACTGCTGGCTGTAATTTTCAGCTTTTTACCGTTGGCTTCTACTTCTAATTCAATCGGTTTTCCACCCAAGCGATCGCCCAAAAATCCCAACAATTTCTTAAAATTGGCTAGGCTCACCTCTGCCTGCAATACTCCCACTAGGAAACCTCCTAAAGCCTTCGAGCCTTCTGGTATTTCTGTTACTGCTACGAGTTCAGCATTTTCTACATCCAACTCTCTGACCTCTCGCAGGAGATTTCGTGTTTCCCGTTCTTGCTCTTCTGGATCTGGGTCTGGATTAGAAAGAGCAATGGTTAATTTGACGTTAGATTCAGAACTCATTTTCTAGCCTTTTAGGTTTTTAAGCAGTTGACAGTCTACTATTAAGTTCATATCCGCTATGTAAATTCCTGAAATTTATTCAAGATTTTTAGAAAAACTTATAAAGTTTAGGTGAAAATCAGTAGAGATAGGAGCGATCGCTCTAAAATCAAAAAGGCGATACTTTTAGACTTTGGGGATTAATCCCCATTAACTCGAAGCACTGGTATAAAACCGCAACGCAAATCGCCAAAACCAAGTAGAAACGAAAAATAACGCCACTGCCAATACTCCAGCACCTAGTAACCAGCTAATTTCACCACGACCTAGCATCGCTTGGGCTGGAATTGTAGTTAAAAAAGTTACTGGAACCACAAAGCTGAAGAAAAAGCGGTAAACAGTTGGATAAGCTGTGATTGGATATCTTCCTGCTTCTAATAAACTACGTAGTACTTCGGTGACATTGTATATTTTAACAAACCAAATAGTCATGGAACCAAGTAGAAACCACAGGCTGTAGAGAATCACCAAGCCAAAGAATAACGGCACTACACTGAGTAGATATTTGTCTATTCCTACACCAAGGCGTTGACCTGCGTAGCCAATGATGATGCAGCCAAAGATTATATCTGGTAGTCCCCAAGGTGAAATGGTGTGGGTGGAAAGCCAAAACTGACTACCAATAGGTTTCAATAATATAAAATCAAGAGTGCCTTCTTGGACATGGCGGACAATGCGATTTAAATTCGGTGCCAGAAAAGTGGCAGAAAACCCTTGCAATAAAGTAAAAATTCCTAAAACTAATAAAGCTGCTTCCCATGACCAACCAGCAAAAGTGTAGCCGGTACGGTAAAACAAGAATAGTCCAAAGAGACTACCGGCAAGATTTCCCAAGCTACTGAGGCTGGCTATAACAAAATTAATGCGATACTCCAACTCAGATGCGATCGCCGCACTCCAAAATAGTCTTAGTAGTTTCCAATATCTTTGCATCTTGCACCCCTGAACTGATATTGACTTGAAAATCACAAAACAACTTTACATAAATTTAATATTACTTTTTATTCAAGAAAATTGCTGAACGTTAAGATATTGTGGACAACTGAGAATTAATTTTCGGTAAATTATGGCTAAACTATCTAATGAATTACAGCGCTATTTTTTTGAAGAAGAACGACCCGCAACTGTAACTTTGGCAGATATTCTCTTACTAGCAAAAGAAAGAATTTTTGGATTTTTGCTGATAATTTTATCTCTGCCTTCAGCTTTGCCGGTGCCTGCGCCTGGTTACTCAGTTCCCTTCGGAATCTTAATTTTTATCTTAGCGATACAGCTGATTGCTGGTGCTAAAATTCCCTGGCTACCAAAGAAAATGATGAATCATGCCATCAAACTTGAAACAGTCCAGGGTTTTTTGAAAGCAGGGATTCCTTGGTTAAAAAGAATTGAAGCGATCGCTCGTCCTCGTTTGAGCTATATTTGTACTACTTTACCAGGGAGAGTCACCATTGGTAGTGCGATCGCTTTGATGGCAATTTCCATGATGATTCCAATTCCCGGAACTAATACCCTACCAGCAATGGGAATTTTCGTCACTAGCTTTGGCTTATCGGAAGATGATGGCGCCATTAGCTTGGGTGGTTTAGTTATGTGTTTGATGGGGGCAATTTTGACTACTTCAATTCTGTTGGCATTGATTTGGGGAGGTTCCAGTCTGCTTGATATCATCAAGAGTTGGCTAGGTCGTTGAAGAAGAAGTCAGAATTCAGAATTCAGAATTCAGAAGTCAGAATTCAGGAGTCAGGAGTCAGAATTCAGAAGTCAGGAGTCAGAATGCAGGAGTAGAAAGTTAGAAGTCAGAATTAAAGGATAAAGCAGTTTGGGTTTTTCAGCTACGCATAAGATTTTATGACTTCCTTAAACATCAACCTCTACCTATTGGTAGAAAACCTGATTTTTTTCATCATTGCCACACTTTTTATTGTGGTTGTAAACTGGGGTTGGAGAAACACAAAAACCTACACTTTGCCTTTACCATTTCCCGGTTGGTATAAAATTTGGTTTGGCTCAGTGCAAGTATTCGGAATACTACTGCCATTAGTAGTGATGCTATTGTGGGGTGTATGGTGGAACGATCGCACTGTTTTAAGTGTATTTGGTTGGTATTTTATCGTATTAGGGTTGCAAATCATTTCCGAGAGAGTCACCCTCAGAGAGTTGCAAAATGTAGTGTGGGTAATGGTTCCTTACATATACTTACCGTACCGTTTCTGGCAATTATATGAGGGTTTAACAATTATAAGTTCTGAAAACAAGTTGGTGTGGGTGCGATATTTCTTAATTTTTGAACTGGTGCTATGGATTGTCAATTACGCTATAGACGTATCACAATTGCCACGGCTATTTCGTTGGGAAATCGAGCAGAAATAATTTAAATTAGGGCATGGGGGGATGGGGAGATGAGGGGATGAGGGAGATGAGGGGGATGAGGGGGATGAGGGGGATGAGGAGATGGGGAGATGGGGAGATGGGGAGGTGTGGGAGGAAGCAGAAGAGGGAGAAGCATCAATTTTCTTTCCCCCCAAACTCCCCCCATCCCCTTATCCCCCCATCCTCTTTCCATGCCCTATGCCCCATACCCAATGCCCCACACCCTATTTTTCTGGACGTTAGAGCTTGAAAACGCGTTCTAATTACTGGCTACTGCTGCCTTATATCCGACCCCAGTGGCGAACTATCACTAAGGGATTTATTGGCATTTTCGGATATGTGCTGGCAACACTAGTGTTAATTAATCTTGCTGGGAAATTAGCGATTCCCTTCGGACAAGGTAATGTAGTAGCGATCGTCCAAATAACTGGGACTTGTGCCTTAATCTTTCTTGTGAGAGCCTTGTTTCAGTCCATACAAGATATGTACATGGCGAAAGCTGCTTTAAAAGTTGCTTTTGTTCTCCGCCAACAAGTATACTCACATCTCCAAAAGCTAAATCTCAGCTATTTTGAAACAGCAAAAGCAGGAGATTTATCTTACCGCCTCACCGAAGATGTTGACCGGGTTGGTGAAGTAGTAAATAAAATATTTCACGACTTTATTCCCTGTGTTTTGCAGTTGGTGGCAATTCCAATTTACATGATTTATCTGAATTGGCAATTGACACTAGTGGCGGTGATACTTGCACCATTAATTGGTATTTTAATTGGCTGGTTTGGCAAACAGTTAGGCAAGCATTCTTTAAAAAGTCAAAATCGGGCATCGGGTTTATCTGCTATCTTTTCAGAAATTTTTAGCGGTATACGTTTGGTACAAGCTTTTGCAGCGGAAAATTACGAAATTGCCCGTTTTGGTGATGAAGCAGAACGCAGTTTGAAAGCAAAATATTCAGCACAACGGCTAAAAGCAATTAAAATTCCCATTGTGGGATTTTTAGAAACCTCAATTATTTTATCTTTACTAATAGTGGGGGCTTGGCAAATTTCCCAAGACAATTTGACAATATCCAATTTTTTTAGTTATCTGGCGGCAGGGACGTTGTTAATTGACCCCATCAGTCACATTACTAAAAAATACAACGAATTGAAGCAGGGCAAAGCATCTATTCATCGGGTTTTTGAGTTGATGGCAATTAAACCAACGGTGATAGAAAAAGCAAATGCCATCGCTTTACATCGAGTCGAAGGTCAAGTAGAATATCGTCATGTTTCTTTTAGCTATCAACCAGGGGAACCGATATTAAAGGATATCAGTTTTTTGGTATCATCGGGTGAAGCGATCGCCCTTGTGGGTACTTCTGATGTTGGAAAAACTGCATTCGTGAATCTCTTACCCCGTTTCTACAACCCCAAAACTGGTCAAATCTTAATTGACGGAGTTGATATTCGGGATGTCAAATTAAATAGTCTGCGGCGACAAATTGGCATTGTTCCCCAACAAAGCATCATGTTTTCTGGAACAATTGCCCAGAATATTGCCTTTGGAAAAGACTTTTTTGATATGCAAGAAGTGACAGCAGCAGCGAAAATTGCTAACGCCCATGAATTTATTAGCGAATTGCCAGAAGGTTATCGTACTTGGGTAGGCGAAGGTGGGGTAAACTTATCACTAGGACAAAGACAAAGAATTGCCATCGCTCGTGTTGTTCATCTGAATCCACAAATTTTGATTATTCATGAAGCGACATCTGCATTAGATTCAGAATCAGAAGTTTTGGTGCAGCAAGCCTTAGAAAGACTAATGCAAAACCGGACAGTATTTATTATTGCACATCGTTTATCAACACTTAGAAAGTGCGATCGGATTTTAGTTCTGGAAAAAGGACGAATTGTTGAATCAGGAACCCATGAAGAATTATTAGCCTTAGAGGGTTGCTATGCCCAATTTTATACTCAGGAATTGGGTTAGGAGGGGAGTGGGGAGTGGGGAGTGGGGAGATGAGGGAGATGAGGGAGATGAGGGAGATGAGGGAGTGTGGGGAGTGTGGGAAGCAAGGGAGGCAGAGAGCAGAGGGGAAAATTCCTAACTCCTAACTCCTAACTCCTAACTCCTAACTCCTAACTCCTAACTCCTAATGCCCCTTTATAACTATTTTCGAGATTGAATTTTCTGTACTAAATCATAAAAAGGTTGCCAATTATCTTCTTGAACAATTGGTTCCCAAATCGATTCAATCACAGGTCTTAATAATGCCGTTTTGGGATTATGAAAAGCTAGAGTTTGAGCGATTTTTTCTAGGCGATCGCAATCTAAATCATTCAATATTTTATGGTACAATATACACCAATCATCAAAAATTCCTGACGCTCCCGGTACTGGTACAATCTCACAAGTATTCATCACAAAGCCTGGTTCATCTCGCCATTTAGCTGAAAAGGTACGAGCCATCTCATAAAAAAATTCGTGATAACCAACTTTGCTATTAGTTAAAAATTCAATCGTTAAATTCAGTAATTCTTTGGCTTGTGGATGCGCCAACTCTACAAAACCCAATTTTTTCAACATTAAAGAACTGTATTCAGCTTGATAATACTCATCAAACTTTCCTAATCCAAACTTCAAATCGTCTTGATTAATAATCGCCTTGAAAGGGTCTTGGAGCATTTCTAGATTCAACTGACAAACGCTCGGTTGATGAATGTAACAATAGCGTCCATAATAGTCAAAATACGCAGCAATAAAGTATGGATTATAGTGAGGAATAAACGCATAAGGCCCATAATCAAAACTCTCTCCTGTAATCGACATATTGTCAGTATTGAGAACTGCATGACAAAAACCCGCAGCCATCCACTGTGCTGCTAATTCTGCAACCCTTTTAACTAATTCGGCGTAAAACAAGGCATATTTATTTTCTTGGGTGTTCAAGTTTTGATAATATTCTTGAATTACATGGTCTAACAGCTTCCGAGTTAAATCTGGACGCTGCAAATAATGTAGGCGTTCAAAAGTACCAAAGCGAATGTGAGAATTGCTCATTCTCACCATTACAGATGAACGAGTAGGCGAAGGTTCATCCCCCCGCCACAGTGATAAACCTGTTTCAATCATGCTCAGACAGCGCGAAGTACGTACACCCAAGTGGTGCAGCGCTTCCGCAGCCAGAACTTCCCGCACTCCACCTTTAAGCGTCAGCAAACCGTCGCCACCACGGGAGTAAGGCGTCCTTCCGGAACCTTTGGTGCCAAAATCATATAATTGGCCATCAGTACCGCGTACTTGCCCGTAAAGAAAGCCTCTACCATCACCCAAGAGTGGGTTATATTCACCAAATTGATAGCCGTGGTAACGCATTGCTAAAAAGGGTTTGCGTCCCTCAAATTTACCAAAAGCTGTGATGAAATCTTCATCTTTAACTACTTGGGGGTCAAGACCTAAACGTGGTAATAGTGCATCGTTACGCCAACGCAAGATATGTTGGGGAAATTCTTCTGCTGCAACCTCATCGTAGTAGTCATCGCCTAAAGATTCCCAGGCGCTTTCGTAGTTCAGGGAGAGAAAAGGATTGCTAGAATTCTTGTAGTTTGGAGTTTGGGCCAGAGTCATTACGAGGAAAACTTAATTCATTCTTTCTCTTAATACTACCTCTGGCTTGGGCATCAGCATCGACATATTCTCAATTACGAATTATTTTAAGATTTCGGTGGTTGCCAATGAGGATTGATCAGACTTGTTAAAATATGATCTTCCCATTGTCCATTAATTAATAAATAGTCTCTAGCATATCCTTCGATGACAAAACCGAGCCTTTTGAGGACATTGCCACTGCGGCGATTGTGAGGCATATAATTAGCCATAACACGGTGAAAATTTAACTCTTCAAAGAGATATTGAATTGCTATTTTTAGCCCTTCTGTCATATATCCTTTGCCTTGCTTCGTTTCAGCAAGGCTATATCCCACATAGCAAAAATGAGCAGCACCGCGAACAAAATTACTAAAATTGATAGTCCCAATAATTACAGTGGGATTTTTTTTAGTAAAAATAAATAGCTTTAAAGATTGACCATTGATAAATTCCAGAAAATTGTTCTCTATTTGATACTGCCAATATTCCTGAGTGAAAAAACCATCAGCCCAAAGAGGGTAGAATGGAGTAAGATAAGTTTTATTATCAGTAAAGTATTTAAGAATTTGAGGTATATCCTCTTGAATAGCCGATCGCAATAACAGGCGATCGCTTCTAATTAATGGCAGTTCTAATTTCATAAACTTGGTCATTTGTCATTTTTCATTTGTCATTTGTCATTTGTCATTTGTCATTGGGCATTGATTATTCTTTCTTTCCCCCCCTGCCTCCCCTGCTCCCCCTCATCCCCCTCATCCCCCTCATCCCCCTCATCCCCCTCATCTCCCCACCTCCCCACCTCCCCTCAAAAAATACCCTGAGTATTTTCACTCTGAATCTGCCATTCAAGCAAAATCTTGATAAGCTGATGTCTAAATATCTAGGCGCAAGGATTGAGAGCTAATGGGTGATTAAGAACTTCGATAAAATCCCTTTGCCCAAACGCTGTACCAGAGGAAATTTAACCAAAAGACAGCCTTGATAAACCTAGTCTACAAGAAGGATAGTGACGGTGGGAATACGCTACGATTGGCAGGAATTAGAGATTAGGGCGATATACAACACGCCTTTGCTAGAGCTGATTTATCAAGCTGCTAGCGTGCATCGCCAATATCATGACCCAACAAAAATCCAAGTTTGTAAGCTTATATCTATTAAAACTGGAGGTTGTCCAGAAGATTGTAGCTACTGTGCCCAATCTTCGCGCTATCAAACTGAGGTCAAGCCACAAGCACTCCTGGAAAAGGAAACAGTGGTTAACATTGCTCAAAAAGCAAAAGCAACTGGTGTTAGCCGCATCTGCATGGGTGCTGCTTGGCGTCAAGTGCGGGATAACTCACAATTTGAGGAAGTCCTAGAAATGGTCAAGGATGTGACGGCAATGGGTTTGGAAGTATGCTGCACTTTGGGAATGTTGACACCAAATCAAGCCAAGCGATTGGAAGATGCGGGACTTTACGCTTATAACCATAACTTGGATACTTCCCCAGAATATTACAGCACAATTATTACCACAAGGACATATGGCGATCGCTTGAACACAATTGAGAATGTCCGTCAAACAAATGTGACTGTATGTTCTGGCGGTATTCTTGGTTTGGGCGAAACTGTGGATGACCGCATTGGTATGTTGCAAACTTTAGCAAACTTACATCCCCACCCAGAGTCTGTACCAATTAATATTCTCTCCCAAGTACCAGGCACACCCTTAGAAAATCAGCCTGATGTCCCCATTTGGGATGTTGTGCGAATGATTGCCACAGCCAGAATTTTAATGCCAGGTTCCGATGTGCGTCTCAGTGCTGGCAGGGCTAGACTTTCTCAAGTTGAACAAGCTTTGTGCTTTATGGCAGGAGCCAATTCTATCTTTTCTAGCGACGATAACAAAATGTTGACGGTGACAACTCCCTGTCCAGATTATGATAGCGATCGCGCAATGCTGAATTTACTCGGTTTAGAAATGCGTCCGCCTTCCCAAAGACAAGAGAAATTAACAAGCCCTGCTGTGGTGGGATAAGTACTCACAGCATTTTTCAGGTAAATAAATCACATATGTAGGGGCACAACATGTTGTGCCCCTACAATTATCTGTACGTCACCAAGGTGCAATTTGCTGTAATTTGGTCTTGATTAAATTATCTTGGCAGTGCGTAGACCAAAAAACAGACCAAGAGCTAGACCAAAGAATAAACCCAAGAACCCGATGTAAGACACGATTGCAAACATTTATTTTTCTCCACAATACTTCCTAAATCTATTGAATCATTAGATGTTGGATATTGGGCATTGGGCATTGGGCATTGGGTATTGGACATTGGGCATTGGGAAGAGGTGTGTCCGGTGTGGGAGGAGGGGGAAGTATAAATTCTCTTTCTCCCCACACCCCCCCATCCCCCCACACCCCCTCATCCCCCTCATCCCCCTCATCCCCCCATGCCCCATGCCCTATCCCCATTCCCAAGATTGCGATAGAATACACCCCACGGGCGCTTGTTTGGGATTGGGCAATGACTTCTGTAATTAATGTGAATTTACCCGAGCAATCTTATGAGATTGCCATCGCACCTGCGAGTTTAGATCAACTCGGTCAACACATGGCCAGCCTCAAACTAGGCAAGAAGGTACTGCTGGTTTCTAATCCCACGATTTTTAAGCATTTTGGTGAAAGAGCCATTGCATCTCTGACAGCTGCTGGGTTTGATGTTGCTAGCTGCACCCTACCACCAGGGGAACGCTACAAAACCCTCAACTCCATCCAAAAACTCTACGATGTTGCCTTGGAAAACCGCCTGGAACGTTCTTCTACTATGGTGGCTTTGGGGGGAGGTGTAATTGGTGATATGACAGGTTTTGCCGCCGCAACCTGGCTGCGGGGAATTAATGTTGTGCAAGTGCCTACCTCTCTGTTGGCAATGGTAGATTCGGCAATTGGTGGCAAAACTGGTGTCAATCATCCCCACGGGAAAAACTTAATTGGGGCATTCCATCAACCGCGCTTGGTTTTGATTGACCCAGAAGTGTTGAAAACTCTTCCGATGCGCGAGTTTCGGGCAGGGATGGCAGAAGTTATAAAATACGGTGTGATTTGGGATGCCGAATTGTTTGCCCAGTTAGAAGCAAGTAAACGCCTCGACCAACTCCGCTATGTTAAACCAGAATTGGTGAATAGCATATTAATACGTTCTTGTCAAGCAAAAGCTGATGTTGTTAGCAAAGATGAAAAAGAAGGTGGATTAAGGGCGATTCTCAACTATGGACATACCATTGGTCATGCGGTGGAAAGTTTGACTGGTTATCGTTTAGTCAATCACGGTGAAGCAGTGGCGATCGGTATGGTAGCGGCTGGGCAAATTGCTGTGGAATTGGGAATGTGGCAAAAGGAAGACACTGAACGTCAAAATGCTTTAATTCAAAAAACAGGTTTACCGACTCAGTTACCAGCTGGGGTAGATATTGAAGCAATTATTGAAGCCTTGCAGTTAGATAAAAAAGTCAAAGACGGGAAAGTGCGGTTTATTTTGCCAACACAAATTGGTGTAGTGAAAATTACTGATGAAGTGCCATCAGATATTATTCGACAAGTGCTGCGGGGGCTAGAAACTGTCAGTTAAAATCTACAAATATCTATTAATTCGTCGCCTTAAATATGATAAGCAAATAAGTTTGTAGTTAGGACTTTAGTCCTTGATTTTAAGCACGCTTTGTGCTTACTACAAACTCATCATATCGCCAGGTGTAGGGGCACGGCAGTGCCCATGCGTGTCAACTTAAGTTAGAAATAGCTTATCTGTTGGCTTCCTCGCCCACCAAGAAATAAATTTCACAGGCTAACAGTTAAAGTCATCTAAAGATGACTAAAGATTTTTAAGTATATCTTAGTCATCTTTAGATGACTTTTGCTATGAGCAAGGAACTTCAGTTCCTTGCGGGACATCGGTTTCACGTTAAGTTGACACCTATGGGCAGTGCCGTGCCCCTACAGGTGTACCTCAGTAGGTCGGGAAACGCTATAGATGAACTACAACTGAGTTCTCCTAATCATCACTTAGTCTTTTCTCCTCAATACCAAGGTAGTTCATCAGACAATAATCAATTCTAGGACTTACGCAAAAATAGCCAAAAAGCCTAATTTATCGTAGACGCTTTGCGGCTTGCCGTAGGCTACCGCCAAGACGCCAAGAACGCCAAGAGTTCGTAAAGTTTGCGTAAGTCCTAAATTCATCATGGACAATCCACTTCTGCGACAAATTTTGAGCAACTTACTTTCAAACGCGGTCAAATATTCCTCAATTGATAGTAATATTCAAATTGATTTATTAATTCAAGCTGGAATAGCAGTTTTGATTATTAAAGATGAAGGTATCGGGATTTCACCAGAGGATCAGCAACATTTATTTGAGTCGTTCTACCGAGGTAGTAATGTTGGTAATACACCAGGGACTGGATTAGGCTTGACAATAGTGAATAAATGTGTATATCTACATAAAGGACGAATTACATTTGCTAGTCAAGTTAGAGTCGGCACAACATTTAGAGTGGAACTGCCGCTGATTGTTACCAATACCTTCAGTTAATACCAACGACCGTCTCTGAGCTTTTCAAGACGGGCTACTGCAAATGGCGCAAAGGAAGAAATAAGTTAAGAATTATTCAGCGTTAGTTTACAAAAAATTAATATAAAAATAACTAATGTGTTATTCATAAATAATTTTGGGAAAAATAAACTATCAGAACTTAATAAACAAAATCAGTTTTTAATATAAACAGGGTAAAAATAATATCGTAGATGAACACCATTTTAATCATTGAAGATGAAGATCAAATTCGGGAAAATCTCGAAGAAATTTTACAACTTTCTGACTTTAAAACTTTCATAGCTCCCAACGGTAAAATTGGATTAGAAATTGCCAAAACCAAATTACCTGATTTGATTATCTGTGACATTATGATGCCAGAGTTAGACGGCTATAGTGTACTGTCTGCTCTGCGTAAAAATGAAGCAACTGTCAATATTCCTTTGATATTTGTTACTGCGAAAGCTGAGCGTTTAGATTTTCGTCATGGTATGGAAATTGGAGCCGATGATTATTTAACAAAACCATTTACAACTGAAGAATTACTCAAAGCGATCGCTACTCGTCTTCATAAACAATCTGTAGTTCAGCGTCAATCTCAAGCTAAGCTAGATGAACTAAGAATGAATATTGCTCACTCATTGCCTCATGAACTCAATACTCCTTTGAATGGGATTATTGGTATGTCACAATTGTTAGTTGACAATTCTAGCATGATGCGTGAATCTGAAGAAATCGAAATTGCAGAATTAATTTACACCTCTGCCAATCGATTAAATAAATTAACGCAAAGATTTTTATTATATTCTAATTTAGAATTAATCATCCGAGATAGCACAAAAATTCGAGAAATTCAAGAAACTTCAGATGAATCTGTTGCTAAAACAGTTATTAGTGATGTTTGTCTTCAAAAAGCTAGAGAATTTTCTCGAACCAAAGATTTAAGTCTTGAACTTACAGAATCAATTTTGCAAATTCCCGAAGATAAATTAACTATTGTCATTGAAGAATTGATAGACAATGCCTTTAAATTTTCTTTGCGTGGTAGTCAAGTTCGAGTTATTAGCAATTGCGATCGCAGTAAATTTCGTTTATATTTCGTGGATAATGGTAAAGGAATGACAATTGAAGAAATCGAAAGAATTGGAGCATTTATTCAATTTAATCGCAAGTTACACGAACAACAAGGCTCTGGACTGGGACTCAGTATTGTGCAGCACATAATCAAATTATATGGCGGTGAATTCATCATCAATAGCATTCCCGAACAACAAACTATTGTCAGTATTGTTTTACCTTACCGAAAAATACAAAATTAAAAATAAAACCCTTAACTTTTTACAATACCTTCTCTGCCAGACGCACTCGCATTCGCCAAATCGAAAAATGACTCGATTCGTAGGTTGGGTTTCACTTCGCTCAACCCAACCTACAAAAAAATTGCGAAGGTATTGTTCTAGGCAATAAATTTAGGCGTTGCTGATTGAAAGTATGAATTAGTTAGGACTTACGCATACTCTACGAATTCTTGGCGTTCTTCTCTAACGAGACGCTCCGCGAAGGCGTCTTGGCGGTAGCCTACGGCAAGCCGCAAAGCGTCTACGATAAATTAAGCTTTTTGGCAATTTTTGCGTAAGTCCTATTAGTCTCACGCATTCGCCTTTAGGCGTTTCCGTTCGCGCAGCGTCTCCGATAGGAGAAGGAGAAGGGTAGACGCAAAGGCGCAAAGAATCGTTGTTTAATTATATTAAAAATGTCAATTCATACTCTGATTCAGCAACGCCTAAATTTTGTTACCACTCATTTGCGATCGCTATAGTAGCCATTGAATCTTAGTTGCAGAATTAAGTCAGAATAGTAATAGGCAATCATAGAGGATGGTACTATGCTTCGTCTAACTCAAATTATTCGTAATTTCTTCCTCCGTTTGGAAGGTTTTTTTTCTGTTGTTTTCAAACCTTTGTTGAATTTTGTCGCAAATGTGCTTGGCTTTTTTACCAGGGTGTTCGGATTTACTAACTCTAATTATTTCTTGGAATCCGATCGGCAGCAAGATACAAATAAAGAGCCAATTCCAACGGCTCAGAATACCACTCCTGAAATTCCTGTCACTACCCGCCGTCGTCCCAATATCAAAAAAATTGATGATTACTATATCAATATGGCGCGTGATGTGAAAAAAAGCTAAGGTTTAACCCGAATTTGCCTCAACAAATTCGGCACTTTTTTGTCCCCTAGTTCTATAAAAAAGCAAGTTTTGTGGTGGGGTTTAAATCCCCATTACAAAACTGTACTTCCGACTTCCGACTTGTTTAACCAGACTGCATTAATCTTAAATCGGTAAAAAAACGTGAATCTCCCATTGATTACTCGCGCTCAATCACACAATGAGAAAATAGCATTAGCCACCACCCAAGGAGTATTTACTTATAGCGATTTACTCCATACCTCCAGTCAAATTGCTACCAATCTTCTTGAGAATGCAAATGATTTACACGAGGAGCGAGTTGCTTTTCTCATTCCGCCTGGATTTGAGTATGTAGGCACTCAGTGGGGGATTTGGCGTGCTGGTGGAGTAGCGGTACCTTTGTGTGTTTCCCACCCGCGCCCAGAATTAGAGTATGCGATCGCAAATTCTGGAGCATCGATTATTATTGCCCATCCTGATTTTGAGGATACACTCCAAGCGATCGCCAAATCACAAAATTTGCGATTTCTTCTCACCTCCCAAACCCTCCCATCTAATATTGCTAACCTCCCAGAAATAGATATCACCAGACGCGCCTTAATTCTCTACACCAGCGGTACAACAGGTAAACCGAAGGGTGTCGTTACCACCCATGAAAATATTCAAGCACAAGTCACTAGCTTGGTTACCGCTTGGGAATGGACATCAAGCGATCGCATTTTACATGTACTGCCTTTACATCATATTCACGGAATTGTCAATATATTAACTTGTGCTTTATGGGCTGGCGCAGAGTGTCACATGTTGAGCAAATTTGACGCCCAAGTTGTGTGGAAGCGAATTTGTGACGGTGACTTAACCTTATTTATGGCAGTACCGACAATATATGTCAAGCTGATTGCTGCTTGGGAAAATGCCGAGAGCGAACAGCAAAAAAGCATGTCAGCAGGCTGTGGAAAAATGCGCCTGATGGTTTCTGGTTCAGCAGCCTTACCAGTTCAAGTTTTAGAAAAGTGGCAAACCATCAGCGGACATTTTCTGTTAGAGCGCTATGGGATGACGGAAATTGGCATGGCGCTATCGAATTCTTTACACGGTGAACGTTTGTCAGGATATGTGGGAAAGCCGTTACCTCAAGTGAAAGTGAGATTAGTGGATGAGAATGGAGAATTAGCCCCACCAGGAACACCAGGAGAAATTCAAGTCAAAGGCACAACAGTATTTCGGGAATATTGGCAAAACCCCCAAGCAACCGCCAAAGCCTTCCAAGATGGGTGGTTTCGTACTGGAGATCTGGCTGTAGTTGAGAATGGCAACTATCGTATTTTGGGACGGATGAGTGTAGATATCATCAAAACTGGAGGTTATAAAGTTTCAGCTTTGGAAATTGAAGAAGTGTTAAGAACCCATCCAGATATTCAAGAATGTGCAGTGGTTGGGGTTGCAGACATAGAGTGGGGTGAACGAGTTTGTGCGGCGTTAGTATTGCAAGGGAAGCAAACTTTGACATTAGAATCTCTTAGGAGTTGGGCAAAAGAGCAATTGGCTGTGTATAAAGTGCCAACTCAAATTTTGATAGTTGAAGAATTACCGCGCAACGCGATGGGGAAAGTGACTAAACCGGCGGTGGTTGAGCTATTTCGGCCATCTTAATTTTCAACGCTGAGTTAGGCTTCAAGTTTTAAAATTAGTATGAAAATTGTTCAAGAAGTTTCTCTAATCAGTGTTGGGAATTTTGAAGAATCAAACGACTGGTCTATCATTCGGGCTGAAATTCGTGATGCTATCTCTTTAATCGTTCATCCTCCTGGCACATTTAGTTTTACCATCAATCCATCAAAGCACGGTAATGGTGTCAAGCCAATTAAAGATGCTTGCATGATTGCGTTGAGGGATAAATTTGGATGGAGTCTCGAAACTTCGATTAACTATGCAACGCGATCGCCAGGAAAGATAGATGCAACAAAGGTCATTGACAACTATCTTTTTGCCCTTGAGTGGGAAACGGGCAATATCTCTTCAAGTCATCGAGCAGTGAATAAACTCTGTCTTGGATTACTGCGGGGTGTCTTTCTAGGCGCTGTCTTGGTACTTCCAAGTAGAAAACTCTACCCTTATCTAACCGATCGGATTGGCAACTATGAAGAGCTAGAGCCATACTTTGATATTTGGCGGGCTGTCCGCATTGAAGAGGGTTTTCTAGCAATCTTCGTAATTGAACACGATCGCCTAGATGAAAACGTACCAAAGATTACTAAAGGAACAGATGGTCGTGCATTAGTCTAAATTTTCCTCCATAAAAGCTATGTCGAGTAAGGAATGGGCAGTTGTAATGCAGTTGTTTTAGATTGTTTCAATTTCTTGCTTCCCCTTGCCGATTCCCATTGTTCTACAATTCCATTAGCCAAGTCAGTCAAGCGTTCTATTGCTGGTTCTGTATCTCCAATTTCTGAACCAATCCAGTAACGGTGTAGTTTTTCTGCTGCGTAAAATGTAGTACCAGAACCCCCAAAAGGATCGACCACAATCTGCCCTGGATCAGATGCCATTGCAATAATCCGTTCCAGCATAATGGGAGCTAGTTCGTTGGGGACTCGTTTTTTATGGCGACGATGCCGAACGGGTGGAATATCAGCCCACATCTCTTCAGTTAACGTCCATAAAACTTCAGTATTGGAAGCTTCCGGGGCATCCTCCCAGACATCTTCTGGCATGTCCCAAACATCCATTAAGTTGATGCCTTTTTCATTGAGGCTTTTTCGATGCCCACCATAGTCACGAATCTCTTTGCCGCAGTGCCGACATAGTTGAATGGGTGTGTAGACTTTGTTGAAGACCGCTGGTTCGCCTTTTGTGTAATAAATCAGTCCATAGTGAGCCGGAGACATCTTTTTACCTCTAGGAAAAGCCTTCGGCATTCTGCAAGCAATCCAATGCCGAAAACACATTTCTTTGCGATTGAGGTATGCGCCGTACTCGATACACCATTTGGGCAGGTTGAAGATGAATAAGCTGCCACCTGGTTTAAGTACGCGAATACTTTCATCAAGCCACCGTTGCGACCAGTTTAAGTACTGTTCTGTCTCCATGAAATCATTTATACCTTCACCATATTCTTTACCAAGATTAAAAGGTGGGTCGGCAAATACCAGATCTACAAACTCATCAGGCAAAGCTGACAGAAGTTGAAGGCAGTCTCCTTGGTAGAGTATGCCATGTTCACTCATGTAAACTTGTTCCAGTCCTTTTTGAGTTGCAACATCAGGTGCGATCGCTTGAAACGGAAGCATTGACTTCATCTCTAGTACGTTAGTATTGCTTGAGTCTATAAACTCTATTGTCAATTGTCAATAGAAAGTTTTTCAGAGGTTGTACTACGCGGCTGATAGGGTTTTCCAGTAGGTTGATTCTTGTATCTCTCTACCTCAGAAACTTCTATGTAATAGTAACGCCCAAGTTTGCAAGCTATTATCTGACCATTCTTAATTAGGTCGTGAATTCGCTGACGAGTTACATTCAGTAGCTTGGCAGTTTGAGTTACAGAAAGTAATTCAGGGCTATCATTTGATCCGGAGTCTGTCATACGATGAGAGTGATATAATCACCGGAGTCAATCTTTTTCGGTGTTGCATCTTCAAGGGTAACTGAAATTTTGTCACTGTTTTGTCGATGTTCAGCGTTTGGTCTAAATCTACATAGTTCAATGCTAAGGAGCTTGTATTCATGGCGGCGTTCCTGAAACCTGTAGGATTGATTTTTGCCTTACTGGCTGTTATTGCTGTGTTGATTGTCATTCCAGCTGCACAGTTTGGAGTTGTAAGAGACTCGAGAGTAGTCTTTTTATCAATCAGCTATTTCATTTTCTTCCTGGGAACAGTTTGGCGACTTATTCGCTATGGTCAGCTAGTCAGCCGTCAAGAAGACCGCCAAGTTCAAGCCACTTCTGGGCGCGTAGCTTCGCTGATTATAGTTGTTGGGTTACTGGGTGTACACTGGCTAACGCTATACACATTTTCACTTCAAGACCAGACATTGAACACAAGCGTCGATCTATGTTTAACTGTAATTGCGATCGCCTTAGTTTGTGCTGCAATTGTTGTTAGCCAGGTTGCAATTAAAACCTTAGGCAAATTCTTTGACCGTCTTACAATTAAATCAGATCATCAGCTAGTTACTGATGGTATCTACAGTTTAATTAGGCATCCCATTTATACGAGTTATATTCTTCTATTTCTTGGATTTTGCATCATGTTGCAGAGTTTATGGGGTTTAGGTCTGTTGTTAACGGTCTGTGTGGTTTGGTTTGGTAATCGGATTGCAATTGAAGAGCAGATGTTAGAACAGCGGTTCGGCGAGGAATATCAATCGTATTGTCAGCAAACCAAGCGCTTATTTCCATACGTCTATTAGCACCTACCGTATAACACTGGTGAAAGAATACCGAAATTTTTTTCTCTCACGCAGAGGTGCAGAGAAAGAAAAGAAAGGTAATCTAAGAGTGGGAAGGGAGTAGTTTGCTACCCTTTTGCCTCACCCCTTCAGTGGATTTGGCGGGCACCAAAAAAGGTTTTTGCTGGAGACGCCAAGGGATTCCAAAATTCCCCGCATCACCTGTGTGCAGTACATCCAGTGTCCTAAATCGTCATACATGCGATCGGGATTAAAATCTGCGTTGTAATGCAGCACATTGGGAAGGTCTAAAAATTCCTCAGACGACTGGGGAGAAAGCAGCAGCAGGTGAAATGTCTTGTCCTGGCATTGTTTTTGCAGCTTGTTGACCAAATCCATCGCACCAGAGCGATCGGCTATACCTGTGCGGACGAAAAGCGCTTGATCGCAGTTTTGCAATGTGTACCAAAATCTTTCTGAGCGTGCGCTGTAGCGAACCCGCATCCGTTCGTGGATAGGAGACATATTGTTAACAGGGTCGTCTGTGTCCTCGACTTCATGGGCAAAGGATAAACCAGACCATTTGCTGTGGTAGATTCTGCCTGCATCTGCACTGTAATGCAAAAAGGCAGGGTTCCACATGTCATAAAAACGGTTTTCGATGATATCGGCGATGTCTGCAATTTTGGTAGTACGGGTTAAATCAAAGGGAAAGGCGGGGCCGTCGTACTCCATTTTATATAACATCATTCTCACGGCACAGCGATCGCCTAATGGCAGAATCGCAACTCGACTAATATCTGATAATTTACATTTATATTGAAACAGCACCGCTGACTTTGGTGGTGCTTTCACTCTACTTTCCAGTCCCTTGTTGCCAATCATCATGGTACGGAAGGGGATATCGGGATGCAGGGGATCTTCATAAACACCAGGGGGCAGGGCTTTGAGTGCTAAGCGAATTTCCTGCCACATGGGCTGGATGTTATACTCGTTGTCTGATTCGTTAATCACCCAGATCTGGCGGTCGTCAGCTTGTAAAATCCCCAGATGCCCGTCATAGAATAAAAGGTTTGAGTTGCTGGGCGAAAAAAGATTGAAGGCGGCGCTGTATTCTAAATCTGCACCAGGGGGGATGTCTACTGTGGTGGCGATCGCCCTATCTTCTTGGACGGCAAAGAACGGCAGTGTCCCTGGTTGGGCAGACTTGGCAATGTAGATGCCGGGGATTAATCCTGCCTTGTTTTGCAGTACACTTTGGAGTTCCTGCCAATAGGGAGCAATGCTATAGGTATATTGTGATGGATTGACGATCCGCAAACGCTTCTCATCGATACAGGCAGAAATATAAAAGCCTGCGTTGTCAAGGTAGACGGTGACTTCATTTGGTTGCTGGAAGCGTTGTTTTTCTTTTGCTAATTCGCTTTTGGCGATCGCAAACAAGTCCAGATTAATCGCCTCATACATCAGCTGATGTCCGACGGTGTTGGGGTGAGCCGGATCGAAGGAGATCCCTTCTTTCCAGCGTCCTTGGCCGTTATCCAATGCTGCCAACCAATCGAGTGTAGCAACACCCCAATTCACCATCCGGCTGTGTGTGTCTTTCAACAACCAGTGATGTTCTGGAGAATAATCGTTATTCGGATAAACTCCGCCCAGAATCGGACGTGCGCCCATGTCCCGCGTCATTTTCACGAGTTGCTGTAAACCACTTTCAAACCGCCGCTGGATTGCCCGTCGTTCGTGGGGGAGACAGTGGGCTAAACCTTCGTTACCCAAAGACAGGGCAATAATTACGATATCTGGTTTTTCTGGCCTGACAACTGAGGCGAATCGATTGATTGTTCTGGTGACATTCGCCCCGACTTCAGACACGTTCACAAGTTCGTGTCCATATTTTTCCTGCAAAGCCTGTGCTAATAGCCAAGTCCAACCTCTTAAGAGCCAAGCTTTATGGCCTAAGGCAACAGAACTGCCAATAACCAAGATTTTCAGCTTCTGGGACTCTTCATTTCGGGGCATCGTGACAGCAGGTTCTTCAGTGAAATATCCGAAAGGATAAGGCTGCAAATAACCGAATGCGCCATCATCCACAACAATTGTTTTGGATTGATTTTCAGGGTCAATTGGTAGCCAGCGGTTGAAACCGAAAGCTTCCCAACGAACGCTGCCGTTGGAGTCTATACCCACGTATTTATATTCAACTGTGCGATCGCCTGACTCCAAAAAGTTAATTTCTGTATCTGTCCACCATAAAGGATAGCGATCGGGACTTGTACGCAGATGGACGCATTTTTTGATATCCCACAGCCCCAACTTGGCAGTAGAACCTACAATACCGATGAATTCACCAGTTTGGGTATATGCACTGATCTGGAATCGATACATAAGTTTTTCCCTGATTTAAATATTACGAAACCAGATCGGAAAACTGAATACTGAAAACTATTTTGACAATATCATATAGAAATCTTAAGAGCAATTCTGAATTGGAAAATTCAAAGCTACTATGCCCTGATTGTTTTGTCACTAGATTTTAGGGAATATTTTTAGAATATATTGACGATTTTATTAGACTTAACATAGAATCACATTTGTTTAATTAAAAGTAAAGCTATATTTAACTAAAGGTAAAATTTGACTGATAGTTATACAGAGCATTTCCATGAAAATGAAGTAAACAAGCTTAATTTTACCAAGTATAAAACTTGTTTTACTTCACAACTCTGGATTCTGAATTCACCAATTCTCTTGTCTTAGTTATCTTTACAAATCAAACCTTGCTAACAATTATTGACGAGATAAACTAGATAAATCTAGTAAAACTATAGCAAAATCATCTGGTGGTAATTGCAAAAAATTATAGACGACTTTCGCCAATTCTTCATCCACAGAACCAAACCTAAATTTAAAAAAATTTTCCACAAATTGACGACGTTCTTGCTTTACTCATTGCTGTATCGTGGTTTCTTCCCATTGTTGATAAGCTTGTGACAAATTCATATTGTGACTCTTTGTGCTTCCTATTGGTCAGGATTAAGTAGCTTGTTCAATTCTTCTGGTGTAATAGGATTCTGCCCAGCACGCAGGGCATCAATCCAGCCTTGACGTTGCAGTTTCTTTTTCTCGTTGTCAGTCCAGTCGATGAATACCTGAAAATCTTCAATCACTCCTTCAAGATTTCCAACTGATGCCCTAGCAAGTCCTCGTGTATCTCGATAGTTTGCATTTTCAGGTTCATATTCAACGGCTTTTTCACCAGCAGCCACGATCTTGGGATTATTGGCGTATCCGTGTAGAGTGCCAAACCAGCAAAGCTCATTCCAAGACATAGCAGAAATTTTCAGATTTGGATCGAAAGCTTGGGCTTGATCGTAATTTGCGATCGCCTCTTCTATCTTGCCTTGTCTTGCTAGTGGCTCCCCTTTCTCAACGAAAGTGGGTGCTGCTAGTTTTCGGGCTTCAGCTTGGGGGTCTAATTCTAAAGTAGGATTATATTTTAAAGCTTGTTGGAATTTGGCGATCGCTTCTTCAACTTGTCCTCGTCTTCCTAAAAGATTACCCTGCTGCCTGGAAATTTTACTTAAATCTGCATCGTTCCAAATATATTTTACACAGACTTTACAAGCTCTTTGAGCTATATCAAATTCTGGGGTTTGGTTATTTACAGAATTATTTTCATCATTTTGTGAGTTCATCGTCCCATCAGTCTGTTGTGGATTCCGAGCAGAAGAAACACCTTCTGAACCAGAGCCTTGTTCATTGTACGCAAGGTCAATTTCTGGATATTTCCACATGAGATGGTAAGCGAATCTATCACAGCAGACTTGCAGCCATGTTTGCCAATTATCTGCTGGCCAAAAGTATAAAGTTCCGTCACCACTGACAGAGACGATCATTTTTCCATCCTGGCTCAATGCCACTGCATTGACTGAATCTTCATGACCACGCAATGGTTGAGTAATCTCGTTGCCATTGATATCCCATAATCGCAAAGTTTTATCCTTACTGCCAGAGACAATAATTTGCCCATCGAGGCTAAATGCCACTGCATTGACTGAATCCTCATGTCCGCGCCAGGGTTGACCAATGGGTTCGCCATTAATTTTCCACAAACACAAGGTGTTGTCATCACTACCAGAGACAAACATTTTTCCATCTGGGCTAAAAGCTACGGCATTGACGTTACCCTTATGCCCACGCAATGGCTCACCAATCGGGTTGCCGTTAATGTCCCACAAACGCAAGGTTTTGTCATCACTACCAGAGACTATCATGTTGCCATTCGGGCTAAATGCTACGGCATTGACATTACCCTTATGCCCACGCAATGGTTCACCAATCGGGTTGCCATTAATGTCCCACAAGCGCAAGGTTTCGTCATTACTGCCAGAGATAATCTTTTCCCCATCGGGGCTAAATGCTACGGCTTCGATACGAGCTTCATGCCCTTGCCACGGTTTACCAATCGGATTGCCCTCAATGTCCCACAAGCACAAGGTGTTTTCTTTACTGCCGTCAAATGAGTACCTATCCCCAATGGCAGAGACAATCTTTTGCCCATCCCGGCTCACTGCAACAGCAGTAATAGAAATACCATAACTCCGGAAATACACTTCATGATTATTACGATTAATTACTACTTGTTTGACATCACCTTTATTCCTATTCGTGATATCCCACAAATGCAAAGTATTGTAATTACCACCAAAGGCAATCTTTTGCCCATCTAGGCTAAATGCCACAGTTGTAAAATCACCGCTATCCCCACGCAATCGGCTGACAATGAGGTTGCTATTAATGTCCCATAAGCGCAAATTATCATTATCAGCACCAGAGACAACCATTTGCCCATCGGGACTAAATGCCACAGACTTGATCTCATCAGTATGGCCACGCAATGGCTCACCGATGGAGTTGCCATGTGTATCCCACAACCGCAAGGTTTTGTCATCACTGCCAGAGACTATCACGTTACCATTCGGGCTGAATGCTACAGCATTGACACCACCAGTATGGCCACGCAATGGCTCACCGATGGGTTTGCCATCAATGTCCCACAACCGCAAGGTGTTGTCATCACTGCCAGAGACAATCATTTTTCCATTTGGGCTGAATGCCACAGCTTTGACATTACTCTCATGCTGTTGCCACGGTTCACCAATTTGGCTACCGTTGATTTCCCACAAGCGTAAGGTCTCGTCATTACTAGCAGAGACAATCGTTTTCCCGTCGGGGCTAAATGCTACAGCATTGATCGAACCATCATGTCCTTTCCACGGTTCACCGATGGGATCGCCATTAATATTCCACAAGCGCAAAGTTTTATCCCAACTACCAGAGACAATCTTTTGTCCATCCTGGCTCAATGCCAATGCTGTGACAGAACTGCTATGACCACGCCACGGTTCACCAATCTGGTTGCCATAAATATCCCACAATTCCAAGGTCTCGCCGTAACCACCAGAGACAATCATTTTTCCATCTAGGCTAAATGCTACGGCTTGAGTGTAACTACTGTCTTTCTCAAAAGTGGTTATTAGCCTAGCTTTTGTCATCACTTCGTGGAGGCTGACTTGAACAACACCAAGAATCTCCTTTGTGTCTTGTGCTAAATCCTTAAGGGAACTTTGCGCCTCTTGGGGAAGTTGTTGGAAATTCAATCCGATTGTGTCAATTGCCAGTGCTAAAGCTTCTGAGGGTTCAACTGGGAGTAATTTCAAAGTTTTAGCATATTGCTCCCACATTTTAGATTTGTCATGGGCTTTTTTTAATTCCGCATTTTCTTGGTCTCGAACTTCTTGGCTACGTTCAATATATTCTTCAGCAAGACCATCCAAAAATCCTAAATCGCCGTAATTTTGTAAATACTTTTCCACTTCTATTAAAGCTTCTCCTTTCAGCAGAAAGCTTGGATCATCCTTTTTGTTTTCATTTTCTTTTTGCCAGTCTTTCCATTCGTTAGCTCTTGCTTCTATCTTCCGTTCAATTTCGATCGCAACTTTGTACTCTTCAATCCATTCACGTAATTTCGGCCAATGGCGAATCAAAGATTCATGAACCAGATCCAAAATAGTTTCTTTTTTTTCCTGAATGTAATTAGAGGTAATCAACCTCTCTTTAACTAATATATCTACGACTTTAAGTAAAGTTTCTAAATCATATTTCTTATTGGGCAATTTTTCTAAAACAACTCGCCTACGGGTATCTGATACATCACCAGGCTGTCTAAGTTCCAAAAAGATGCGCTGGGCAACGGATTGGTATTTTCCTTCTTCTATTTTTTCGCTTTTTTCTATTTCTTTTATTTTATCAAAAACCTTATCTGCTAGGTTTGAGAAGATTACCTCAATTCCAGTAGGTTTTTTGTCACTAGACTCATTTTTATAAGATTTTTTTTCTCCAAGCTTTCGGTAGGTTTCAAGCTTTAACCCACTCTGTTCCGCACTGTTGTCTTGCGTTTCCTTCCAAAGTTCTGTCAGGGCATACTGTAATAAAGGCAGACTTCCCTCAGAGTTCATCACATCCCTGGTCATCTCATTAACCAAAACGGGATCAACATTTACGCCAACGAGTTCAGCTGGTTTTTTAATCGCCTCTTCTATCTCTTCTCTAGTCATTGGCTTGACAGTTACCAAGTTCTGATCGATTTTTTGACCTAGTTTCTGATCTTCAAGACATCTTCCCAAAAAATCTGCCCGTATTCCTAATACCAAGCAGAGTTTATCCTCTAGTTTTTCCACCGCACCCAAAAGAGACTGAAAAAACTTTTCTCTTTCTTGCTTGTCTTGGCACATGGTGAAGCATTCTTCAAACTGATCTACCACTAAAATCACTCGCTGATATTTTCGGGAATCAAGGTTTAACTGTGCTACCAATGTTTCTAGAGGATTTTCCCAGGATAAATCTGGAAGCGAATCGCCGATCGCTTTTCGTAAACTCTCAAGTGGATGTTCACCTGGGGTGAATGGTTCGTAATACTTCCAGCTCTTGCTTACTGATAATTTTTGTCCACTTTTAAGTTGATAAAGCAATCCTGCCCGCAACACCGAAGACTTCCCGCTTCCCGATGCCCCTAAAACAGCAATAAAGTTTCCTGTACGGACTTTATCAATTAATGTGTCAGTTAGGTAAGTACGCCCGTGGAAAAAGATAGCTTTGTCTTCCTTGAAGTAATTCAACGATTGGTAAGGACATTCCGGTTTTCGATTTACATTGACCAGGCTTTGGGCTTTCTTAGTGTTAGCAATGAGAATAATTTTTTTGCCTGAGTTGTGATAAGTAGGGTGCTGGCTTTCTTTCAAAAACTCTTCATAAACAAATTTTGCCAGTCCTTCATTATTCACTCCCTCATCAACTTCTTGCCTTAGACCTTTCAGCAATGCTGTTGTAAATTTACCGTTTTTGCCTTTCTCACCAGTCACTTCGTAATCTCGGCAGGCAGAAATCAAACATCGGTCAGGCGTTGTGTCTGATTCCTTTTGTTTGGAATTTATTCCCGGATCAACCTTATCATGTAACAACTTTCCCGGCTCATCATGTAACAACTTAATTAGTGACCCACTGTGACAGCAATCAAGCCATACAATCTGTTGCCTTACTGGACTTTTCTGCAAAATTTCGCGCAACCATCGCAACGAAACACCCCATTTTTCTTTTTTATTGGCATCACTCGTAGCTAAAAAGCTTTCTATCACTTCGCCCGTTTTTTTGTATAAACCATGACCAGCAAAAAATATCAAAGCGGTGTCGAGCGTAGTGTCATTAAATAGGCAAGTTATTGCTTTTTCCAAAACTTCCACAGTTACCTGCTGTGCTGTTTTTTGGACTGGATCAACCCCTCGGTTTGATTTTTCATCTTGCTTTTCTGGCAAGCGTTGCACTTTGAAATTGCCATTTTCTTCCAGAATTTTGGCAATTTCTTCCGCATCGTTTGCTGGATTAACAAGATGTTTCGATTGCCCCTTTTCATCTAAAAATACGGGGTATTTATTAATACCTACTACCAGTGCTTCTCTATTGGGTTTTGTCATACCCTGATACCTCTTCCTGGCTGACTCTGGAATTTGGTAATGATTGCATGTATCCTTACTAAAGAAACAACATACTACAAATAACAGCTTCTTCGCTATGGCTTCACCAGATAATAAAATCTTATTAGCTTTCTTGGTAGCTTTAACAGATTTAGAAGATCCCCTGTCAGATCAAGAACGGCACACTCTGAACAATTTAGCTGGGCAGTTGTACCACGACCGCCAGAACTGGGAGAGATACGAACCAAATTTATTAAAGCTGATTAATTCCAACAAGGTCTTAGCTCAGTTATACCAAGTTGCTAAATCTCACATAGATGCTGTAGATTGGGATACTCTCCGCGATTTACTACCTACTCCCGAAGAACTTAAACAAGCCATTCCTACAGATAAACAATCAACCAGAGGTAACCAGCCAACCAGGACTGATTTAGACAGAAGCGATGAAATTGCCAATGAAGTTTTCATCTATGTTTCAGAAGATGAAAACCCTCCAGGAGCCGTAAAAAAATTATCTTTTATTCAAGAAATAAAACAAAAAATTCAACGCTTTTTACAAAATCGTAATAATAACTTTTAGAAGATGTTTGATAAGTATATAATATTTTGTTGAATCCCCTCCATTGTATAAAAAGAGGTGGATTTTTATTTAAAACTAATTTATAAAAATAGTTTAGTACATAATTAATTTTAATCCTCTTATTCATCTAATTTTCGCAATAGCAAATTTAAAAGTTAATGACTGATATTATCTATCCAACCCTCGACCTTTTTCTCTACGATTTAAGGAATAGCTTAAATGACGAGCAAAAACAAATTGACGAGCAAAAACAAATTGACGATAACTACAAAAACTTTAAGTCAAGAATTGCTGAAAAAATAACAGAAGATAATTTTCAAGAAGACAAATATTTTGAAATTGAATACTACGAGCTTCTCAAAAATGAGTTTCTCAAAAACAAAAAAAACGAATTTGAGTCTAAACGCGACAATTATCCTTTAAAAGGCTATTATTTTCCAGTACGTATATGGGATACCTATTGTCTGTTATTAGATTGTTCGATTGAAAATCAAGATAAAGATAAGCCGCATGAGGCGCAACCTGCGGAATGCTTGAAATTCCTCAAGGCTGAAATTGAAGACAAATCAAACTTAAAAAATAAACCTCCTACAATTGGGCAGACATGGATGATTTCGGGTTGGCTACCTGAGCTTAAAGATGATACAACTAGAGATCCTAACTATACAAAAACAAAATATATAAAAGATATTGCCAAATCTTGTTATGCAGCCTTAATGAAGAATGCAGATTGGGAAAAAGACTTTCAAGGAGAAGGAGAATTTCTGGGAGCAACTATCTTTGAATTTTGGCGCTATGAGTTGTCACTGAAAGAAAAAAACGAAACACCATTAACTCCGGATAAAATTCCAAACAATCAGCACGTCATTATTGTGCTTTTTCCAGACGAAGATAAATACAACAGATTAAAAGATTTTTATAAAGACTGGCTGCGATTGTTTTGCTACCGTAATAAAATACTTTTTGCTTATGCTCAGAGTCGAGTAATCAAACGAGATATTCATCATGAGATTAATAAGATTAAAAGTAATCAAATATCCGAAAAGCAAAATCAATCTTACCGTGGAGAATTGGCAGAACTAGACAGAAAATTGACTCCAGCAGAAGAAAGTCTAAAACAATATAAGAGCAAGTTAATTAAATTAGATTACCAAAGCGGCACAATTGAGATAAATTTAATTAATTACGAGAAACGTCGGAAAAAAATTGAGAAAGAATCAGAAAGCAAGCTGGAGTTTTTGCAGAAATTTGCTGATACTGCTAACGATAAATACCTGTTACAAACTACTAAAGACTCACAAATGCTGGAGAGAGGTTGGAGATTACAAGAAGCTACTATTAATGCTATTCGCAGTCGGGTAGAATTGGATAGAGCCAAACGCGATCGCAACTTTCAAAACGTGGTGGGAATTGTCGGTGTAGGATTGGCATCTGCTTCTGTAGTAGGGTCTTTAGAGAAACTAGGTGAGACTGAAAATGACCCTGTGAGGCTTTGCATACAAAAGCATGTGCCAGTGCCTGACTACTGGTTAGATCCCGCTGTTCCTTTAGTTTACGGTATCATTACGTTTTTCGTCACTGCATTATTGACTTGGCTATTGATTAATGTATGGCCATCTCTCGTTAAATGTATACGAAATGTCGATCGTTAAGAGGATGTTTTAAAAGTCCTCTTATCGGTAACAAAACGTTTTAGATCCCCCTAAATCCCCCTTGAAAAGGGGGACTTTGATTCCGGTTCCCCCCTTTTTAAGCTATCCATTACCGGGATCTTTCTTAACAATTGCAAAAACCACTATTGACAAGGGTTGTAGAGATAGCGAAAAAACAGGGGCTTGACAATGATGTAATTGGTATGCAGAGGAAAAAACTC
>JAVRBV020000187.1:0-42003 GCA_034531095.2 Nostoc sp. CreGUA01 | reverse complement strand
CCGCCCAACGCAGTGGCTTGGCTACACAGGCAAAGTTCGCCTACCTTGTCCTAACAGAAAATCAAGGGTTTTGAAACCTGCGTGGTGCGCCAAGCGCAGCGCAAGCGCGATAGGCAGGTTTTGTTTGTGTAGACGCGGTTTATAACCGCCCGTTTCGCGTTAAGTTGACACCAATGCAACATGTTGTGCCCCTACCCGTGACTTCATTTACCTGAAATAGTCTGTAAATTCTGACTCCTGAATTCTGAATTCTGAATTCTTACTAAAAATTAAGTTTCCCGATCGATTTTTCGGACTTCTTCATCAGATAGTTTCACATTGATAGCTTGTGCTGAGTCTTCAATGCTGGAAATTTTGCTGGCACCAGGAATCGGCAAAACAACAGGCGACTTGGAACGCAACCAGGCCAGAACGATATTGTACACTGATACGCTTTTTTCTTGAGCCAACTGAGCGATCGCTGGGATATCTTCTAAGTCCTGATGACGACGCCTACCACCAAAGGGACTCCAGGGTAAAAAAGTCAATCCTTGCTGTTGGCAATACTCCAACACACCATCAATTTCTGGCTGTCGTTCCCAAGGGCTGTATTGATTCTGGACTGAGACAATATCCACCACGTCCTGGGCCCGCTGAATTTGTTCAACGGAAAAGTTAGAAACTCCTACAAAGCGAATCAAACCTGCTTCTACCGCTTCTTTAACTGGTGCAAGGGATTCTTCAATGGTGTAATTATTATCTGGGGAATGGTATTGCCAAACATCGATGGGTTTAGCGCCGCCCAAAGCTTCAAAGCTGACTCTAATGGTTTGGCGCAAATGTTCTGGGTTACCATTGCGTGTCCAATTACCGTCGGGACGCATCAAACCGCCCTTAGTTGCGACAATCACTTTGCTGATATCGCCTTTGTAACTAGCAAGTGCCTTGTGAATTAAACGCTCATTGTGATGCTTATCTGACTCATCTTTGCAATAAGAGTCGGCGGTATCAATCAATGTAATACCCAGATCTAATGCACGATGAATCACTTGGATTGATTCCGATTCGGGAGGGCGATTATAGATTGACATTGGCATACCACCCAAACCGATCGCACTCACAAAGATACCAGTTTTTCCTAGCTGTTTGGTTTCCATGCTTCTAGTCATAGCTTTCTGACCCAATTATGAAGCACTTAGTCAAAAATTTTTTAACGATTTATGGGAAATCCTCCCATTTACTTATACTTGGCGATAAGTAAATGGGTGGCTACCAGGGGAATACTCTACCTAAGATTTAAATATTCTCAACAAACACCGATGAAAATTGTAGACGAAACCCTTACTAGATTGCAGCTCAAGCATCGACCACTCAGATATTGGTTCATCGGGTGGTGTATTTTTACTGTCTGTTTAAGCTTTTTGATTTACTGTTTAGTTTTTGATTCTGCTTCAGTTCAACTAACTTGCCATCGCGTTTCATCAAATCAAGTCAACTGTGAATTGAAGCGGTTTAATTTGGTGGGAGGCATGGATAAACTCAGAATTTTTGATCCCCAAGAAGCATACATCCTGACAAAGACTGCTAGCAAAGGCTCGAAAATTTATCAAGTTATGATTGTGACTCCATTTGCAGACTTTACTCTTTTGTCACGTCTTAGCTATGAAGAAAATCAGGAAGTTGCTTTTAAAATCAACAATTTTATCAATTCTATTCAAAGTTCCCTATCAGTGCAGCAAAATCAGCGAGACTATCTATTTTTATTAAGTTTATGTACATTGATTGTGATGGCGATCACTGCTTTTTTTGGAACATCACCTGTGACTACCTGCACTTTCTACAAAAGTCTCAACAAAGTATTTATAGAACGTAATAGTCTGCGTGGCAACCAAATTATTGAATATCCACTAGAAAGTATTCTGTATTTTGATATCCAAGAAAGGCAATATAAATACTCCAAGCTTTATCGCGCTGTAATTGTCCTGAAATCTGACAAGAAAATTCCCATTAATCCACAATATACTAATGAAAATAGCGTCCGATATGCTGTTTCTAGGATACACTCATTCTTAAAATCTTAGGACTTACACTTGAAATTTGTTGGTAGTCAGTCAGTTATACTAGTAATATTTTTAACATTAACTGGATATGGACGCCGCTACCCCAAACTGCTTATTTCATCACTTGACTCTCCACCGGAAATTCGATCAACCCCAACTTTGGTTATTAAATGCACCCAGATTCTACCCATAACTTGCCTATCCTCAAGTCTTTCGGTTGATTAACAAAACTCTCTCAATTACAAATACCCATTTTGTCAGTTTGTCTATTTAAGCTAAGTTTGGTAAATAAAATAAGTAGCCTACATAATTATTGGCTAGTTATTAAACACTTGACATCAAGTATTGTGAGTGCTAAACGTTTGCCAGAAACCATTGCCCATGTCAAAATTACCCGCCAATCCTGGCAACACGGCTTCCTTGAGGGTGAAGTGAGTGCAGGTGAGTTTGAGTGGCATTTCCAGTGGCATTTTCGCAGGGGAGAACTTGCCGTCAAGCCATCCCAAGGTCGGGCTTTAATCAAAGAACCCCTCGGTCGATTTTTGGAGAAACAAGATTATCAGCTAGAGCCTGGAGGAGACTATGCTTTTACTATTCGGGCGGAACTTTAGAAGTTATGAGTTATGAGTTAGGAGTTAGGAGTTAGGAGTTATGAGTTATGAGTTGTGAGTTGTGAGTTAGGAGTTAGGAGTTATGAGTTGTGAGTTATGAGTTGTGAAGATATTAATTCCTAACTCTTCACTCCTCACTCCTAACTTTTCACTCTTCACTCCTCACTGCTGATTCTGTGAGGCGATTCAAGTATCTTTCGATTAACAGGATGGCAACAATGTCATCTATCGGTCTGGGAGGCTGTCGCATACCCTGTGGTAATAGTTTTATTAGACCTTTGGGAGGATACATTTGCCAATAGCGATCGCGTGCTTCTAAGGTTGTGTAACGCTCATCTACTAAAATGATATTCAGCGGTTCTGATAATTCTTGATACATTTGCTGTTTCCACTGGTTGGCTGTAGTTTGGTTGCCCATCACCATCAAGGAAATGGGAAATTTTTGCCGCAGCGTCTCAATGGTAGCGATCGCCTCTTTTGCCAGCACGACTTGATGATAATGTAATTGCCGATCTAGTCCCATCACTGCTAAACCGCACTTATCTCGACCTGGATCGAAGCCCAAGATTACTGGCTGTGTCGGTAAAAATTCCCGGAAAGTCATAAGTAATTAAAAAGAAGAATTCAGAATTCAGAATTCAGGAATCAGAATACAATTAGTGGCGAGTCTGTTTTGGAAAGTTATGATGCCTATGGCAAACTGCCCTCCCGGCGTCAGCCGCCGAGTCGTGACTTTCCGCGCTGATCTCCCACTAATTGTATTCTGACTTCTAACTCCTGAATTCTGAATTCTGACTCCTGAATTCTGACTCCTTTTTTAAGTGCTAAAAATAACTTGTCCGTTGACGATTGCTACTAGCTTTACTCTCAATGGTCCTGATGTATACGTGTCTTGTGCGGCGATCGCTTTAATTTCCAGTGCTTGATTATACTGTCTCAATTGAGTAACAAAACGCAGAAAAGTGCCGTCTACTTGTACATTTTCGACAATTCCGGCGTTACGGGCACGAAATTGGGAAGCAGAAATCAACAGTTCCAATCGCTGCTGCAACTGATAGGATGTCATGTTTTTGGGGTCAGCGGTAGTTGTGGCTAACTGGGCACCTCCGGAAAAAACTAGTTCATTCCTGGCGATATCGGCAAAAAATTCTATTTGCTTTTCTCCCCTGACGTAATTACCAGCTGAGAAAATTCGCACCACGTATTCTCGACCATCCTCAATTTGCTTGCTTAATTGCTCAACTCTTTCTTGAGTGACGCGCACAAGCTCTACATTTGGAGAATTTGCACCAGGCTCACTCAATTCCAGGTTGGCATTACGATTGGCTTGTTGTAAAAGCTGTACCACTGCCTGACGAGCCTCAGCAGCTTGGGTAACACGAACGACGCCAGCAGACAGAACTTGGCCGCGAAATAAGGCTAGTTTCCCTAGACGCAGGTCTTGGTAGGATTGATAATATTTTTCTAGCCTTGCAACTTCTTGTTCTAGTTGTTGCTGTTGTGCTTCCAATTCTTTGAGGCGAGATTCTCGTTTGGCAATCACTTCTTCTCTAGCTGTAATTTCTAGATTACGCTTTTGAATGAGTTGATCGAGTTGGGCAATTTTGCGATCGCGTGCTTCTATAGCTTCTTGACGGTTGGCAAGTTCGCGATCGCGTTTTTCGATAGCTGTTTTGGCTTCGTCAATCGCTTTTTTGGCCTCAGCATACAGTCGTTGACGTTCTGTCTTGAGTAATTCAACTGCGGCCTGTAGTTCTTTTCGCTGATTGTAAACGCTTTGCAGTTCAGCTATGGCTTTTTGGTACTGACTAACAACTTGACCTAGTTGCCCTTGAGTGCGTTGCAGTTGAGTTTGAGTTTTAGCTTGCTGCTCAATGGTGCGGTTAAGCTGCGCTTGAGTTTCCCTTTGCTTGGCATTAGCCGCCTGCAAGGATTGGTTAATTGCTTGCAAGTCTTGTTGTGCTTTTGCTTGGGCGATTCTTGCTTGATTTAGCTCGCTCTCTACCTGACTTTTCTGGCTTTCAGCAATTTTTAGCTGTTCTCGCTTTTGCCTGAGGTCTGTTTGAATATCTTCTAACTCAAAGACTCCTTGCCGCAATTTATCGTCAGCAGCAAATAAAATTCCTAAGGTTGATGCTGAAATCAAACCACCAGTAAAAATAGTTACTAGTACTGCGGTATTTTTGGGACGAAGGTTAAAGAGTGAGAGGCGAGCTTTGCCAACTCGTGTGCCGATGCGATCGCCCACGGTTGCAATTACGCCTCCCAAAATTAAAATTGCTGCGATGAGGATGTATCCGGTGGTCATGTTTAGCTACCGAAATCCTTCCAGATACAGCCTACTACTTTTAAGCATTGTCTGTGGAGAAGTGGAGGTTGGCAATAGCTGAAATTAGTCAATTTTAGATTTTCCTTTAGCTATTAGTGCGATCTTGAAAAACACTACACGTGCCGACTCCGCTGACTCCATTTGTTTTTATGTGAACTGCCGACTTAAAGTAACGGGTTTATGCACAGTAATCTTCTTCTTGTGGATGGAAATCATCTTTTTTTCACGCAAATCCCCTAGTAGTCTTGTAACGGTAACGCGAGTCGAACCAATTGCCTCAGCGATCGCTTGATGAGACAACTTCAAATCAATTGTGATCCCATCTGCACAAGGAACTCCAAAATCCCGACAAAGAATTAATAAAAAACTCACTAACCTCGAACCCATATCTCGGTGAGCAAGAGTTTCAATCATCATCTCTGTCTGTAAAATTCGCGAAGACAGACCCCGCAGCATTAACATTGATAATTCTGGATTTTCTTTGAGTGCTTGCTCAACTTGTTCAATTGGTGCAGACAGTAATTCTACAGGGGTAAATGCAACCGCATGGTAAAACCTATCTGATTTATTTCCTGTCAGCAAAGACAACACACCAAAAACACTATTTTCCCGTAGCAGTGCTACCGTTATTTCCTCTCCTGCCTCGTACACCCTGGAAAGTTTCACAGCACCTTTTAAAAGAAAATAAACTCGTTCGGCAGGATCGCCAGGAAAAAAGATCGTTTTATTGCGTTCAAACGTTTCCACAACCGGCGGAAACGCCCCGGTCGCCATCTGACGAAAAACATTTGCTAGGGCTTTATCTTGTGTCACGATCATCTCCCTTCCCCTACCCAATGCCGGAAAAACAAAAACTAATTACCTAAGAATACACCTGAAAATTCAATAAAGCACCGTCAACCTTTCTGTACTTTCCTATACTCCAACTAATTGCTTTCTAACTCGTTGTTTATAATGATACATAATTGTTGATCTATTCAGCTATAAATTGTTGATAAATGGTTCCAAGTAGTTGTATTAAAAAGGTTTTTTGAAGAACAAATAAAGATAATTTGAGAATATCTTTAGAAAGAATCAAGAATTTTCTGACAGCAAACACCCTTACCCATATTCATTTTTGCAAATCCTGTGTAAAACAAAGACAAAACGTGCCTCAGATTCTAGTATGCTCCTAATCATCGATCGCATTAGCAATTTTTATGCTGAATCTGACTGGAAAAAATGCTTTGGTTACAGGTATTGCCAATAACCGTTCCATCGCCTGGGGCATCGCTCAACAGCTGCACAAAGCAGGAGCTAATCTGGGAATTACTTACTTGCCGGATGAACGCGGCAAAATGGAGACAAAAGTTGCCGAATTAGTCCAACCCCTCAACCCCAGCTTATTTCTTCCCTGTAATGTTCAAAACGACGAACAAATTCAATCTACCTTTGACACAGTACGGGAAAAGTGGGGAAAGCTAGACATTTTGATTCACTGTCTTGCCTTTGCCAACAAAGAGGATTTGACCGGAGATTTTAGCCAAACCTCTCGTTCTGGCTTCAAAACTGCTTTAGAGATTAGTACCTACTCGCTGGTACAGTTAAGCGGTGCAGCTAAACCCTTGATGACAGAGGGAGGTAGTATCGTCACCCTGACATATTTAGGCGGTGTTAGGGCAATCCCTAACTATAACGTCATGGGAGTTGCCAAAGCGGGATTAGAAATGAGTGTCCGTTACCTGGCTGCTGAACTAGGACCGCAAAATATCCGCGTCAACGCCATCTCCGCAGGCCCCATCCGCACTTTGGCTTCTTCAGCAGTGGGCGGAATCTTAGATATGATTCATCATGTAGAGCAAGTAGCTCCTCTACGACGGACTGTCACTCAACTCGAAGTAGGCAACACTGCGGCCTTTTTATGCAGTGATTTGTCCACCGGCATTACCGGACAAATTCTGTATGTAGATGCAGGATATGAAATTATGGGAATGTGACGCGATAAAGTTATGAGTTGTGAGTTATGAGTTATGAATTTTTAACTCCTAACTCCTCACTCCTAACTTCTAACTCTTCCCTATGCAAACAACCAATCGCCAAATTAATCCGAACTACGACCAGTTCACTAAAACTCCTCGAATTGCTACTGTTCATCGCACCACAGGGGAAACTGATGTTCAGGTTACCATCAACCTTGATGGAACAGGAAAATGCACAGCAGCAACAGGCGTTCCATTTTTGGATCACATGTTGCATCAAATTGCCTCCCACGGGCTGATTGACCTAGATATCCAAGCCAAGGGAGACTGGGAAATTGATGACCACCACACCAATGAAGATGTAGGCATTACCTTAGGGCAAGCTTTGAACCAAGCACTGGGGGACAAAAAAGGCATTGCTCGCTTTGGTAATTTCCTTGCACCATTAGATGAAGCTTTAGTTCAGGTAGTGCTGGACTTTTCTGGACGCCCTCATCTCAGCTACGGTTTACAAATTCCTACCCAGCGTGTCGGAACTTATGACACCCAGTTGGTGCGGGAATTCTTTGTGGCTTTGGTAAACCATAGCCAAATGACACTGCACATTCGACAACTGGATGGCATTAATTCCCATCACATTATTGAGGCGACATTTAAGGCGTTTGCGAGGGCAACACGGCTAGCAGTGGAAATCGACCCCCGTCGGGCTGGCGTGATTCCCAGTTCTAAAGGCGTTCTATGAAAGGAGTCAAATGGGGAGTGGGAGAGATGAGGGAGATGAGGGGGATGAGGGGGATGAGGGGGATGAGGGAGAGGGGCAGGGGAGAAAATCTTCCCCTCTGCTCCCTGCTCCCTGCTCAAGAGCCTCTTCCCAATGCCACATCCCCAAATCATCTTTCTACTCCCTATTTTGCGACAACGATCGCACTAAGTTGTGATTATTACCAGTCTATCGGGTAACTTTTAATTAATAACAAGCTGCTAATTGTTGATTAAACCGAGATGAAGTCTGTTACAGATGACCCTGATTCTCAATTAAATACGACAAACACTTTGCCAGTAGTGGTAACTTCTGAGTTGCGAAAAGTGTATCGCACTGGTTTTTGGCTAAATCAAAAAGTCGTATCTCTAAAAAGCTGTTCTTTAAAGGTTTATCAAGGCGAAACCTTTGGTTTGCTAGGGCCGAACGGTGCTGGTAAAACCACCCTTTTAAAACTGTTGTTGGGGATAATTCGTCCAACTGGCGGGCAGGGATTATTGTTGGGTAAGCCACTAGGCGATCGCCATGTTAAACAATTCGTCGGCTACTTACCAGAAAATCCTTATTTGTATGATTATCTCACCGGCTGGGAGTTTTTGCAGTTAGCAGCTGGGCTATTCCAAATTCCTGAGAGTGTACAACGCCGACGCATTCCCCAACTGCTGGAGTTAGTAGGTTTATCCCAAGCCGATGCCCGCAAAAAGCTGCTGCGCCGCTACTCCAAAGGAATGTTACAGCGTGTTGGCATGGCACAGGCGCTCATTAACGAGCCAGAATTGGTTTTTCTCGATGAACCGATGTCTGGACTAGATCCTGTGGGACGCTACCAAATGCGGGAAATTATTCTTGCTCTCAAAGCTGCTGGAAAGACGATTTTTTTTAATAGCCACATTCTCAGTGAAGTGGAACAGATTTGCGATCGCATTGCTATCCTCGCTCAAGGTGAATTAATTTGCTCTGGCTCCCTCAATGAACTTTTAGGTGTGAGCAACACATATCACGTCAAAGGTCAAGGTGGTGACTGGGAAATTCTCAAAAAATGGATACCCACTCTGGTATTTGAGCCTGATGGTTCTTGGCAAGGTACACTACAAGATGATTACTATGATTTTCTCGCTAGTCTTCGTCTCATGGAAGGTAAAATTATTGCCATGAACTTGTCCCGTCAGTCCCTAGAAGAGTTTTTTATTCAACAGATCCAAGCAAAAAATAACTCGCTTAATTAATCTAATTGCTAAATAATTAGCTGTCTGAAAACTGAATAGTGCCAATTTTAATTTTGACAACAACTCTTACTCGCTAAATATTTTCAATCAAAACTTAAGTGTCATGAAATTGACTTTATTAGGAAAATTATCCTAGTAATTGCCTCATAGGAAAATAGGAAAATTATAGTATAAACTACGTTGATTCACCTAAGTTTTATATTTTTTGATAATTGCCGTATTCCAACAGAGTTAACTTTAAATTAACTTCATTGAAAATTCAAATTCAATAAACAAATTTTCTCCGGAAAATGACACTTTTCAAGGAAAATAAGAGTGTTGGGGAACTTGAATACTTAGGTATAGTCAAAATAAAAATGTTTAGACAGTACTTTATTAATCCTAATTTCAGAATCTCAGGGAAATATGCTTAACACAAATTTGTTTAAATTGCTTACTCAACCAGTTGTGGGTGCGGCTTTATTAACTGCTGTCAATGCTGCTGTACCATTTGCTAGCCTAGCTCAGGGACAACCAGCACCACCAACTACACAAATACCAAATACACAAACACAATTAGATACTAATTACTTATTAGGAGGCGGCGATCGCATCCGTGTAAATGTATTTGAAGTACCTGAATATACAGGAGAATACCAAATACCCCCAGGAGGAGCAATCAACTTACCTTTAATTGGCAGTGTTCCAGTCCTGGGGCTAACAACTGAACAGGCCGCTGATGAAATTGCCAGAAGATATGCTCGCTTCCTCAAACGTCCTTTAATTTCAGTCAATTTATTATCGCCTCGTCCGATCAATATTTTTGTTGCCGGAGAGGTAACACGTCCTGGGGCTTATACTTTAAGCTTGAGTGGAGGCGCTGGAGACAATCCAGGCGTACAATACCCCACTGTATTAGCTGCATTAACAACAGCCCAAGGAGTGACACTAGCTGCGGATGTGACTCAAGTTCAATTACGGCGGAAATTCGGACGTTCTTCAGAACAAATCGTCACCCTCAACTTGAAAGAACTTATCCAAACAGGCACATTATCACAGGATATAACTTTGCGGGATGGAGATACCATAGTTGTGCCAACTGCAAATAACTTCAACATCGCAGAATCCCGCAATATATTTGCCGCTAACTTTGCTGCGAGTCAAACCACACCCCGCACAGTCACAATTATTGGTGAAGTTAACCGTCCCGGTTCTTATCTAGTGACTCCAGGTAACCTAAGCGATCAGCCAGGTGCAACTCCTAACAGTGGTACTGCTACTCCCACCGGTCTACCAAATGTCACACGAGTAATTCAACTAGCCGGTGGAATTACAGCACAGGCAGATATTCGTAATCTCAAACTACGCCGACTTACAAGAACTGGCTCCGAACAAGCCATAGATATCAATCTTTGGCAACTGTTACAGAGTGGCGATGCCAATCAAGATATTATCGTCCAAGATGGAGATACGATTGTTATTCCAACGGCCACTGAGATCAACCCAGCCGAAGCTACTCAACTAGCTACCACTACTTTGTCTCCTGCACGCATTCAAGTTGGTGTGGTGGGGGAAGTCAAAAGACCAGGATTAACAGATATACAGCCGAATAGCTCTTTAAATCAAGCTATACTTGCCGCCGGTGGATTCAACGATGCCAGAGCTAGCAGCAGTGCTGTTGATTTGATTCGTCTCAATCCTAATGGTTCTGTCACTAAACGTGTAGTAAAAGTCGATTTCTCCGCTGGGATTAATGAGCAAACTAATCCCATACTCCGCAATAATGATGTCGTAGTAGTCGGCCGCTCTGGCGGAGCAAAAGTCGGTGATAGCGCAGGACTTGTTGCTGGACCTCTAGGTGTTATCTTCAGTATTTTAAGGGTATTCGGACTTTAGTTAAAAATTCAGAATCCCAATGATAATGAGAATCTTTTAGAAGCTGAGACGAGCATTACTCGTCTCAGCTTTGTTTTTAGTCATATGATGATTCTTATTATCATAAGTATTATTTAAGTAAATTAACCGATTGATGAGATATACACTATCTTAACTACAGATCCCGCATATACACAATACAATGATATCGAATTACGAATGACGCCATTTGTACTGATGCTTACTGTTCATTAAAAGGGTAATTCTGCATACTGATCGTTTATTTTCAGTATTTTTACTACAGATTCGCCAATTTTTGGAACACAATCTCAAAAAGCATTGAATCAAATATTTACGCGGAAATTCGCAGGTGCAAACCTAAAAAATCGTGTATAAACTGACAAATGGCAGTTATACGACCGTATCGAATACTGAGTTACTTACTAAGGCTAGAGTTAGTAACCGTTGACAGTTCAGTTTTTGCAACATAACCTTTTTTTCCTATGATGATTCATGGTTTGAGTTTTCTCAGTTTGAGTACATCTGTTATACTTCCCTGGGCATTAACTGGTGTAGTTCAAGGGCAGAAGATAACAGAGTCTTTAGTTAAAGACATTCCTCAATCGTCTACTGTTCAAGAAAATAGACTACCTAACCGCAAGCTAATAAGTGCGGTTCCGGCTGCTGGGACAACATATTATGTTAGCGGTAGTGGCAACGACAGAAATAGCGGACTCAGCGCTTCATCTCCGTTTAGAACGCCTCAAAGGGCGGCAAACTTGACCAGACCTGGGGATACCGTACTCTTGATGAACGGAGTATACACCAATTCAAACCCAGCAGGAACAGTCTTAGCGATTACACGCTCTGGTTCGTCAAATGCATGGATTACATATAAAGCCTATCCTGGACATTCGCCGAAAATTCAATTCAATGGATGGCATGGAATTTGGATTAAAGACGGAGCTGCCTATATTGAGGTAAATGGTCTGGAAATTGAAGGCAACAATCGTAATATCAGTCTGAGTTATGCCCTGAGCCAAAGGTATAACACCTCAAATCCACGGACGAGTGGAAACTGCATCACCGTAGATGGACGAGGAAAAGCTCGTCCTCATCATGTACGTATTCTCAATAGCAAGATACATCACTGTGGAGGAGGAGGCGTTACAGCAATTGAAACTGACTACTTAACAGTGGATGGCAACGAAGTATACAACAATGCCTGGTATTCACCATTTGGTAGTAGTGGCATTTCTATGCTAAAGAATTGGAACTATGACGGTAACCAGGGCTATAGAATATTCATCAGGAACAACAAGGTCTACAGAAATAGAATGTACGTTCCCTGGATTGCTAACGGGAAGATCCAAGATGGGAACGGAATAATTTGTGACCGTTTGAGAAATGATGAGGCGGGATCGAGATTAGGCCGGTATACAGGCCGGACTTTGATTGCCAATAATGTCGTTTATGAAAATGGTGGTGGTGGCATTCATGCATTCAAAAGTGACAAGATCGACGTTATTCATAACACTTCTTATCTGAATAACCAGAGTCCAGAAATTCCATACGGACAAATATCGATGAATGTTACCAGTGATGTCAAAGTCCTGAATAACATTCTCTTTTCTCAGAGTCGCAAGCCAATAAACTCAAGCAACGGAAAAAATACCAACACTACTTTTAACTACAACCTCTACAACAGCAATGGTTATACTGCAAGTGGTAGAGGACCTAATGACATTATCGCAGATCCACAGTTTGTTAATGCTGGCGGACGTGATTTTAGACCGAGATCAACGAGTCGGGCAATAAATACTGGCATTAGGTTTAATTCTGTAACAACCGATTTTCTAGGCAACCCTCGTGTAAGGGGTTCGGCACCGGATAGAGGTGCATACGAAATTCAATAGTAGTAAATAGGGTTGTATAGGGTTGCATGGCGAAATTCTGATTTTTACAGAATTTTGCCATGCAACTTATTTTTTAATTCATTGGCTAATGAACCACTAGTACTCTGTCCCATTAATTTTGATGAGTTTGTAGTAAGCACTTCAGTGCTTAAAAATCTAGGACTAAAGTCCTGACTACAAACTTATTCGCCCCTCAAAACAATGAGACAGGCCATTAATTTAAAAGGTGCTATTTTGGTTGTGCGATCGCTTTAATTCTTGAGAGTATTATGCTTAACTAAAAGCGGAGCTTTCCTTGCTCCGCTAACTAATTAGGGATTTGCGGAGGTTTTATTTTTTTGCAAGTCCTTTAAACTCTTTGGCCAACTCTCTTGGTTGGAAATATTCGTGGCCATGATACAAATAAGTACTAGATTCATTTTTATCAATGATTCCATTGACAACTAAACCTAATACATTATAGTTGGATCTTTCTAACATCTCTTGAGCTGCCTTAGCACTGTTAGAATCAATCACCCCAGGTCGGGCTACTAATAACATCCCATCAGTCATTTGACTTAAACTGAGAGCATCAGCCGCTAAAAGAAGTGGAGGAGCATCAATAATAACAAAATCATAATTAGATTGAGATGAGAAATTGTCAATTAATGATGCCATGCGTTTGGAATCAAGCAAAGCAAGCGGGTTAGGAGGTCTAACTCCAGCAGTTAAGACATCAAGGTTATCCATAACCTTGGTTACAGCTGTGTTAAATTCAGCTTGACCTACAAGAACTTCACTTAAACCAACTGCATTGGTTAGTTGCCACAGATGATGCTGAGAAGGAACTCGCATATCTGCATCAATTAGTAAAACTTTACGTCCTAACTGAGCGATCGCTGCTGCCAAATTAGCTGAAACTGTAGATTTTCCTTCTTTAGGAACTGCGCTAGTTACTACAATTGTTTTGAGTACTTTATCTGAACTCAAAAATTTTAGATTTGCTTGAATCATCCGATACATTTCACTCGTTAAGGAGTTAGGCATATCTCGGACAGCAACGGTGTGAGTTATTGATTCTGCACTTGAATAACGAGAGCGAACTCTTTTCACAGACAAAGGAACAATTCCCAGTAAGGTATATCCAAAGATATCTCTGACTTCCTTAAGTGTTTTTAGAGATCTATCTCTCATACCTAAGAAGAGAACAGTTGTAGTAGCCAAAAATAAACCGAACATTACTCCTAATAGCAAGACAAGAACTTTTTTCCCTGCTACTGGGTCAGTGGGTGCTATGGCTTGAGCAATAATCCGGGAACTTGCTGTATTTGTATTTTCAACTAGCTGTAATTCTTGAACCTTTCTCAACAGAGTTTGATAGGTTGATTCTGCAACTTCAAGTTTCCTCTCTAACTCGCGCTGATTTTGTACTAACTGGGGTATAACTTTTACCCGCTGTTCGTAGTTGGAACGGGAATTATACAAAGAGGCAAGTCTTTGACTTAACCCAAAGCGTTGGATTTCTGATTGCAGAAAACTTTGGATCAAGTTTTGTCTAAGTTCTCCAATCTGCAATAAATTTTGAGGAACTTCTGTGGTGTTACCAACAGTCTGGGAGATTTGCTGCTGTAGCAAAGCTCTTAAGTTAGCTTTTCTTGCTTCTAGATTAATAATTGCTGGGTTATCATCTTGAAAACGGCTACGCTCACTTGCTAACTGTCGGTCGAGATCTTGAAGTTGTGTGAGGATTCCCTGAACAGCTGGTGACTGACTAAGGGCACTAACAGCGATCGCATTTTGGGAATTCAAATTTACTTTCTGTCGCAGTTCATTGGTTTGAGCGTTGACTTCATCCAATTGAGCCTGAACACTATTAATCTCGTTATTTAAATTTCCAATAATACCAACGGCTGACTTTGTTTCTTCTGAGAGATCTGCAATGCGATTCTTCTGCTTGAATATACGCAGTTCTCGCTCTGCTTTGTCAACAGCTTCTTGAGTTTTTGGAAGCTGTCTAGCAATAAATTGACGAGTTGATGCTGCCTCTGAGCGATTTGTGAGAATATCGTTTTCTACATAAACATTCATCACTGTGTTCACCACTGCCGCAGCTTCTTCAGCATCAAGGCTGGAATAAGTAATTCGCAATACATCTGTTCCACCGACAATTTTTAATACCAGCGATTTTTGTAAAGCTTTTACTGTTACGGGTTGACCTTCCTTATCTTTGAGTTGTAATTTATCTATTGTCTTCTGCAATAAAGCAGGAGAGGAAATTACTTCTATTTGAGTGTTGATCGGATTTTGAGATGGTATCAGGGATTTTAGATCTCCTGAAGATCCTCCTTCTGTACTTGTCGGCAAAAGGTTAGATCCTACTACTTTAAAAGAGGGAATTCTGAATAAGAGTTTCCCTTCTGCTTCATAGGACGGCTTCATAAATCGTGTAGCTACTGCACTGAGCATGACTGTAGCTAGGAATATGGTGGCCGCAGGTACCCACCACCGTTTCAATATCAATAAGTAACGATTCAGATCTAAATCAATAGTTTCTCTAGATTCCATAAATTTTTATGACATAAATCTTCAAAAGTACAGGTTTTCGGCGATAAACTAAAGATATTATTGCTTTAAGCAAACACTAACGTACTGAAATAAACAGTAGGTCGTACTATACAATTCTACGCATAACACATAGTATAGACTATATAAGTTACAAATTGAGTTTACATTATGGCAGGATTGGGGCACATCCCATAACAGAGAACCTTCGTAAATTATAAGTTTTGGACGATTTTAGCGTTTGTTGAAGATGTGACGCGCCACCATGAGCAATATCCGCCTATTCCTCAAAGTTACTGACTAAGCGATCGCTAAATTTGAGTTTGTAACTAGTGATTTTCAAAAATTTTATCATATGCCTCTAAAAGTTTTGGAGCTTGATATTGCCACTCAAGTATCTCCTCCATTCTGCGTCGCCCCTCAGCTCCTAATTTTTCTCTGCGTTCAGTGGAATCTAGAAGCTCTAGAATTTTCTCAGCAAATTCTACCTCATCATTAGGCTTGGCATACAGAGATGCTTCTTGTGCAGAACGTCTTCCTTCTCGCAAATCAAACTGGACAATTGCTTTACCCATCGCCATATATTCAAGGATTTTATTCATCGTGCAATTTTCGTTGTAAGCAGATGTAGGAGAGGGTTCCACACAGACATCACAGCTAGAGAGCCTCTCTAAAAGTTCCTCGCCTTGTTTAAATCCTGTGAATTCCACGAACTCAGTTATTTCCAAGTCTTTGGACAAGGCTTTCAGTTTTTCTGCCGCCGGACCACTGCCGATCAGCATAAAGTGAATATCTTGGCGATTTTTTTTCCGGACGATGTAATTTACCATCCTCAGGAGATAATCAATTCCCTCGGGTTCCCCCATAACACCCATATAACCTACCAAGTAGTTCTTACCTCTACGGTAATTGGGATTTGGAGGCATTCGGCGAAAGCGGGAAAGGTCTGGCGCACTACGAACTACAAAGACCTTCTCTGGTTTCTTTTGACCACGGGTAATAGCTACCTCTCGGTGCGACTCGTTGGTTGAAATTACCATGTCTGCTGTTCCATATGTCAAGCGTTCAGCCAACCGTAATCCATGATAAAAAATATCACGCCTTTGATACTTAGCCTCATACATCTCAGGACTGAGATCGTGATGATCGAAAATAATGCGTATGCTATGAAATAATTTAAACCATCCTGCTACTAAAAAAAGTAAATCCGGTGGATTACAAATATGAATGACATCAAAACCACGCTCTCGCCACACTCTTTGAGCTAGTTTAAATTGCCAGTTAATTGCCCAGCTATATTCTCTAAGATACCCAATGACTGAACTTTCTTCTGGTGGTAAAGGATGACGGTAGATGTGAATTTGCTCAATAATCTCATAGTCTTTGTCAAAGCCATTACCTGTGGGTGAAATCACACTAACTTCATATCCCGCTTTTTGCAAAGTAGTTGCTTCCATCCACACCCGTCGGTCAAAGGGAACTGGCAGGTTTTCAACAATAATTAGTACTTTTTTTGCTAATACCATAATAAGTTCAATTTTGAATCATTTAAAGACAACAATTGATAATTCTAGAATCTGCTTTTTCTACTCACAAACTGGGTTTAGTCACCTACAGATTTGGATTTTTGTCACTTACAGTCTTGCAATCACTAACTTTTAAGACTTAATTGAATATCTGAATCTAATATTGAATTATATAAATCAATAAAGGAAGTCCAATGATTTTTTATATCTAGAGGAAAAACACTTTTTCTAGCTTTAAATCCTAGAGAAAGCCTCAAAGTTTCATTTTCGATCAAAGATTTTAAAGAATTTGATAATTCTTGAGAATTCCCTGGGTTAACTATTAATCCATTTTCTAAATGATTAACTATTTCAGGTATACCTCCTACTGGTGTAACTATGACTGGTAACTCCCAAGCCATTGCTTCCAACATTGCTAATGGTAAGCCTTCATTATAAGATGGCAACACAAAAATATCTGCTTTAGTTAAAAGAAGATCGCGCTCATCTGCCCCTATCCAACCCGGTAATTTTATATAATCTTCTAGATTTAAAGTCGTAACTAAATTGCGTGCTTGTTCTACGTCTCCATCTCCTGCCATAATCAGACTCATTCTCATTCGATGTTCGCTAGGCAAAAGAGAAATGGCTTTAATCAAGTCAAATGCTCCTTTGCGTTGCCCAATTCGTCCTAAAAACAGTAAGTTGACTTTATCAGACACTGAACGCTGTGGAACTTCAACCGGAATTTTTACTGGATTATAGAAAACTACAACTTGTTCTGGTTTCAAACCAAGGTTTTCTATATAAAAGCTTTTCCAACTTTCTGATAATACAATTAACCTTTGACACTTACCAAATATCCAACTTAGAAATTGCTGGATAGATTTTGGTAACCCGACGTAGAAGAGATGAAATTGACTACCATGAGCATGTATTATTATTGGTTTCTGGAACAACCAAGCTAACAGTATCATAACTGATTGTCGTAAAATACTGCCGCGCTGTGAGATTTGAAGTTGAACAATGTCAACTTCTTCCCTGAGTAATATCCATATAAATTTTAATATAGCTTTCAAAAATACCATTACTTTGAATGCTACGTTTCCTTCTTCATGAGTAATAATATGACATATTTTAATTTCCGGAGGAGTGTGTTCCAAAAAAAGCTTTTCGTAACCAGAAATTCCACCCTGTTGAAGTAAACTAGGACCTAACATGATAATTTTGAGAGCATTATTGTCACGCATGATTTTTGGCTTTAATTCGGCAAAAATTTGTTATCAATTAAAAAGACGTATCAATTATTTTTCAAGTTTTAAGCTTTCAAGTCTTTCATAGTTGGATTAATTTTACTTTTATAACTTTGTTTAAAAGGAAAAGATAGTTGAGAACATATGACTGCTGATACATAAAGTGTCCATTCAATAGAATTTTGCTCTATTAATATAGTTTCAGTTAGGTTGGAAATCAAAAGAAAGGTTAAAAAAATTAAGAGCCATACATTATTGTCAGAGGTTTTATTCAACCTAATTAAATATATAGCTCTGAATATATTAATTAAGAATGCCACTAGAAAAATCAAAACTCCAAACAAACCCAAGGCTAACCAGAGATCCAAAAATCCATTGTGAGCGCTAGGAGTAGTCCATCCTACTGTTTCTTGTATGTAAGTAGCGCCAGAAGTATCAGAGCCGAACCAAAATGCTCCATAGCCATATCCGAGCAACGGTTTTTTCTGAATCATCTCCACTACAGCAGGCCATAGATCCGAACGTCCAGTGAGTGTTGTATCCTTACCTACGCTTCCCAAAATTTGATCTGCGTATGTTACGAACCAGGCGTAAAAAGCTATGCTGACAGTGCCTATAAATGTCAAAGTAGGTATTAAGTTTGTATACTTGAAGCGTAAAATTCTGTGATATACGGGGAAAGCTCCTGTAACTATGAGCAAATTCCCTAAAGATGTTGTTGAGCTTGATAAGAACACAAGTATTGCAGAAACAATATATCCAAGCCATAAAACCCAGCGATATTGCCGAGTAGTCATAATTAGGAAGAAAAATATTGCTCCACTCAGTACAAATCTCCTACCAAGAATATTCTTATGTGAATATATTCCTCGCCAAGCACTTGCGTGTTCATCGACTCCCAGAGCGTATTGTGGCATCAAAAAAGTAATTAAGAAACACGCTATTGCTGATATACCAAGCATATAAGCATATAATTTCAGCTGTTCTTTTAAGGTGTAGCGTGACCCTAAATAAATGCCAAATAATGTTGTTCCTGTGAGGCCAAAAACCCTACGTATAGTAGTATCTGAATCTAAAGACCAAAAACTAGAAAGCGCACAAAGGCCAAGTAAGACCCAAATGAGTTTATTTTTGCTAACAACATAAAGAACCTTCTTCCAACGTAAAGTAAGTAATAGGAAGGCGACTACATATGTAATTGTGTAAAGCAATCGAAATAGGGTTCTATCACCTTCTTTTAAGGTAAAACCATCGGTCAGAATTGGATCTAATGGAGTTCCTGAATAAATTATTAAGCAAATAACTGTAAGTAATTGTTCAGTAGAAAGTAAAAATTTCCTCATTTGTTGTAATATGTATCTTTATTTACATAAGATAAACTAATGAATTTTGAAACTATGAACTTAATTCTGTAAATAGCTGAGCAATCAGGCGATTTTAGAGCTTTTGATACACATCAATTATTTAATTTTTAAGTAGTATTGACAGTAAATGAGAATCCTAAAATGAGAATCCTAATTTACATTATTTGTCAGTTTTTCCCGTGGGTGATACGGTTTAACTGACAACATATTTTTTTGATACCTCACTATATAAATCTAATGAATTCACTTCAGGGTAACATTTATTTAGAAACAGCTTCTTGTGTTTTGGAATTCTTATTGAAAACAGAGCGAATTTGCTGCCTGAAATTTTGAGGAATCAACCACATTGTTAAGTACAAGAATATATCCATTGGTCGGGGTTGACCCCAGCGTATAGATTCCCATAATAAAGGAAAAAAAGCTTTCCAATCACCTACCAATGACGCAGAATGGCTAACAATTGTTGCAATAAAGCCTGAATAAGCCTTTGGTGTCACTAAACTACGAGTTGAACGAATCCAATCCAAAGAATATTTCCAGTCGTTGACGTTGCTTAAGCGCTTGATTCCCATTTCTGAATGCCAGATTGCCATAGCTTCAGGTACAAACTCTATTTGTACACCTTCCATCGCACTAATCCGAAGCAACCACTCCCAGTCTTCATGTCTATCAAATTTTTCCTCCAAAGGCATTTTTTCCATTAACTCTTTTTTGACAAAAATAGTGGAGGTTTGTATGCATCCTTCTCCTTTAAAAAAGGTATTACGAACAAAAAGATATTCGCTGAGAGGTTCAGAGAGTTTCGGTAGTCTTCTTGGGCAAATAAATTCGCCTTTCGGAGTTTTAGAAATGAAACGACTGGCGACAACTGGAAAATCAGAATTGGAATTTTTGGCTACTTCTAATTGACGTTCCAATTTTTGTGGTAGCCATTCATCATCATCATCTAAAAATGCTATCCAAGTGCCTTTCGCTTCCCTAACTCCAGTATTTCTAGCCCCTGATGGACCAACATTTTTGGGTAGTTCTATAACTCTCAGTCTGGGATCGCCTATCTGAGATAGTGCATCGACTGTTTGCCGATCTGGACCGTCTACGATTACAATCACTTCAATTGATTGCAGTGTCTGACTTAATGCGCTTTTGGCACCCCTGACAACAATTTGTGGTCTGTTGCGTGTAGGAATCACAACGCTGACTATTGGTTGGTTACTTTCATTTAACATTGCCAAATTTTGAGTTGTTGTTTTTTCTGCTTGAAGAATTTCCATATCTATTGCCTTTGATAATTTATTTCTTACAAATTGCTTATTCAAAACAGATGATAGAGAAGAAAATCGATCATCTTTTTACAAGTTTTTCCCAGACAGCATGTATTCCACCTAAAGCATGAATACTCAAAAAGTTAACAAATAAAACATAACAGCAAGTTGCGATCGCAATAGTTAATAAAAAATTTAAATTAGTTTTTTCTAAAACTATAAATACAGCTACCATCAAAATGCTGATTATCACAGGAGAACGGAGAATTCGCCAGAAATTCAATGGAAATATGAGAGTATGAGTGAAGTAAATATACTGGCTAAAAGCAATAAAACTCATTAACAAAGCCATTATTGCTGCACCTAATAAATTATATTGCGAAACTAATATCACACCTAACAAACTTCCTACAATAGTGTTAATAGCTACTTGACGCAAGTTTACAATCTCAAAACCATTTGCTACAAGTAAAAAGGATAATGACTGATTGAAGGGAAGAAAAATTAATGATATGGCAATGATACTAAGAGCTAAACTCCCTTGAGCAAAGCTAGGATTGTAGATCAAAGTTAGTAAGTTTTTTCCAATAAACAGCAGACCAACACATAAAGGTAATGCGATAATTAATAACATTTCGATACATTTTTCAATAATCTCTCGCTGCTTATCCCGTCCTTGGTTCACTGCCTTTGATAATCCGGGAAACATTGCTATACATATACTATTCGCAATAATCAAAAATGGTTGGAATAATTGTATTATTCCACCATAGACACCGATTATAAATTCGCTTCCTGATAATGAAAGAATCAAAATTTGAATTCTGGCATTGACTACAGCTAGTCCTTCAATAGCAAAAAATGTACGTGCATTTTTGATTGTATTCCAGACAAAATCTCTATCAATCTGCCATTTTGTTTGGACTATTTTGGTAATTAAAATCCATTCAATACCCAGAATTATTGATTCTGAAATAACTAAAATTGCCGCTAAATAATCAACTCCATAATTCCTTTGCATTGCCCAGAGCATAATGAATAAACGTATTACATACACTGGAACTGTAGCTAAGGCAATTAAATGCATCTTTTCTTTTGCTTGAAAAATTGCCTCAGTAATATTGGAAAGGGAAAATGGAATGATGGTTAAACCCATGATGTAGCAAGCAGTAGAAGTTTCAGAAGTATAGGGCAATACAAATACTACGATTACCAAAACCACATAACTAACGAAACTGAAAATTAACTGCAACCAAGTTCCACTTATTAAATAAAGTGAAGTTTTTTCTGGTTCACGGGCTATTTCTCGGGTAAATAAAGTTTTTAACCCCTGTGAAGCAATGTTTACAAATATAAAGTAGTAGGTAAATGCCAGTAGATATTGTCCTAATGCCTCAGCTCCTAAGATGCGAGCAATAGACGCTGTTAACACAAAGGCTGTAATGCTTTGTGCTAAACGATTAACGATCATTGAGAAGGAATTACTTATTAGTTTACGGTTTTTTCCCATATAGTAATCAGCTAAATTTTTATAGTTTTTGTTCCACTGATTTCCTGATATTACAGTTACTTAATTTAAATCAAATCCAGAACTGTGAAAACCGTAAATGTATGTAATGTAGAGTCAGTTCTCAACATCAAAATTCATAAATTATCAGATACTCCCAGACTCTGAGAAATACAAAGTATGTAAATTAAGTTTTTTCTACTTTCAAAGAAATTTTTACCTGCATTGCAAACTGATATGTCAGTTTTGTTCTCTTTGGTAAAGTAACTGGGACAGAAAGAATCTAAAGAATTTTAGAGCTAAGAAAAAGTATGCTTCGTTGAGTTTTTTTATCTAACTCAACGACAGCAAGTCATGTTAGTATGCACCTTCTTTTTTCAAAACTACCATAACTGTTTTCAGGAGAATTTCAAAGTCTAGACTCAGGGACCAGTTTTCTATATAGCTCATATCTAGAGCTATGACTTGTTCAAAATCTAAAATATCTGAGCGACCTGAAACTTGCCAAAGACCTGTAACGCCAGGTAAAACTTCGTGTCGAATGAAATGATGTTCAGAAAATTTATCTACATCTCTAGTCGGTAAAGGGCGGGGTCCAACTATACTCATTTCTCCAAGGATCACATTAAAAAGTTGGGGTAATTCGTCTAAACTGTAACGACGGAGAAATTTACCGACGCGAGTAATGCGGGGGTCGTCTTTTATTTTAAAAATAATCCCATCTTTTGTCTCATTTAAAGCTTCTAATTCCTTCTGCAATTTCTCGGCATCGGATCTCATGGTTCTGAATTTCCATACTTTGAACTGCTTTCCATGCAGACCTATGCGAGTTTGCTTATAAAATACTGTGCCTGGAGAATCCAGTTTTATAGCTATAGCTATAGTCAGATAAACAGGGAATGTTAACATTACGAATAAAGTCGCAAAACAAAAATCACAGATACGCTTTATCCAGAAGTCTTTACCTGTAATTATTGGACAATCTAAACTCAGACAAGGCATTCCTCCTATTTTATTGAATTCTACGTTTCTATAAATTGGTTTTAATTCCATTGGTATAATGTGTACTTGTATACCAGATGCTTGGAATAACCAACACAAAAACATTCTATTTTTCAGAGCATCCCAAGATATAAAAACTTCTGTGACGCCTAGCTGATTAAGTTGATTTAATGTTTGTTGACGTTGATATCTGTCCAATGAATTAGCATTTGCCGTTCCAGACACAATGTAGTGCTTTTCTTTTTTTATGAAGCTAGCAATTTGCTCGTGGTCTTGAGGATCGGAGATAATGAATACAGAAGAACGAACTATTTTCTTTTGTTTACGGAGATATTCCAGAACTATATTTACACTATATCTACCAGTACAAACAAAGAATGTACTGAACAGCCAAGACAACAGTATTAATCTGGGACTTGTTATATCTACAATTGGCTGATATATCAAACAAACAAATAGTATTAATCCATGAGCGAAAGTCAGTGATTTAATAATATTTAGATAGTCATATCGTTTTTGACCTTCTCGATAAATACCTTCGAGCGCTAGAGATCCTATCTGAATACCAATAGTTATTAATATTGGTAAATAATTACTTGAGACGTTCCAAGTTAAATAATCGTAAGAAGATTGAGATCCAGCTAAGAACCAAGCTAAGGATAATAGAGTACAGTCTACTAAGAATAATGTTGTTAGTCTCAGCCACCACGAACCTTTACGTACTTTTACAAATGAAGATGCACGTAGATCCAAAGGCACTTCATTCAATTTACTTGTTGCGATACTTTGATTACTCATAGTTAGTAACACTTGGTGTCGTTAAAGTTGTATGGAAATATATGCAAGTGGAGTATCTCACATTTTTTGAAACAAACCTGACCTTCGTAGCTGACTATCTACACATTTTTTCAGAGTAAAGTTCATTTGTGGAACAAAAATATATTCGAGTATCTTTAGTGTAGGCAGTACCCAAATTTTCAGCATTTTCCACAACGTAGCATCTCGAAACTTTGGGTTTGAATCTAATAGGTAAGGATTTTGTCTTAATTTAACTATAGTTGAATGCGTTTCCTGACATTAATTAAGTTGAATATGCCAGGTAAAGATATCAGGGTTTGTAAGTTACGTAATACATTAATTTAGTCGTGACAGGTCTATCACAGATCTATGCTTCGCTTCTTAAAAAAGTTATACCCCTTGCGAAGTTAATGTAGTATGTTTAGCTAGACTAATTTAGTTTTGCTGAAAGATTTTTTCACTTGCTTACGCATAATTACTGACTAAAAAAACATACAGAAACAACATATAACGAAATGCATCAAAATGTTGAGTTTTGTTACATAAGTTTACATTTCTTTGAAATATGGCTAGGTTTGCATCAGTTTTTGGACTTGTTGATAGACGATAGATGGCAAATTCAGTAAAAACCGAGCTTTGGGTAAATCTAAGAAATAACCTTGTCAAGTGAGTATTTTGTCCGCCGAGAAGTATAACAAGTGAGGATGCCCGTCTCAGAAAACCAATAAAATTGCTCCGCAAATATGGAACACCGGAAATTAGTTTTAAGAAATTGCAGCAGGAAAAAATACGTCTTAGACGTATAAATCTTGTTATATCTGCATTATAGACATTTTTACTCATTGAGAGAGTCAATTATTTAGGCTGTTTTGTGGTTTTAGATGAGATTTTAGACTGATTTAGTCTTGTCTATCAAAAACTATTGTCTTACACAATGAATTGCGTATGTCAAAATTCTACTGAATTTGCGTAATTATTGCAGCTACTCATACTAAGGCTTTACAGTAATTTAACATACCAAGAAACACAATGAAGTTTCGGTAATAATTATTTTTTCATTCAGCCACTCAATATAAAAAGGGATAAAAAGGGATAAAGTGATTTGTTATGATTACCTATCTAAAAGTAGCATCAAACATTTATTTCTATTTAGTCATATAACTTATTTGTATTAAATGACAAAATTTTAACTAGGAGAGTATGGCAGTTTCCAATAAATGCAAATTGATTTTATACATGACGATTTTTCCAAAAATTATCGAATTATAATTCCAGATAAAAACTGAAGAGCAAAAGCACAACTGTAACCAGAGATTTTAGTAAGTTATTGATATATAGAAAATGCAGATAAACAGTCATACCTCAGAAGATAAAGAAAATATTCCATTAGATTTAGATAACTTAACTAACATTTTTGGTACTGAAGTTATACAAAAATGCAGTGATACTCGGACAATTGCTGAGAATCTGTGTATCCATCAAATGTTTGAGATGCAAGTAGAGCGATCGCCACAAGCAATTGCTGTAGTATTTGAAGACACCCAACTTACATATCAGCAGTTAAACCAACAAGCAAATCAACTAGCGCATTATCTACGAACTTTCGGCGTCGGGCCAGAAGTACTTGTAGGTATTTGTTTAGAGCGTTCCTTGGAGATGGTCGTAGGGCTGTTGGGAATTCTCAAAGCTGGAGGCGCTTATGTGCCTTTAGATCCGTCATATCCAAAAGAGCGTTTAGCTTTCATCTTGGAAGATACACAAACACCAGTGTTGCTAACCCAAGAGAAATTGGTCGAGAAGTTACCACCGCATCAGGCGCAAGTGATTTGTCTCGACTTGCTTCTAAAGGAAAACACGGAAATCAGCCCAGAAAATCCTGTAAATCAGACAACCCATGATAATTTAATTTACGTAATCTATACATCTGGTTCCACAGGACAGCCCAAGGGCGTCATGATTCCTCATCGGGGAATCTGCAATCAATTGTACTGGCGGCAAACAACTTTTCAATTAACCCAAGCAGACAAAGTTTTACTGACCATTTCTTTTAGTTTTGACCCCTCAGTGTGGCAGATATTCTGGCCGTTGTGCTTTGGGGGACAATTAATTATGCCTCGCCCCGGCGGACATCAAGACGCCGCTTATTTGGTAAAAGTGATTACCGAGCAGCAAATCACTGTCTTAGCCTTAGTACCTTCAATTTTGCGTGTTTTATTGGAAGAAAAGGGAATTGAGAATTGCCGACTTCTCAGACACGTTACCTGCGGTGGTGAAGCTTTACCTGGGGAACTCATAGACAGGTTTTTTGCCCAATTGGATTTGGACAATGTTTTACACAATTGTTACGGGCCGACAGAAGCTTCCATCGATACTACATTCTGGACTTGCCAGCGGGGTAGTAATTATACCATTGCTCCCATTGGTCGCCCCATTACCAATGCACAGATTTACATCCTCGATGAAAATTTACAGCCCGTGCCTGCTGGTGAGTCAGGTGAACTGTATATTGGCGGTATTGGTTTAGCGCGGGGCTATCTTAACCGTCCAGAACTGACCAAAGAAAAGTTTATTATCGATCCTTTTAGCTCCGAAAAAGGGGCACGTCTTTACAAAACCGGGGACTTGGCACGTTACAACAGTGATGGTAATGTCGAGTTTGTTGGTCGTATAGACCACCAAGTGAAAATACGCGGTTTTCGGATTGAATTGGGAGAAATTGAAGCCGTACTTAGTCAATATCCGGCGCTGACGCAGACTTTAGTCATAGCTAGAGAAGATGTTCCTGGGGATAAGCGACTTGTGGCATATATCGTTGGTAACCCAGGGGAAATTCCAACTCACGTAGAATTACGGCGGTTTTTGCAAAGTCAGTTGCCTGAATACATGGTGCCTGGTTATTTTGTCTTTTTGGATACCCTGCCATTAAACCCCAACGGTAAAATAGACCGCCGTGCTTTGCCTGCACCTGATATCTCCGATTTGAGTCTATCAACTAACTTTGTCCCACCCCAGAATCCCACAGAAGAAGTTTTAGCTAGCATCTGGGCAAAAGTTTTGCGGTTGGAACAAGTAGGCATCCACAACAATTTTTTTGAATTGGGAGGCCATTCACTGCTGGCGACTCAAGTTATGTCTAGAGTTCGCCAAGCCTTCGGTATAGAAATACCGTTGCAAGTTTTATTTGAGAATCCGACGATCGCTAATTTAGCTCAAGCCATCGCTCAACACCAAATTTCCGAAAATAATCTCCAAAACCAAACTATTCCCCAAATAACCAACCGAGAATCAGCCCCTTTATCGTTTGCCCAGCAGCGAGTCTGGTTTTTGGAGCAGTTGGAACCCAACAGCCGAGCATATATCATCTCCGATGCACAGCGCTTAATTGGCGAGTTAAATTTAGGTGTATTGCAACAGGCCTTGGATGCGATCGCGGTTCATCACCAAGCACTGCGAACAAACTTTATTAAATCACCAGACGGTAGCCCCATACAAGTAATTAGTCCACCGCGCCCAGTTGAACTCAAAGTCATTAAAGTCACGTCGGAGCAAGCAGAATTTCTCCTGACTCAAGAAGCGCAACCCCCCTTCAACTTAGAATCTGATTTGATGCTGCGGGCTAGCCTGCTGCAAATAAAGGAAAAAGAGCAGATACTCCTTTTGGTCATGCACCACATCGCCTCAGATGGTTGGTCAATGGGTATTCTCTGGCAGCAGTTAGCAGCCCTTTATGAAGCTTTTTTAAACGGTAAGCCTTCTCCCTTAGCAAAATTACCCATTCAATATGCCGATTTTGCTGTTTGGCAGCACCAATGGCTATCGGGTGAAGTCCTCTCGAGTCAGATAAACTACTGGAAAACTGAATTAGCAGGTATTAATACTGTACTGGAATTGCCTACTGACCGCCCACGACCACCAGTGCAAACTTACCAAGGGGCGGCTCAGTCATTAATGCTACCCCAAACCCTGAGTGCATCACTCACAGAACTCTCGCGTCAAGAAGGCGTCACACTATTCATGACCTTGCTGACGGCCTTTGGCACAATACTGCATCGCTACACTGGGCAAGAAGATATTCTCATTGGTTCTCCCATTGCTGGACGTAACCGTTCTGAAATTGAAGGGTTGATTGGATTTTTCATTAACACTGTGGTTTTACGGACTAATTTTTCCGACAACCCCAGTTTTCGTTCAGTGTTGAGTCGAGTCCGCCAGATGGCCTTGGGTGCTTACGCCCATCAAGATATGCCCTTTGAAAAACTGGTAGAAGAACTGCAACCAGAACGGGATACCAGCCGCAACCCACTATTTCAAGTGTGGTTTAATATGCTTAACTTAAGGGACATCCAACTGCAAATACCTGGGGTGGCTGTAGAATCAATCCCGATGCTCGAAACGGCTTCTAAGTTTGACTTAACTTTGTATGTCACAGAACAAAACCAAGGAATCAAACTGGATTTAGTCTACAACATCGATTTGTTTACTCCAGAGCGAATGATGGAAATGCTGCGTCAATTCCATCATTTATTGAATCAAATTGTTGCTGCTCCAGAAAATCAAATTAGTTTGTATTCTCTTGTCACACCACAAGCTCAATTTTTACTGCCAGAACCAAGGGCGGTGTTGCCAGAACCAGAGTACAAATTGGTAACAACAATGTTTACCTCTTGGGTAAACTCCGCCCCAGAACATGCAGCACTTCGTCAAGGATCTCGCACTTGGAACTACGGTGAATTGGGCAAAATAGCTCAAGGTTTAGCAGAGGCTTTATTATCCCAAGGAGTCCAACAAGGAGATGTGGTAGCGGTATTTGGCAGGCGCAGCTTGGGACTAATTGCAAGTATGACAGGCGTACTGTTGAGTGGCGGTGTGCTGTTGACACTCGATCCCAAACTACCTAGCGATCGCCATCAGCTGATGCTACGAGAAGCTAAAGCTAAATACATATTATATATAGATAATCAGACGCAACATGACACAGCTGATGAATCTTTAATTTGTATCTGTGTAAACCCAGATACAGGAGAAATTATCAATTCACCCCAAGGCAGTAGCCAAGCAATAAACTTGCCCCAAATCACTGGTGACGATGCAGCTTATATTTTCTTTACTTCCGGCACTACTGGTATACCTAAGGGCGTGTTGGGGTGTCATAAAGGAATGGCGCATTTTCTCAACTGGCAGCGGCAAACATTTAAAATTGGTCAGCAAGACCGCACTGCTCAATTGACTGGTCTTTCCTTTGATGTCGTCCTCAGAGATATTTTCTTACCTTTGACTAGTGGCGCAACGTTGTGTTTGCCAGAGGAAGGCGATAACTTAGAACCGACTAGAATTTTGCGTTACTTGGAAAGCGAGCAAATTTCTCTGTTACACACCGTTCCTTCCCTGGCAGAATCTTGGTTAGCAAATGTGCCCTCAGGAGTTACTCTACGTAATTTACGCTGGTTATTTTTTGCGGGAGAACCTCTCAAGGAAACACTTGTACTTCGTTGGCGGGATGCTTTCCCAGAATCAGGGGAAATTGTCAATCTCTATGGACCAACAGAGACAACTTTAGCTAAGTGTTATTACAGAGTACCCGTTGAATGTATGCCAGGGATACAGCCAGTGGGAGCGCCATTGCCAGAAACCCAAGCATTAGTTTTTACACCAAATCATCAACCGTGCGGCATTGGGGAACCGGGGGAAATTGTGATTAGAACTCCATTCCGGAGTTTAGGTTACATCAATGCCCAGCAAGAAAATCGTTCGCGGTTCGTCAAAAATCCCTTTGGAAATGACGAACAAGATTGGTTGTATTATACAGGCGATCGCGGTTGCTATCGTCCAGATGGTTCTCTAGAAATTCTTGGTCGCAAAGATCATCAAGTCAAAATCCGTGGTATCCGCATTGAACTAGGGGAAATTGAGACGGTGTTAGCCCAACACCCAGATATACTCCAGACTGTAGTTATTACTCGTGAAGATATTCCAGGAGACCAACGTTTAGTAGCTTACATTATCCCAAACCACGACTCAGTAATTACAGTTAGTGAAATTCGCCGCTTCCTCTCCACAAAGCTACCACAGTACATGGTACCTTCAGCTTTCGTCTTGTTGGACGCCATGCCCCTAACCCCCAACGGCAAGGTAAACCGCCGCGCCTTACCAGCACCCGACTTATCCAGACAAGAACCAGAAGGAACTTTTGTTGCTCCCCGCAATGAAGTGGAACGCCAACTTATAGAGATTTGGGAACAACTTTTAGGCGTCAAACCCATCGGCGTTCAAGATAACTTCTTTGACTTGGGAGGGCATTCTTTACTGGCAGTAAAATTATTTTGGCAAATTGAGAAAACATTTAATCAAAATCTGCCCCTAGCCATTCTTTTCCAGTCAAGTACGGTGGAGGCTTTAGCTAAAATCATCTGTCAAGAAGAAGATTTAGCAACAAATGAAACTTCAGTAAAGGATAAATCAAGAGCTACTTGGTCATCGGTGGTAGAAATTCAGCCCAATGGTTCCAAACCACCGTTTTTCTGTGTTCACGGACTAGGTGGAGAAGTCTTGTGTTTCCGTGAATTGGCAAAACATTTGGGGTCAGAACAACCATTTTACGGACTACAACCACGGGGACTTGATGGCAAAAATCCTTTCCATACCAGCCTGGAAGACATGGCCGCGCACTACATTCAAGAAATTAAGATTCTTCAACCGAATGGCCCTTATTTTCTCGGAGGTTATTCTTTTGGAGGTGCAGTTGCTTTTGAAATGGCTCGACAACTCCACGAACAAGGTGAAGAAATTGGTATTCTAATTATCCTTGATAGTTGTCGTCCTGGTTATAGCTGGCGATCGCCATTTTTCAAAAGAATTTTCTTGCATTTAAATAATATCCTGCAACAAGGAGTTGGCTACCTTTGGCAAAAGATTCTCAAATGGAGCTATTGGAATAAATCCCGTCTGCAAAATACCTATAAACGTTACTTGGAAGCCAAACTTGATTTACCTGAAACTGACAAGCATTTAAAAACTATAGACATTAATACTCAAGCTATTAGTCAATATACTTATCCAGTTTACTCTGGTCGAGCTATCCTCTTGCGGACTGAAGACCGGAACCGAGGCGAAGGTATAGGCATACAATACGATCCTCAATTTGGTTGGGGCGACATAGTTGGTGGAGGATTAGATATTCATTATATTCCCGGTTCTCACCTTTCTCTACTCCGTGAACCCCACGTCCAGGTGTTAGCTGAAACATTGACAAATTGTTTAATCCAAGCTCAGTTTCCCAAAAATTAAAGCAGAAGTCAGAATTCTGAATTCAGAATTTAATCAGAAAGAATCGCATGGAATTGTTCGTAGTGAGAAATTTTGCGATTGCTTCATATCTAGGACTTACGCAAACTCTACGAACCCTTGGCGTTCTTCTCTACGAGACGCTGCGCGTTGGCGGAAGCCTCTCGTAGAGAAGGCGTCTTGGCGGTAGCCTACGGCAAGCCGCAAAGCGTCTACGATAAATAAAGCTTTTTAGCTATTGTTGCGTAAGTCCTGATATCATGTCCCCTTGATAGGCTAACGCCAACGCAATGACATTTAAAAAGGTGGGACGCTCCCCTTTTTTCCTCATGGTAATTTAGCAATAAAGTTACTATCATCTGGCAAAACATTGGGATATTTATTGAGAAAATTATCAATTTTTTGCTTTTGGCTATCATCCACAAATAAATTATAGCTTTCTACAAAATTAAAACTTCCTACCAAATATTTAGCTCCTAATTTAGCTTTAGATAAAATATATTCTTCAGTGACATCGCTGTGATTAATCAGCCATCCTTTTCGATATGATAAATAAAGTAATGTTGGGTCACTCGCGGTAGTGGCAATTATCAATGAATCAGGTTTAGTATTTTGTTTCACTTGCTGTGCTAATTGAAAAACAGCCGATTTATCTATTCTTTCTTTGAACATATAATCAATAGTATAAATCACAGAACCGGCAGCTACAGTTAGACATAGGCAGGCTATTATCGCTTTCTTATAATTAACTTCTTCAGCAGCTTGTTCCAAGTAGTGACTACAAGCTTTACCCATGAATACCACTCCTGGAAGCATAAATTGAAGTTGATAATATTCATGAACTAAACTAGTAACAGGTGCTAAAATCCAAGTTAATATTACTGAAATTAACCAAATATCTAATACATATTCTTGCCTAGTTTTTCTAGGAATAAATAAACCCAATAAAAATATAGCAAAGCCAAAAATTGCAAAATGCCTAATAACAGTTCTCAAGAATATTTCTGTCCAAAAACGCCCTGTGAGGACAAGATTATAATTATACCGATTGGTTGAACCTGACCAAAAACCAAAAGTATTGCCATACTCTAAAAATAGTTGATGAGCATGGTAATACCACATAGCTACAGCTATTAATATCAAAATGCTATAAATCCACAGAGATATTTGAGAAAAAACTCTGATACCGTATTTAGTCCAAGCTAAGTAAAAAAGTGGTATTCCTAAATAGATTATTGGTAAAACTTTGATGAGACAAGCTAAGGCTACAAAGCTACCTGATAGAATTAAATCTTGCTGTTTTTCGGAGTCTAGCCAATTAATAAAATAGTAGATGCCGATAACTGAACACATCAACAGCATCGACTCTGGTTGAAACGTTCTACTATAATAAACATTCAAAGGTAAAATTACAAAAAATAAACAAGACCAAGATGCAATCTTTTGATCTAAAATTTTGAGAATCAACTGATAGAGGAAGTAAAGAGCTACTAAAAAACAAATTATTGATAAGAATCTTCCCCAAAACTCTGCAACTCCCAAAAATCTGTAAATTAGAGCAACGATAAATGAATAAATTGGAAACTCGGTTTCGCAATAACCAAGGGAATTTCCTCCCCAGTCTATTTGAGGATAAAATATATTAAAGCCATTTTCATAAAAATTTCTGGCTATTGCTGCTGTATCTGACTGGCGCCAGGAATGAATACCAATAATTGGCGAATTAATGTTATAGATTCTGATAGCTATAGCTAGGGTGAATAAGAAAATTAAAGGCGAGTTTTGGGATTTTTTTTTAATAGTCTTACTGTGCATATAAGTTGGAAAAAATCACTCAGAAAGGCAGATAAGAGACAGCAGGTAAAGTAAGTTTGTGATTTTTGAAGTTTGGAAAAGCAGTATTAAATATTCAACAATCAGCAGTCATAACTACAGAAAGAGCTAGTTGATAAAGCTGGCGACGGGGAAGAGAAGTTACTTTTGCTAGTTGACGGCTAGCTTGCGATCGCGATATTCCTTGACTAATTAATTGTTTCAATTCAGCTTTTAATTCCTCTTGAGTTAATTGGGGCTGACTTGGTGGAATTCCCGCAAGAACTAGGGTATATTCACCTTGTGGTTCTCGTTGGCTGTAGTGGGCGATCGCTTCGGCAATTGTTCCCCGCCAAAATTCCTCATACAATTTAGTTAACTCCCTTCCTAGTACGATTTGGCGATCGCTTCCCAACATTTGTGCTAAGTCTTGTAAAGTATCTTGCAAACGGTGAGGCGATTCATAGAAAATTAAGGTGCGAGATTCTGTTTGTAGAGATTCTAAATATTCTCGTCGCTGTTGAGTTTTTGCTGGCAAAAATCCTTCAAAAACAAACCGATCCGTTGGTAGTCCAGCTGCACTCAAAGCCGTAATTGCTGCACTCGCCCCAGGAATTGGCACTACATTAATTCCCGCTTCAATGCAAGCTTTGATCAATTCATATCCAGGATCGGAAATTCCCGGCATTCCAGCATCACTGACCAAAGCGATTGTTTTATCATTCGCCAAATATTCTAATAACTCTGGAATCCGACTAGTACGATTATGCTCATGGTAACTTAGTTGTGGTGTCTTAATTTCAAAATGCTGTAGCAATTTTCCTGTGTGGCGGGTGTCTTCCGCCGCAATCATATCCACAGTTTGCAAAATTCGCACTGCCCGAAAGGTCATATCTTCTAAGTTGCCAATTGGTGTGCCAACGACGTAAAGTGTTCTAGGTTTAGGATCGGTTTGCATGGGCAAAAAGTTAGGAGTTAGGAGTTAGGAGTTAGGAGTTAGGAGTTAGGAGTTAGGAGTTAGGAGTTAGGAGTTAGGAGTTAGGAGTTAAAAGTTAGGAGTTAGGAGTTAAAAGTTAGGAAAAATAATTGATAAACTACTACGAATATAAATGACTAATGACTAATCTATATAATGGGTTATTTGTAGGTTTAGTAACTTTAGATTTGATTTACCTCGCTGACTCTCCTCCTGGGAATAATCAAAAGATGGTTGCGATTGACTATACTGTGGCAGCAGGTGGCCCAGCTACAAACGCGGCTGTGACTTTTAGCTATTTAGGTAATCAAGCTACAGTGTTGGGTGTGGTGGGTTCTCATCCGATGACCCAGCTAATTCGAGATGATTTAGCAAATTATCAAGTGGCGATCGCCGATCTTGAGCCTACCATCGATTTGGCACCACCAGTCTCTTCAATTATTGTCACCCAAGCCACAGGGCAACGAGCTGTAGTTTCCATCAATGCTGTGAAAACTCAAGCCACCAGCGCATCTATCCCAGCAAATATTTTAGAAAATGTTGCCATAGTATTAATTGACGGACATCAAATGGCCGTTGGTTATTCCATAGCCCAAATGGCCAAAACCCAGCATATCCCAGTAGTCATCGATGGCGGTAGCTGGAAATCTGGATTTGAGCAAATTCTCCCATTTGTAGATTACGCCATTTGTTCGGCTAATTTTTATCCCCCCAACTGTCAAACTCCACAAGAGGTTTTTGCTTATCTGAGCAAATTTGATATTCCTCATATCGCCATTACCCACGGAGAACAACCAATTGAATATTTGAGTTCCACTAAAACTGGTATTGTAGATGTGCCCCAGATTCAAGCCGTTGATACTTTAGGAGCTGGAGATATTTTTCACGGTGGCTTCTGTCACTACATTTTAAGAGAAAGTTTCACCGATGCACTGGCACTAGCAGCAAATATCGCTGCTAATTCCTGTGAATTTTTTGGTACCCGGCGCTGGATGAATGTCACGTAGGTAGAACTGTGCGGGTGTACTGAGGTTATTTTTAAGTAATAGCGAGCAAAATTAATGAAAGACTTACAAGAAATATTAGCGATCGCTCGTCACATAGGTTGGGAAGCAGCTGATATACTGCGATCGTATTACCACGGCACTGCTCAAGACGCTAATTTAAAAGTACAATATAAACAAAATGAGCCTGTTACCGTTGCTGATGTAGCTGTCAGTCAATACATTCTAGAAAAGCTACAAGCAAGTTTGGGTAATGAAGATTTTATTTACATCAGCGAAGAAACCTATGAATCAGTAGGTAATTCTTCACAAACTTCTACCCCTTGGGTGTGGATTATTGACCCTTTGGATGGCACACGCGACTTTATCGAAAAAACTGGAGAATATGCCATTCACATTGCTTTAGTTAAGGAAACACGCCCAGTGTTAGCAGTGGTGGCAGTCCCAGAAGCACAAAAATTGTATTATGCTACAAAAGGCGGCGGTACTTTTGTGGAAACTCGTGATGGTTCTGTTCCTTTACAAGTGTTGTCAGGTAAACCAGTTGAGGATTTAACCATAGTCGTCAGTCGTTCTCACCGCAACCAACGGTTAGATTATTTACTGCAAAACTTACCCTGTCAAAATCAAAAAGCTGTTGGCAGTGTCGGGTGTAAAATCGCCACAATTGTCGAACAACAGGCAGAAATTTACATTTCTCTCTCTGGCAAATCTGCTCCCAAAGACTGGGATATCGCAGCCCCAGAACTAATTTTAACAGAAGCTGGAGGTCGATTTACTCATTTCGATGGCACCCCTTTGCAATACAACACCGGTGATATCAATCAGTGGGGAGGATTGCTGGCAAGTAACGGTGAATATCACGATTTACTGTGTCAGCAAGCAGAAAGTATTTTAGCCCAGTTCACTGATGGCTAAAACTACTTCGGGCATTTGGAGATAAATATTTTTAAATTGACTTTCAATACAGTCACTTATGGTATAATTGACCCCACTAGGAGAGAATAATCCTAAAAACATAGTACAGATCTGAAGTTCCAAAACACTAATCTTTTTGCGCGATCGCTTGTTAATACTGATATGCTTTTCCCATTCAAGCTGTCATCGTAAAAACAACAAAAGCGTCTCCTTGTAAGGGTTGCAAGCCTACCCTGAAAGTTTTATTTGGAAATCAAATTCACTATGAATCCATCTTCAAAGGCTGTGCTACACTTATCCATATAAGGATTATGTTCGGTTGAGTAACTCGTTTTGATTTCTAAAAGCGTCTCTCCGAATTTAACTCTCAACACTCCCTAAATTCGGAGACTCTTATGTCAATTTACATTGGTAACCTGTCCTATCAGGTTACGGAAGACGATCTCAGGCGGGCTTTTGCAGAATACGGAACAGTAGCCCGTGTTCAACTACCTACAGACAGAGAAACAGGTAAGCCGCGTGGGTTCGCTTTTGTGGAAATGCAAACAGATGCAGAAGAACAAGCTGCGATTGATGCACTTGACGGCGCTGAATGGATGGGACGTGATTTGAGAGTCAACAAAGCTAAACCCCGTGAGGAAAGAAACAACTCCTCTCGTGGTGGTTGGAACAGTGGCGGTGGTGCCCGCCGCAACAATCGCTACTAAGTCGATTCCTAAAAATTCCACATCGAGAGTCTCCAGCAGATAAAGCCAAAGGCTCGACTTTGCTGGAATATTTTATTTTGTATCTAGTTTTTGAATTATTCATCCACATTCAGGAGGAATGAGAATGACACAAGTAGTTTTAGGGGAGAACGAAGGTATTGAATCAGCCTTACGGAGATTTAAGCGGGAAGTTTCTAAAGCCGGAATTTTCCAAGATATGAGAAAAAAACGTCACTTCGAGACGCCCATAGAAAAAGAAAAGCGTAAAGCAATTGCTAGGCATAAGCAACGTCGTAAACAAAATTCTCGTTTTAGCTAGAATTTTGGGTAATTTTGCCTTAGTTCCCATGAACATCTGACTTGAAAATAAGTACTAGGCACTAGGGGTTTAGCATTGCTGAACCCCTATATTATTAGGACTTACGCATTGACAGAAAATACGAAATATGAATTTTTTGAAAAAGCACGTCTGTCGTAGGGGTTTAGCATTGCTCATACGTGTCAACTTAACGTAAAATTGATGTCCCGCAAGGAACTGAAGTTCAATGCTAATAGCTCAAGTCATCTAAAAGATGACTGAATTCCTCAACAATCTTTAGTCTACTTCAGTAGACTTGAGCTATTAGCTTGGGAATTCATTCCCAAGCGGGTGACGAAGCCAACAGATAAGCCATTTTTAGCTTAAGTTGACACCAATGAGCAATGCGCTTTACCCTTACAGCTGACTATCGAAGAACGATTAATAAAAGAGGGCTAGAGCCGCTGACTACAAACTAAAAATTTTAATTTTTTGTGACATTTGCGTAAGTCCTGGAAGACTTATTGTTTAGACTGACGCAAAGACGCGGGGACGCAAAGACGCGGAGAGTTTTGTTGATAAGTGATTAGGCGGACATGATATTACTTCCCAATTCCCATTGCGTTACCAGCTAAATACGCAGTTGTCCAAGCACTTTGGAAGTTAAAGCCGCCAGTCACACCATCAATATCTAAAATTTCTCCAGCAAAATAAAGACCAGGAACTAACTTACTTTCCATTGTTTTAAAGTTTACTTCTTGGAGGTTGACGCCACCACAAGTAACAAATTCTTCTTTGAAAACTCCTTTGCCACTGATTAAATATTGCCCCTGAGTGAGTTCTTGCACCAACAGATTTAATGTTTTATTAGATATTTCTGCCCAACGGTCTTCTGTGGTAATACCTGTGCGAGCAATGATATATTGCCAGAGACGATGCGGCAGATCGACACCACGATGCAATGCGATCGCTTTCTTGCCCCATTCATTCTTGACTGCTAAAATTTGTTGTCGCACTTGTTCTTGTGGCAAGTGAGGTAGCCAATTAATTAATAATGTTGCTTGATAGCGACTTTCGTGCAGAACTCTTGCACCCCAAGCAGAAAGCTTTAAAACAGCAGGGCCACTCAAACCCCAATGAGTAATCAGTAATGGGCCAGTTTGTTGTAATTGGGACTTTCCACCTACAGATAACCGCAATTGTACGGTGTTAACACTCACTCCAGCCAAGTCCCTCAGCTTTTGATCGAGAACGTTGAAGGTAAATAAAGAGGGAACAGGTGATTGGATTTTATGTCCTAACTCCCTAGCAATTTTATAACCTATCAAGCTACTACCGGTCGCAAGCAGTAAGCGATCGCATTTAATTATTTCCCCCGACTTTAACAGGATATCAAACCCCTGGTCTTGGGAAATGTATTTCACCGAAGTTGCAGGCGTACCAATACGAAGTTTCACCCCAGATGTGGCCGCCGCTTTAATCAGACATTCGACAATTGTTTCTGAAGTATTGGTAACAGGAAACATCCGGCCATCGGCTTCAGTTTTTAAATGGACTCCCTGCTTAGCAAACCAAGCGACTGTATCTTGAGCTTGAAACCGAGCAAAAGCGCCCCGCAAAGCTTTTGCGCCTCTGGGATAATTTTGCACCAATTCCCCAGGATCGAAACAAGCGTGAGTGACATTACAGCGTCCGCCACCAGAAATTAGCACTTTCGCTAGGGGTTGGCGACTGGCTTCGATTAAAGTAACTTGGGCATCAGGATTAACTTTAGCACCAGCGATCGCGCCAAAAAAACCTGCTGCCCCACCCCCAATAACTACAATTTGTAACGGTAGCAATTTCAAAAATATCTCTTTTACGCACCTACTCTCTAGGCTAACTGTTATCTTTACTCTTCATAAGGTTCAAAGTCTGATTTTTGGGCACCGCAAGTAGGACACATCCAATCATCTGGAATGTCTTCAAAGGGTGTTCCTGGTGCTATACCGCCGTCTTCGTCACCTTCTTCTGGATCGTAGATATAACCACAAACAGTACATATATACTTTTGCATTTTCTGTTCCCCTAGTAAATTATTGGCCTTCACTATTTAATACCTTGGGCACAAAGTTACAATCGGCACGCCACAATTCTTAAATCGACATGTTGTAGTTGCTCAATTAGCGATTTAATCAACGGGCGGTTCGTGAGGAATAGTAACTGTTGATACAAAATCACCCGGTTTACCGCTTCTGATGGCATCAAAGGTGCCTTTAATGGTACCAGCAATGGGGACAGCAACAAGTGTCCCTAATAATCCAGCAATTTCATACCCCATTAAAATAGCAACAAAAATCCAGAGGGGATTGAGTCCGATAAAATTGCCGAATAATCTGGGAGCTAATAGATTATCTTTAATTTGCTGCATCACAATTGCTACCAGGGCAACTTGAACAGCCAACCACCAATTTTGTAACAATACCAAAATCGTCACTAAACCGATGCCGAGAGATGCTCCAATAAAGGGAATGAGTTGTGAGATCCCGATGAGTATGGCAAATAACAGAGCAAAAGGCACCTTCATGATTAAGAAAATTGGCGTCAGGACTAGTACCATGAATAGTGCCAACAACAGCTGGCCGAGGAAAAAGTTTTGGAAATTCAGCCGCAAGGATGTGGTGAGAGGATCTCCTATATTAGAAGGCAAAAGATTTACTAGACCATACCAGACGCGATCGCCATACAAAAGCATATAAAACGCCAGCACCACTATTAACACGACGTTAAATAATCCTGACAATAACGTTCCTGCAAATCCCACTGCACCAGAAGCTAGCTGTTGTACCAGATTTTGAATGTTGACATTGATTTGATTGCTCACAACCCTCAAATCCAAAGGTAAGCGTCGTTGCTTGGCGATGGACTCAAATTGCTCCAGGTTTGCTTGACTAGCAGTTAACCAATCAGGAATCTTATTTAATAATTGAATTGTTTGGTCAATCACCATTGGTACCAGGGTCACGCCCAGAATTACCAAAACGGTCAAAGTTGCAAGTAAAACAATAATTACCGCCTGAGTGCGAGTAATTCGAGCGCGTTCAAAGAACTTAACCGGGTAATTGAGTAAAAAAGCCAAAATTGCTGCAATGCTCAAAATGCTAATTGGATGCTGGAAATAGCGAAAAAGCACAGATAGCAACCAGACATTGACAGCGATCAGCGGACCACTCAGACCATAGATTAACAGTTGTTTAAGGGAGGCAGAACGGCGCATCTGAGGCAATCTGTTTTCACGACTCCTTGAGATAAATTGTAAAACTGGCCTTGGTGGCGATCGCGATGGTAGATATTTTTAACAAAGACTATGTATTAGCCTATCTGATAGTAAGGAACCAAATAACAATGGACAAAACCGTAGCTGACCTTCGCAAAGACTACACCTTAGAAGGTTTGAGCGAATTTGAAGTTGACCTAAATCCTTTTATTCAGTTTAGAAAGTGGTTCGACCAAGCAGTATCAGCCCAACTTCCCGAACCCAATGCCATGACCATTGCTACTTCTACACCAGATGGTAAGCCTTCAGCCAGAATGGTGCTGCTCAAGGATTTTGATGAACGGGGCTTTACCTTCTTCACCAACTATAACAGTCACAAAGGCCAAGAACTGGCAGAAAATCCCCAAGCAGCTTTAGTTTTCTGGTGGGCGGAATTGGAACGTCAAGTGCGGATTTGTGGCTATGTGGAAAAAGTTTCTCAAACCGAGTCTGACCAGTATTTTCACAGTCGTCCTACCAACAGTCGTCTCGGTGCGTGGGTATCTAATCAAAGCGAAGTCTTAGCAAGCCGAGAAGTTCTTGAGCAACGCATGGAAGAGTTTAAGAACCAATATGAAAATCAAGAGATCCCCCGACCACCTCACTGGGGAGGCTTACGAGTGATCCCCACAGAAATTGAATTTTGGCAAGGCCGCCCTAGTCGTCTGCACGATCGCTTACTCTATACTCATTTAGATAATGGCATTTGGAAAATTCAGCGATTATCACCGTGAAGAAGACGCGGGGACATGGGGAGTGGGAGACGCGGGGACGAAATGCGGGTAAGCTAACCCCAGCCCTAAAGGGCGGGGCTTTGTAGTAGCCCTGAGCTATCTGTACTGAGATTACAGCACAAATAACCCGAACCTCTAGGCAGGCTTACAGACTGCCCCAATAAAGAAATCATTTTTGCACCATTCAAATCAGCATCACCATGCCAGCCACAATTACCACACTTAAAACGTTTATCCGACCTCAGTCCAATGTGCAAACATTGGTGGCAGGTTTGGCTTGTGTAGGCAGGTGGTACTGCGATTACTTCAACCCCTTCCTTAATACCTTTGTACTCAACAAAGGAACGCAATTGATAAAACGACCAAGAATTAGACCGCCTGCGCTCAACCTTATTTCTGGGTTGCTCTTTTGTGCGTTCTCTAATCCCGGTCAAGTCTTCAATAGCAACAATTGCGCTATTAGCCTTTGCCTGTTGAATAATGCGGTAGCTGATTTGATGGTTGAGCCATTGCTGAAATCTTCTCTCACGCCCCGACAACCGTTGCAAAATCTGCCTTGCCCTACGGCGAGTAGACCTTGTGCCTTTCGTTCGCGCAGCGTCTCGTTTACGAGAGGCTTTTTGTTGGAGAGATGCCCTAACTTTGGCGTATCTATCCCGAACTTCTGTTATTTGCTTTCCATCCCATTTGTCCCCATCGCTAGTTACAGCGATATCCCGTCTCCCAAAATCCACACCAATAACGTTGTTTGGCTTGAGCGGCTGGGGTACTTCATCCTTGATTTGAATATGAATGTAGTAGGAACCATCCCGATGCTTGCACAACTGCGCCGATGTCGGTTTCTTGCCTTTGAGTTTACCTCGCTGGTAGTTGCCAATATCCAACTTAATATGCTCTCTGCCTTCGGACAGGGTAAGGCTAACAGTCCAGTCTTTCTCCCTAAAAGCAAAAATCCTAGCGTCGTAGTCGGCGCTAGTTGGCTTAAAGTATAAAACTTGTTTGTTCTTTTGTTTGGCAGTTTTGCGATTGGCTCCCACTCTGGCACAAGCCCTG
>JAVRBV020000186.1:0-29767 GCA_034531095.2 Nostoc sp. CreGUA01 | reverse complement strand
AAAATATTTATTTTACTTTCGCTTAACTTCGGGCGTTAGCGTAGCGGGATGTAAGTCCGGTTTTAACCAATATTCAGATGCTCCTCTCTTACAAAGTTCCGATCGCCGGAAGCCGGCGCTCTGACTTTGCGCTGCGTCGCTCTAAGCGTACCCCTACGGGGAAGCAAGCTACGCGTAGCGTCTCTAAGAGTTGCCATGCCGCAGGCTTTACGCTGCGCTATCACCCACTCGTACAGAATTCTTGGCTTTATTCTGACTCCTGAGTTCTGAATTCTTCTCATAAATGCTTAAGTGAACTGTATTGTCTTATCACCTAATTTCCACTTATTTACATACTATTAGCTTTAAATATTCGCTGTCTAGAAGAAGGTGAAAATTCCCTCGCAATATGCTAGATATCTGCGAAACTTGGAAAAAAAACGACACAAAATTGCTGTTAATAGCCGTAATTATGTAGAAAAATTCAGGGTAATTAAGAGTATAATTGAACATGAATATAGTTCTTAGTTAGGAAACGATATTAGTTTTTTAGAAGAATTTATCAGAAAAAAATGTCGCCGATTTCAAGAGCAAATCCAAGCAGATTTGGCATATTTCGCACCTGATCTCGATTAATCGATCGAGCGATCGCATCTATACGAGGTCTGGTCGAAATCGAACAGATCAAGATCAACCGCCAGTGATAATAGGCCAATTGGGAGTTGTGACTGATGACTGAAGAGTTATTATCCCCCTCATCTCCCTCATCCCCCTCATTTCCCTCATCCCCCTCATCTCCCTCATCCCCCCACTCCTCTTCCGCAAACTTGCTGAAGCCAATAAAATTTTTGGTAACTCTTAACTATTGATAAATATATGGGGTTTGATGCTATTCATGCTTTATATTGAGCGAGAGGGTAGTGCAAACACGTCACCCGTCTTCAAATGCTAGGAGGCAGTACACATCACTAAGAGTCACTCACGCTCGGATACCATCAGTACGCAGTGTAACTCAAGGTTAAGTTGATATTAAAACGGATAATTTTTGCTGAATTGCGACAGATAAAGACTAAACTAAAAAGTCTTGTGCAGCAAAACCTGTAGCTTTAAATAAAGTAATCATGTCTAAGGTTCTTGTCTCTGATTCTATTGACCAAGCTGGAATTGACATTCTCTCTCAAGTTGCTACTGTTGATGTCAAAACAGGTCTAAAACCAGCAGAACTGATAGAAATTATTGGTGAGTATGACGCGCTAATGATTCGTTCTGGTACCCGCGTCACCCAAGAAATTATTGAAGCTGGTACCCAGCTAAAAATTATCGGTCGCGCTGGCGTGGGTGTGGATAATGTGGATGTTCCCGCCGCCACACGTCGAGGAATTGTTGTAGTCAATTCTCCAGAAGGAAACACCATCGCTGCTGCTGAACATGCTATAGCGATGATTTTAGCTTTGTCTCGCCACATCCCCGATGCAAACGCTTCGGTGAAACGTGGTGCATGGGATCGCAATAGCTTCATCGGTGCAGAAGTTTACAAAAAAACTCTCGGTATTGTCGGTTTGGGTAAAATTGGCTCCCATGTAGCCGCTGTGGCTAGGGCAATGGGGATGAAACTTTTAGCTTATGACCCGTTTATCTCCACCGAACGAGCCGAACAAATTGGCTGTCAGCTAGTAGAACTGGATTTACTCTTCCAGCAAGCAGATTATATCACCCTACACATCCCCAAAACCCCAGAAACTACCCACTTAATCAATGCCGTAACCTTGGCAAAGATGAAACCCACAGCCCGAATTGTTAACTGCGCTCGTGGTGGGATCATTGAAGAAAATGCTTTAGCAGCAGCGATCAAAGCTGGTAAAATTGCAGGGGCAGCCTTGGATGTGTTCGAGTCAGAACCATTGGGAGAATCGGAATTGCGATCGCTAGGCAAGGAAGTTATCCTTACCCCCCACTTGGGAGCATCCACCACGGAAGCCCAAGTAAATGTAGCCATCGATGTCGCTGAACAAATTCGAGATGTCCTTTTAGGACTACCCGCCCGTTCGGCTGTTAACATTCCTGGACTCGGCCCCGATGTGTTGGAAGAACTCAAACCCTACATGCAACTAGCAGAAACTCTAGGTAATCTAGTAGGACAGCTAGCTGGCGGACGGGTGGAAGTACTGAATATTCGACTGCAAGGCGAACTAGCAACCAACAAAAGTCAGCCTTTGGTAGTAGCTGCCCTCAAAGGACTACTTTACCAAGCTTTGCGGGAACGCGTAAATTACGTAAATGCCAGCATCGAAGCCAAAGAACGGGGAATTCGGGTGATTGAAACCCGCGATGCTTCCATCAGAGATTATGCAGGTACACTGCATCTAGAAGCCACGGGTACTTTAGGTACTCATTCCGTCACAGGCGCTTTGTTGGGTGAGCGAGAAATCCATCTCACTGACGTTGACGGTTTCCCCATTAACGTCCCACCCAGTAAATATATGGTGTTTACCCTACACCGCGATATGCCGGGGATTATCGGTAAACTCGGTTCGTTACTCGGCAGTTTCAATGTGAATATTGCCAGTATGCAAGTCGGTCGAAAAATCGTCCGTGGTGATGCAGTCATGGCTCTGAGCATAGATGACCCTTTACCTGAGGGCATTTTAGATGAGATTATTAAAGTCCCTGGCATTCGGGACGCTTATACAGTAACTCTATAAAGGCAAAAGTAAAAAGGCAAAAGTAAAAAGAAATCCTTTTTCTTTTACCTTTTTACTTTTTACTTTTTACTTTTTTATGGCAAACACCTGGTGGGAATTACAAATTTTATGCGAACCAGACCTAGAAGATTCGATCTTTTGGCGACTGGAAGATTTTGGCTGTCGTGGTACAGCTAGCGAAAGCAAAGGGAATTCCTTTTTAATTAGGGGTTACTTGCCGACAATTCAAACACAACTACTAGATTTAGCCGCACTTTCCTTGCGGCTGCGTCAAGATGCCCTGTGTGTAGGACTTTCATCTCCCACCCTACACTGGGAATTAATTGATGAAGAAGATTGGGCCACTAGCTGGAAGCAATATTGGCAACCCCAAGAAATTGGCGATCGCTTTCTCATTAACCCCGCATGGCTACCATTGCCCGAAACAACCGAACGATTAGTCATTCGTCTCGACCCTGGTGTAGCATTTGGTACGGGTAACCATGCCACGACTCAGCTATGTTTAGAATCTCTGGAAATGCGTCTGAGTGAAGTACCGCAATCATTTGTGGGGACTGCTGGTAAACATGAACATGCGGTAATTGCTGATATTGGTTGTGGTTCTGGTATCCTTTCCATTGGATCGCTACTACTGGGAGCAGAGAAAGTCTATGCAGTGGATACAGACCCCTTGGCGGTGCAATCAACTATCAGCAATGGCGAATTGAATGACATTAGCCCAGAACGTTTAATATCTGCACAAGGAAGTATAGACGTTTTGACAAAACTGCTGGAAAATCCAGTAGACGGTATCGTTTGCAATATTTTGGCGAATGTGATTATTGAGTTGGTTCCCGAAATGAGTGCGATCGCTAAACTAAACACTTGGGCTATTTTCAGTGGGATTTTACTCGAACAATCTAAAGATGTTGCTGACGCTTTAGAAAAAAATGGTTGGGTCGTTGCTACTCTTTGGAAACGCAAAGAATGGTGTTGTTTAAATGTCAGGCGTTCTTAAACAAAATCACGGAAAAATTCCATAATCAAAGCATGAAAATATTTCTTTCTCACTCAACAGTCAACGCTATTTTCAAGTGAGACATTGCTAAGCAAACAACCTAATTCTTTGTTCTACCTGAGTCACGAACTTTAGTTGAAAATTGATACTTTTGGATGACCTGCTCAATTTTAATAGTCACCACATTTATTCTATTTTTAACTTTATCAAAATCAATATTTACCCAAATATGAGCTTTGTTTGGTGTTTGTTGGTCATTACGCATAATTTAGCTCGCTTGTCAAAATAATTTATTATATCTATACAATATAGCTCTCCTAATTCCTAAACTACTTTCTCAAGACATATAAGTAGATATGCTTAATATTTACTTAAGGTTTTGCTTGGTAGTAGTTCCATCGGACGGTGATTTGTCAAATCGCACAGCAGTCTAAAAAAGACAAAAGACGCGAGATTTCGCGCCTTTGGTAACTAACTACTCCCTTAAGACAAGGAAACTTGGGGACAAACAAATGTCAGTAAAACAAAAAACTCTTTCCCCACTCCCTGTTGCTCACCTTTGACAGATTACCACAGCATTTCCTGTTCTAGAGGTACTTGGTAGGGGCGCAAAGCTTTGCGCCCCTACAAATTTTTGTACACTCATTTGATTGGGAACCGCCATAGTAAATTCTCAACACTACTTAAATAATTGTTTTTAGAAGTTCCACCAACTGCGGTGCTTGTCTGACACCCTCAATTTTCTCCACAGGCTTACCCTTCTTAAATAGTACTAAAGTTGGTAAGGCAGAAATTTCATACTGAGTAGCCAATTGTGTGTACTTTTCTGTGTCGATTTTGACAATCCGCAGACGATCCTTGAGTTGGGCATTCACTTGCTCTAAAATTGGCGTCATCATCTGACATGGGCCGCACCATTCAGCGTAAAAATCCACTAATACGGGTACATCAGAATCAGACAGCATCTCTTCAAAGCTGTTAAATTGTTTTTTAGTTGCCATGTGATACACACCGCTTTTCAATTATTTGTTTCAATGGTAATTCTTAGAAAATAAAAACGGTATATGTTTATGAGTTTTTCTCACAAAAAGATGAGATTAGTCGATATAGACTAGTTAAGCGATCAAAAATATTAAATAATTCTGATAAAATTCAGGTATTGCATTATTTCATGTATGGGAATTAGATATCTATTTCAACCCATTTTGACTAAATAATAAGTAATTATACAAAGTTTTACGATCTAAAATTATGATCTTCAAAGAATTAGAAGCAGAGTTGAAAATATTAAAGGACAATTAATTCGTGTTAATCGAGTTATATCTAACTAAAAATGATGTAAAAGTGTATTTATTTATTATCTATTAACGATCTATAGCAATCCTATCAGATTTGTGAAAATTCTGGGTGTCCAGATTCCCGACTTCTCAAAGAAGTAGGGAATCTAACTTTTCACTAGCAAGATTGTCACCCCGCAATAGTAAGATTTTATCCAAACAATATTCAGATGTTCCTCAAATCGCCATAAGATAATTAGCGCGGTATTCTCAGATTGAGGAACATAAAATGACACTATTAAAAGATAAGGTAGCAATTATTACAGGTGCTTCGCGGGGAATTGGACGAGCGATCGCCATTGAATTAGCTTCACAAGGAGCGATCGCAGTTGTTAATTATGCCAGTTCGAGTACGGCAGCAGAGGCAGTTGTTACAGAAATCACCACAGCTGGTGGTCAGGCCATCGCCCTGCAAGCAGACGTTTCTAAAATCGAGGAAGTAGAGGCGCTAATTAACGCCGTCATGGAAAAGTTTAGCCGCATCGATATTTTAGTCAACAACGCAGGGATTACCCGCGATACACTGCTGTTGCGCTTAAAGCCAGAAGATTGGCAAGCCGTCATCGACCTGAACTTAACTGGTGTGTTCTACTGTACACGCGCCGTCAGTAAAATCATGCTCAAACAGCGATCGGGGCGGATGATCAACATAACCTCAGTTGCAGGGCAAATGGGCAACCCAGGTCAGGCAAACTACAGCGCCGCCAAAGCAGGTGTAATTGGTTTTACCAAAACCGTTGCCAAAGAACTTGCGTCTCGTGGGATTACCGTTAACGCCGTCGCGCCTGGTTTCATCGCCACCGACATGACCAGCAATCTCAATAACGCCGAAGATATTCTCAAATTCATCCCACTTGGTCGCTTTGGTCAAGCAGAAGAAGTTGCTGGGATGGTGCGGTTTCTCGCCGCCGATCCCGCCGCTGCATACATCACCGGACAAGTGTTTAATGTTGATGGTGGGATGGTAATGGCGTAGAGAGCGAAATGGGCGGCTACAAACCGCGTTCATACAAACAAAAGCTACCGATCCTGGGTTAAAAAACCTCAGGATTTACGCAACTGGCACAGGCGATCGCTAAATTTTAGTACGTCTGTATTATAGTCGTAGGGGCGCAAAGCCTTGCGCCCCTACCGCATGGTCTATTTACCTGAAAATTGCTGTAATTACTATGCTCGCGCTTGATTGCGGAACCGCCGTACTATTTTAGTAGCGAACCCCAGGGCGAAAAACGAACCCAACATAGTACTTGGTTCTGGCACTTCTTGGATGTTGGCATTACTCACCTTTAGGGCTGATGTAGTGCTAAAATCATCCAAGTCCACGACCCCAAGGGCTAGGGTGTAGTTTTTAGAATCATTGAAAGTATAGCTAAAAGAAGTAACCCCTGTTTCTTGATTGAAGAAACTAGAGACGTTAGTTGCATTTGTGAAATCAGCCAGCTTGGTTACAGTACCATCCACTACAAGAAAAGCAAAATCATTAAAGGTGCTTTCGTTAGTGAGAAAGTTCCAATTGAAGTTGAATTTTTCGCCAGCTTGAGCAAAATATGTGGATTTGATTGCAGACCCTTCCCAGGCAAAGCCATCAATATCTAAAGCATTAGAACTAACGCCCAGAAAGTCTTGCAAAGATCCAAAAGCATCTCCAGCGGCAATACCTGAGAAACTGAATGTACCAGAAGTAGCAGGAAAGTCATCTGCCACCAAACCATCGTTAGATAGGTTAGTTTCACCTAAGCTAGGTGTAATGACATCACCAAATGTTTCCCAAGTGCTGAAATCGATACTAGCAGCTTGGGAAGAAGTAGCAGTAATTGTGAGACTTGCAAGGGTGATGATGGTTGCGGTCAGAGGTAAACGTGTAAAAGTTGACATCATACAATTTGGGATTTGGGATTTGGGATTTGGGATTGGAGCGATCGCAATTCTGGATAAAGTTATAAAATTGCGATCGCTGCTAGTGGAAAATTTAGAACACGAAGTTGGCAGAGTTGGCTAAAGCACTCGGCAATACATTCTGCACAGTTACCAGTGGTACAGCGCGATATGTCAGTCCCGCTGTGCCATCCTGGTCAATGAAAATATTGGTATTGTTGCCCTGAGTACCAAAGCTCAAATAACCCTGTGCCGTTGCAGTTGTATAATCAAGGCTACCAAGGTCGAGACTTTGGAAGAGTGCAGTTAAGGCAATCTTGTCACTACCTGGAGTAAAGTCAGTGATAGTATCGCGCCCATCCCGGAGGCTGGTATAAACAAACTGGTCATTACCAGCACCACCCGTGAGATTATCTGCCCCTTGATAACCAGTGATGATATCATCCGCAGATGTGCCAATCAGGTTGTCACGCCCTGGTGTACCATTAATTAGATTTCCTGGCAGATTAAACCGAGCCAAAACGGGGTCATGGTCGCTGTCTTGGTCGTAAAATTCCGAGTTGATGTGAACTACATCAAACCCATCCAGGTTATTGAGTAAGTTGTTACTCACCAAAATATGGTCGAGTGTCTGGGCGTTACCTTGAAAGTTGTAGGTGTAACGCTCATTTTCCGGCAGAGTTTCTATTAGGGTATTCAGTCCACCGCTTTCTAGGGTGCTGAGGGGGTTGGAGAACTCGAAGTCATTCAAGTCACCTGCAACTATCACATTGGCGTTGGGATTAATGGCTAAAACACTCTGGACAAAGTTTTTCACCACCGTGGCTTGCTGCTGGCGTTGGGTTTCGCTGGTGAGGGTTGGTGGTTGACTGGGGCCAAATAATGGTTGGTCGCCACCTTTAGAATTAAAGTGATTGGCTACAACATACACAGTCTGACCGTTGAAAGTAAATTCACCTACTAATGGTTTGCGGCTGTCGGTAAAAGCTGAGTTTGTCGGGTCAATCAAACCAGGACTTGCAGAAACGGTGGGAACACCATTGATATTGGTGACTGTGGTGTTGGATGTGGAAGTAGCACCGGGTTTATCTACAAAGTCAACACGACTAGGGTTAAATAAGAAGCCGACGCGGATATTTCCACCGGGTTCGCCACCATTAGTGTCGTCCACTGGGTTGATTTGCCGATATTCGTAGGTGGGACCACCAGCGGCGATAATTGCATCAATTAATGTTTGGAAGGTGACGCTGGCATCAACTACGCTATCATTGATCGCCCCGTTGTTGTCTTGAATTTCTTCTATGGAAATGATATCCGGTGATTGCAAGTTATTAACAATGCGATCGCCAATGTTGTTAAACTTGGTGACACCATCGCTGGGGTCAAGATTTTCGACGTTGAAGGTGGCAACTGTTAGTTGATTTGTAGTTGCAATTAAGTCAGTCACTTCTCGACTTAAAGAACCGGGTGAAGTAACTGTCAGTGAAGTTGGCAGGACTTCGTAGTTGTTGAAATCGTAACTGACCACACCCGTAATTGTGTCAAAGGTAGCACCCACATTCACATCCGGCGAGCCAGAGTTCAACAAAACGTCATCAATTTGGATGCGTTCGGGATTGAAATCATCGGGGCTGATGACGATACCGCCCCGTGGTGTGCGTCCGGTGGCATTGGCGCCATTATCTGCCAGCACCCAAATTTCCCCAAAGGAATTTGTCGGACTAACTGCCACAGGATTATTTACCTGTACCAGCATTCCTTCCAGGCTTTCGTAGAAATCAATGCCATCTTCGGCCGGGTCAAATAATGTGCCGGGATTTTCGACATTTCCACCCACAGCATCATTATTAATTACCTGATTAGGAATAGTTCTGCCGCCGTCGCCAAGAATAGTCGCACTGGGCAAAGCATTACCACTGGATAATTTGACAATTGTGGGGCTGGTAATTTGAGTGATGCTGAGGTTATTGGCGTTGTTACCAGGGCGGAATTCCGTCACCGTGCCGCTAACTTCTAACGAGTCACCCACGGCTACAGTCGGCGTAGAACCTGTGAAAACAAAAATCGCTTCCGAAGTGGCATCATTACCATCGGGGTTGGGGTCTTGGAGGTAAAAGCCATTGGCACGCACAGCAGTCACAATTCCTCCTACATCAGTCACCTGTTGACCTTCCAAAGGAGAACGGTGTGCTGCACCTTGAATATCACTGATGCGAGTGGGCAGATTTACTTCATAGACGGTGACGGTTTTGCTGACCTCGTTGGAAACAATTAGCAAATTTTTGCCATTGGGGCTGTCATTGGCGGCAATAAAAACCAGACCTTCGGGAGCAAGATCCCCTGGTTGGGCAGGTGAATACTCAATAAATTGGGGTTTTTCCGGGTTGGTGACTTCATATATCATCACCCCGCCAACTCGTTCCAAACCGACGAAGGCATAGGTGCGATTATTGATGACGCCTACTGTCACGCCTTCTGGTTCTGGGCCTTTGTTATCGCTGCGGGTGTCAAAACTATTGGCAACTTCGCCATCGGAGTTGAAAAGACTGGGAACTTGTTGAGCAGTAATCTTTTCAAAGGCTGCACCACTGTCGTAAACTAATTTACCTTGGTCGTCCCAAATAGTGAAGGAGCGAGTTCCGTAGACGAATAATTGGTCGTAGTCGCCATCATTATCGGTATCTCCATCGATGCTGGAAACTACTAGCCGACCAAGGTTATTTGGTTGTTGCAGTGTTGCTGCATCCGGAAATTTGGTAGAATCCAGAGTCAATTCACTGACTCGTGCATCATCATCGCGGGTATCGCCTTCGTTAGCCGTCACGTAGTAGGTGCGACCATTGGCACTAAAGGAAGCGATCGCATCGGGCATAAATAGCCCATATACTGGCCAATTACGGATGTTGATTCCACCATCGCGATCGCTGGCATCGAATTCGTTTCCTGGTAAGCTATGGTCAACGACACCTAAAGGCACAATTTGGCTGACGGTGGCAGTGGCAACATCCACCACTGCAACGGCATTGTTTTCTTGCAGGGTTACCCAAGCTTCAGTCCCATCTTGAGAAAAAGTAATGTACTCTGGTTCGGCATCTAGGGAAAAACTTTTATCTGGGGAAATGCGAACACCTTGATTTCTCAGTGCATCTTCCTGACCATCAAAGCTAGTAAAGCTGGCTGTAGCCACGGTAGCAGCCGCCACCCCTTGGGAAACATCGATAATGCTCACCGAACCAATGGGATCGGCATTACCACTGCGTTGTCCTTCGTTGGCGGTGAGAACTTTTGTCCCATCGGGACTAAATGTCACCATGTCAGGCAGTACCCCGACTGTTACATCTCCCAGCAATGTACCCGCAGTGTCATAAAATACGACTTTTCCAGGGTCAACACCATTGGCAGCTTCTATGGCAATGGCAACTAAACCGTTTTTCACAGCTACGCTGTTGGCACTGATACCATAAGCTGAGAGATCGATGACGGAAAATACTGTGAGGTTGGTGGGGTCACTGAAATTGAGAATTTGTACATTTGCGGTGCCATCGACAACGAATAATCGTTGAGTAACCGCATCGTAAGCGGTAATTTCCGCCCCGTTACCACTAATACCACCAATTTTTTTCAGGGAACCGAAATCGTTATCGGTAATATTGGCGGTGACTGTGGGAATATTAATTCCGTTGTAGCTCGCATCGGTACTAGTTGCCGTGTGGGTAATGATACTACTGTGGTTTGATTCGATGACGGCATCATCCACTGCTGTGACTGTGACTGTTTGAGCCACGTTCCAGTTATCAGGGGTGAAGGTGAGGGCAGTTACACTCGTTGTCGCCTGGGAGTCAGGGGTAATGTTAATAATTACATTTGCTGATGGTTGACTTTTTAAGACTATTGTGTATGTGTCTGTTGTGCCACCTTCAGCGATATCAGTGCTGCCATCAGATTGAGTGATAATTACCCCAGCAGTTGGTGTAGAACCTGTAATGTAAACCCCTGGGTTACCGATATCACCACCAGTAGATGTGAAGGAATTTTGACCATCACCGACAACAGAAAGTTGCCACGCAGCAGTAATTTCAGTAGCTGCGAGATTTTCTGTTTCTGTCCAGGCGCTAGCATTCTGTGTCCGAATTGTACCGGGAAATCTCTCATCTCCGTATGTGAGGCGATCGACAAGTTGGCTGTTATTGTCAAACAAGTTAATCTCGTCTTCCCGTCCCAAATTTGTTGTTAGTCCGCCGATGATTTTGACTGCATCAGACAGTCCCCAAGCTGTACGGAAAGTCGCAGCATCGGTTTCTGTCAAGATGATGGACTCTCCAGGCTGGACAATTCCAAAAGCACTCAAATCGACAGTACCAGGGATGCGGGAGTCATCATCAAAACTCCAGCCGGTCAGGTCTATGGAATTGCTGCTGAGGTTGGTAAACTCAATGAATTCGCCGTTGCTACCAGAGTAGATATACTCCGTTATTTGGATGGTAAAAGCACTACTGTCAGGTGAATCGTTGTCAGTAATGTTCGCGGTGACGCTAGCGATAGTGATGCCATTGTAATTAGGGTCAGTACTGCTGGCAACGTGGGCGATCGCTCCAGTATGATTACCTTCAAAGGCAGTATCATCAACTGCTGCCACCGTTACAGTTTGCCCGACATTCCAGTTTTGTGCAGTGAAAATTAAGGTAGTCGGACTAGTTGTCAACTGACTATCGCCATCAATTGTAATGGTGACATCTGCGCTTGGCTGTTGACGCAGTACAACTGTATAACTATCAGTTGCCCCACCTTCAGCGATATCAGTACTGCCATCAGATTGAGTGATAATTACCCCAGGAATTGGTGTAGAACCTGTAAAGTAAACGCCTGGGTTACCAACATCACCACCAGTAGATGTGTAGGAATTTTGACCGTCACCCACAACCGAAAACTGCCATTCGAGATTAATTTCAGTGGGTGTGAGATTTTCTACTTCCGTCCAAGCGCTGATATCCTGTGTACGAATTGTACCAGGAAATCTCTCATCTCCGTATGTGAGGCGATCGACAAGTTGGCTGTTGTTGTCGAACAAGTTAATCTCGTCTTCCCGTCCCAAGTTTGATGTCAGTCCGCCAATGACTTTGACTGAATTAGACAGCCCCCAAGCTGTACGGAAGGCTGTATCAGCGCTTTCTGCTAAGATTACTGACTCTCCCGGCTGCACAATGCCGAATGTACTCAAATCGACAGTACCGGGTGTGCGAGAGTCATCATCGAAACTCCAACCCGTCATATCCACTGGGCTGTTGCCAAGGTTGGTGAATTCGATAAATTCGTCGTTGCTACCAGAGTACATGTACTCGGTAATTTGTACATTGGGTAAAGCACTGGGATTCGATGAGATATCAATGTCATCAATTCCTATCCACTCGTCGTTACCAACGGCATTTGTGGTAATGATACGTAACTGCACTTGGGATTGATTTTCTGCTGCTGTGGGTAATACGGCGTTAACTGTGGTTACAAGAGTTGCTTCCCTTGGACCTGTGCTGGCGTCAGCGACAAAAGCAGCCGGGATGTTGATGAAGTTCCCCGATGTGCCGACTCTATATTGTAAAGCTACTGGCTGGATAGCATTGTCTATGGAACCATCAAGATCGCGGAGTTTGTAGGAAACGTTGATATTTGTTACACCTACAGTATTTAAATGAATCAGTAGAAAAGGTGCGTCTGCTGTACCCGAACCATTCAGGGCAACTACTGGGTTAGAGAGTTCAAACTCAGCAACACCACCAGTAGTGAAAGTATTAGGATTAGTTTCATTAGCATTGACATCTACAGGAGTAGATGTGCCATCAGCAACAACTGTTTGCGGATCTACAGCTGTTGCTGATGTTAAATTGTCTCCACGGTAGCCAATAATACTGGGAACACTGCTCCAATCATCATCAGTTGCGATGAGTGCTGTATCTGTCCAGTCTTGCGTGAAGGCACTTTCAGCCAGGTTATGGTATTGGTTACCCATTTTGGTAAATCTCCAAATCTCTAAAACTTTGTGAAAATAATCCTTGTTTCAGTTCTTTTGCAAGAAAGACAGCCATGTTTTTGCTTGCGTGCTTCTGGCAAGGATCGCAAGCTTGCGGTTTCATCCAACCACCAAAATCAACATTTTGATAGCCGGAAATAATTAGAGTTAGCACTCAAACATCAATTTTGGAAAGCCACTGTAAAATTACTTAAGCTGCTAATATCAATGTCCTGATTCAAAAGTGCTTTGAGATGCGAGGCAATTATTGTTGATAAATTTACATTGCTGACATTTTTTACCAAATACTTCTGTGAAATCAGTATACGTAGGTAATCTCTAAGATAAGTTTAAGGTTGCCTTAAGACTAGATTAGTTGGTGATATCTTCATATTGGGGCATTTAGAATACTTAATTACTTTCACTGAAGCTTGACTTAATCGTTAATAATATTGTTTGAACTGTTTTTATTGATACTTAGATAAAAAAGTGCGATCGCCATTAAACATAGGAGTGAAAATTAATTCTGCGTTGCCCGAAATCCTTGGTAGGGGGGAACGGCCATACCCTACGGGAAGGCGGAGCCTACGCCAGCTTTATTTTTTAGCCTTAACCGAGCAGTATTGCCACTCTCTGAGAAACTTTAATGTTGAAGTAGTCTATATTATTGACTGCCGCTATTTTTTCCACTCTTGATATTTCTTGTGGCAATCACGATTTATCGTTTCATTATTAAATGTAGTACGGCACTGGTAAGCATCTTCAATAACATCACTGAAATTGCCGTGGCAGCGGGTGGTATTACATAGGTCTACTTTAGTAAAATTGACATCACTAATATCAGCATTAGTGAGCTTGGTATCACTGAATTTGGCATCATCGAGTATGGCATTGCTCAGCTTGGCGCTACTGAGGTCGGCACCACAGAGGTCAGCTTTACGGAGATCGGCTTTCGTGAGGTCTGCACCACTGAGGTCTGCACCACAGAGGTTGGCTTTCGTGAGGTCTGCACCACTGAGGTTGGCGCCACTGAGGTTGGCATTACTGAGATTGGCACAACTGAGGTTGACACCACTGAGGTTGACATCACTAAGGTCGGCATCATAGAGGTTGGCGTTGAAAAAGGTAGCACCATTGAAGTTGGCGTTGATAAAGGTAGCACCATTGAGGGTGGCTTCGGTAAAAGTGGCATAGCGGAGGTCAGCACCACTGAGGTCAGCATTAGTGAGGATGGCTTTATCAAGGGTCGCTACACAAAGTTTAGTTTTGATTAATTTGACTCCACGAAGGTCGGCGTCAATAAGTTTAGCCTCAGTAAGATTGGCTTCAGTAAGGTTAGCTCCGCTGAGGTTAGCTTTAATGAGCTTAGTATTGGTGAGATTGACATCACTAAGGTCGGCATTGCGGAGGTTTGCGTTGCAGAGATTTCCATCCGGCTTAATTAAAAGCATTGTATCGGACTTGCGTAAAAATAAAATACTAGCTAGACAATTGTTATTTAGCAGAAAAATCTGAAACTTGATTAGTACATCATTCTTTTTAACAACTTCTTCATTGGGGAATATGGTGTTGTTGTTATAGATTGTGTCCTTAAATTTAGCATCTTTGATATTAGCCCCACTGAGGTTTGCATTACAGAGGTTAGCTCCTGTAAAGTCGGCTTCACGGAGGTTCGCTTCACTAAGGTCGGTATCACGCAGGTTGGCTTTTTTGAACGAGGTAGAGCTGGGTTTAGCTGTTTTGAGGAAGTCATCACTGAACTCTTCATTTGGACCGAGAACAATGTTGATCTTACGAAGGGTAGCTTTGCGGAGGTTAGCCTCTTCGAGTTTTGCACCGCAGAGGTTAGCCTTGCTGAAACGTGTCCCACACAGGTTTGCCTTGGTCAGGTTGACATCCCTGAAATCGACTCTACTGAAGTCGATATTCTCGAATTTAGATCTTTTGAAGTTGGCACCTTGGAGATGTATGCTAGTCAGATCAAAACCCAACTTGTTTAAAAGGCCAGTCTCACCTAAAAAAGATAAAATACTTGCTTTACGTGTAATATCAATGTGATCTGCGTTATCAAACATTCTGACAACAGATAATGTTCTTGCTTTAACAACATCTAGTGCTGTTCTTATGGGATCTACATTTGTAACTGAACTTGAATCTGTTGTCTTAGCAGATGTATCATCTCTTATTGCTTGAGGAGTGGAGTTAATTAACTTTGTTAATTGTTTGTCAATCAGTAGTTCAGACAATTTGTCAAAGTAAGCTTGCAGAGCATCTTCACGCTGTTTATCCACACTCATTTTTTTATCAGCTACTTCTTTCTCCTCTTTGGCTTTTTGTTGCAACTTCTGAAATTGATAGCCAAGAATAGCTAATGCTGCTGGAACAAGTGCTACAGTTAGCAAATCCCAAGGTGTTATTGTGTTATCGGTAACTGTAATCTTAGTAACTATGTTGTCTTTTGTGCTTTCGACAACCTTTGTTGGGCTTTTATGAATCCAACTACAGGATGGATTTGAGTTTGATTGACAATAAATACTAAAGGCGTTCAACCAAAAAGCTATAGGTATTATAAGGATCGGGAGTATTATCAAAAAATTCTTAGTAGTAAGAATTTTTTGAAGATAACGAGATATGGGATTGCCCTTATTACTCATACCTTTTTACTTTTGTACTACTTTTTTACATATAACCCCTACACAATACAGCCTTCATTTTCCAGATTCAAATTCTCGAATCTCCTAAAATTGTCAAACTATTATGAGACGCTAGCTTTGATTCTTTAAGGGCAAGGTGATGATTACACACTCGCTGCAAGAGATAAGTTGATAAAAGTTGGCAACCTATCCCACTTGTCATGTATTTGGCATACCGTCTAGTTCGCTCTCTGCGCCTAATTGACAGAACTTAGACAGCATTCAAATTTGGACGACAGCTTAGGAATTATCGCCAATGAAAAAAGGCGATCGCCTGACTCGCCCCAAATTTGAATTAAAGTATATTACATTGCGATCGCATTGGTCTTTCTTACGAGGGAGTACCTAAATACTATTCACCAAACCTCACAAGCAATTCTTCTTTAGACAATTGCATGAGCAAAGGGGTAAATTCTGATGGAGGTAGAGCTAAGACTGTGGGAATAATCGCGGCTAACTCGTTATCTAAAGTGCCAAAACGAAATTGCAGTAAGCTCTCGACAATCTGTCGTCTTTCTTCTGTTCTTCCTTCTTCTCTGCCTTCTTCTCTGCCTTCTGTTCTTCCTTCTTCTCTTCCTTCTTCTCTGCCTTCTTCTCTGCCTTCTTGTTTAGCTTTTTCGCGGTTTTGTTGGTAAAGTGGTTCTAATCGCATCACTAACTCCCGATCGTCAGGATCTAATTGCTGTTGATTAATTTTGAGGTTTTCGCGCAGGTTGTAAACAAGTTCAAGGGTAGCTTTTTGGTATGGATGATTTAATGATAACCCTTGTAACTCAATAATCGCTTGCTCTTGCACCATTCCTCTACCTAATAATCTTAACCACAAGGTTTCTGTTGTACTGGGTAGTTGATGTATCGCCACAATTGCCGCACGCAGGGTATCGCCTAAAAAATATATTCCTGGCGACCACCCCGGTTTTTGATTAACATTTAAACCAGATAATCTTGCAGGAGATATCGTTGGAGTTAAAACCCATAATTTGGGAATTTCTCCATCTTGAAGTTTAGTATTATTCGTATTTGCTTTGCGCCTCAATCTACCCCAAATACCCAAAAGCTTTTGCAGACTGTCGCGGATTTCATCATCAGAAACCGGGTTACGAAATGGCTCTAAGATTGCCGGAAATTCTGCAAATTTTCCGAGTAATCCTAGTACTTCTAAATTCGAGGTTTGCTGTGGGAAGGGAGTAAATAAAACATCGATTTCTTTGATTTATCCTAAGATTTTCTCGGATGTATCTACCTTTCCATAGGGTTTAAGTAATTCTTCTAGATAATCTTTAGCAAATTTGTCATGTATAAAGCGGGTCATTTGATTATTGATTCATTGTAGATGCAATCGATATTATTGTACGTTTTTAGGGGAAACAGCAAAGGCGATCGCACACTGCACTACCACATTAATCAAGCAATTACCCCTCTTCGCGCTCTGGTACTTCCACAAGGTATTTCCACAGGTCATCAATCACAGCCTCAGCACCAATCATATCTGGACCCCATAACCACGTCACCCCACTGACAAAGTAGACCTGCTTTTGTTGAACGGCTTTTAAAGTTTGCCAAAGCGGATTGCGTTGCAAATTCTCCAAAGTTTTTCGATCATCATCGGTAAAACTAGCAACAAAGAGAACATCGCCATCGGCTTTATTGATTTCCTCCAGGGAAAATTCTGTAGAACCCCCTGGTTCAATTACCCTATCCTGGGTAGGGGGGCGTTGTAAACCTGCATCCTTTAATATTGAACCGGCAAACGAATTGTTGACATTTGTGCCTATTCGACCAAAGTAAAAAGAGATAAAGGATATTGTTTTATCTTGATAACGGTTGCCTAGTGCGGTTTTCAAGTCTTGAATTTTGGTTTGGTAATGTTGCCAAGCAACTTGGGCAGCTTGCTCTTTCCCTAACAGTTTAGCTGTGGAATTAAAAACTTCTTTCCAGCTTGATTCCCACCAACTGTAGGCAACTGTTGGGGCGATTTTGGTCAGCAAAGGATTGATTGATTTAGGAGCGCTACCCCACCAGCTAAAAATCAGATCGGGTTTGAGATACAGGATTTTCTCCAGATTCGGTTGGCCAGAATTGCCCAGAGTTGGTATTCCCTGAGCATAGGGAGACAAATAAGGCGGGAACTCACCTGTGGCTGTTCTAAAATCATTGGCAGTGGCGATGGGTTTGATGCCTAGTGCTAGGGCATTCGCTAAATCCATAGTGGATAACGTCACCACCCGTTGAGGGTGATCAGGTACACAGGAGACACCCATGCCGTGCTGCACCATGCGACAATTCTGTTCGATTGTACTGATTTCAGCCTTGGGTAAACTGTTGTTGCCTTGGTAAAAGATCAGCAGTAAAGTCAAGCTGGTAGCAAAGAGGAGATATACCCAAATGCGTCTTGATCTGATAATCATGCAGTGTACAGGATTAGAATCGCCATGATAAAGAACCTTGAATCGTAAAGGGGGTGCCGATATGAACAAAATCACTGGAGCCGTAATTACTCACATAGTTTTCTATATCGAAGAGGTTGCGGATGTTCAAAGCAGCGCGAAATTGATCTCTTTCATAAAAAATTGCGGCATCTGTTCTGACAAAACTTGGTAGGTTAACAGTATTGGCATTATCTATGGGGCGATCGCCAATATAATAAAGCCCTAAACCAAAACCTAGCCCTCTGGCTGCACCACTTTGAATCCGGTAGGTTGTCCAGAGGTTAACCGCGTGTTCTGGGGCATTAAACAGACGGTTTCCCACAGGAATATTGTTATCTTCCAAAACTCTGGCATCCGTGTAAGCATAGCCAGCAATAATATTCAAACCAGTCAGAATTTCCCCACTAACATCAAATTCTAATCCCCGACTCCTCTGTTTACCCGATTGTACGGAAAATCCAGGGTTAAGGGGGTCACTAGTCGTCACATTGGTACGTGTTAAATCATACAAAGCGAGATTAGCAGTTAAGCGACTAGTGATATCTGCTTTGACACCAACTTCATACTGAGTCCCGCGTTCCGGGACGAGAAACTCACCGGAGAAAGCTCTGCCAGTGAGTGGATTAAACGATCGCCCATAACTGGCATACAGCGAAATTGGCTGAATGGGCTGATACACAATGCCCACACGAGGACTAAAGGCTGTATCTGACTGGCTCGACTCTGTATTAGCCAACCGATCAATTCTGCGATTTTCAGAAAAATCAAAGCGCCCACCCACCAGCAGTTTGAGATTTTCCTGCAATGTAATCTGATTCTGCACATACACACCAGCAACATCCGTTGTGGTTAAAGTATTTGTCGTCTCATCCCCCAGAGTAACTCTCTGGTCATACACTGGGTTAAAAATATCGACAGGTGCCATTGGAATGCCAAATCTTCCAACACCGCCAATATCATAACGGCTGAGGCTAAACCCAAACAGAACTTGGTGTTCAACTTCGCCTGTTTTAAAATTGCCTAGCAGGTTTGTATCAACTAAATAATAGTTATAGTCACCTCTGTAAAAGTATGCTGTCCGGTTGAGAGTGCGATTGTCTGCGTCTAAGCTCGTAGAGGAAACTTGAGATACCCCATTAGTATCCGTAAAGGCGAAGTTATAGCGAAAAGCATTGCGAAGCTTTAAATTGTCGCTAAACTGGTATTCAAATTCATAGCCTACCCTCCCATTGATGATCGTTTCAGTATCATCAAGCGGACCACCTGGGTTGAAGCCAAACCGGATTTTGCCATTAGGGTTAGGTAATACTGTACCCACAACAGGTAAAGCACTGGCAAAGTTACGCTCCATGATATTAACATCCCCCTCAACAATGAGGTTGGCTTTGCTACCAAGTTGGAAGCTTAAGCTGGGGGCAACACCAAAAGTTTTTGCTGACGCAAATTCTACAGGACTATCATAATTGCGATAACCGACAATCAGCCGCCCCAAAGCAGACCTGGCGGGATTGAGTGGCGCAGAGACATCAATAGTACCCTGGTAAAAGCCATAATTCCCAACACTGGCTTCCACCTCAAACAAAGGAGTGCTTAAGGGACGGCGAGTTACATAATTGATCAGCGCACCGACAGAACCGTTACCACTATCCCCATACAAGACAGAGGCCGGCCCCCGTAAAACTTCAATGCGTTCAACATTAAAAATATTGCCATCCGAAGTGATATGCTGATCCGGTAAACCATTGACTAGGGCATCATATTGCTCAAATCCACGGGCAGTAAAGTAATCCCTGGTATTTGCTGCACCGCTTCCTTGTGCAATCAAACCAGGCACATTTTCTAAAGCTTGGGTGATATTGCCTGCTTGGGTATCTTGAATCACCTGTCGCGGTACAACTTGAATTGATTGGGGAATATCTCGCAATGGTGTATCGGTTCTGGTTCCCACTGAGGTATCTGGTACGCGATACCCATCTTGCTCCCCTGTCACCACCAACTCAATTGGCTCATCTTGTTGTGCTGCGGGTGTTTCTTCTGGTTGCTGTGTTGCTGGCTGTTCTTCGGTTTGTGGTGTTTGGGGTTGCTGTGCAGATGTTGTCGATACGACTGCAAAAATCAACCCTTCATCCCCATCAAACAACTCAACCACAGGTAAAGCTTTCTCGCCAACTACCGTTACCCGCACGGTATTCGCATCAATATTCGTAGCTGTGATTTCCGTAATTCCCGCCAGGGGTTTTTCCGATTTAAACGTGAAAGCATCGCCATTGGGTAAACGCAACTGCCCACCAGTGACATCGACAATAAAATTATTCCCCGTATTGCGATTCGCAACTTGCAGTTTATCCCCTTGGGTAGTCTCTAAAATTACCTCCACACCTTTATCTGTGGGATTTGCCTTGACTCCCGTAATTACTACAGTTGATTGAGTGTCAGGAGTTGGTGATTGAGAAAGTAAGTCTTTGACACTAGTAGCTGGAAACTCGGTTTCGCTGAGTGTTTTAATTCTGGTGACAACTTTATCCTGCTCCTTTTCTGATGCCAAGGCCTGTTCAGGTTGAGGAACTATGCCACCGATGATCCCGACTACACTCACTACTAACCAAAGATAAATGTCGAGCGTTAGCGATCGCCACTCTTTTTGTGAGTATCGCGCACAGCGTTTGTTACCAGAAGTAGAACGCCAACTTTTCATACCACTCCCTACACCATTAAACAATACTACTTATTGCTTATATTTCTTAATTGCAATAAACGAGAGTGTAGAGGAGTTGAACTAGTTGAGTCTATCCCAAAACAATAGTTATAGTCCCGAAACAAGGTTTTTACCGAAAAAACATTCTTTCGGTGTGATGCCAAACTTGCGTTTAAACGCAGCAGCGAAATGTCCTAAATGTGAGTAACCGACAATGTTAGCAACTTCGGCAACTGTGAAATTACTACTGTGTAACAGATGATGGGCTTGTTCCATACGCTGATTCGTCAAATAACCAAACACAGTTGTACCAAACTGCATTTGAAACCCTTTTTGCAGCGTACTCTCGCTCACACCTACCTCTTGTGCCAATTCTGACAATAAGGGTGGATTTTCTAAACGTGCTTGTAAAATTTCTTTGGCATAATGAATTTTAGCAATAGTATCTCTTTTTAATCGCGGTGATAATTGCCTTACCTTATTATCTTCTAAAAAAGGAGCTAACTGCAAAGCCATATATTCTATAATCTTACCCTGCAAATACATCCGCCTGGTGGTTCCTTGATAAGGGCAGTTAATAATTTGCAATACCACACTTTGAATAGCTGGATTAGTTTTAGGATAAATTAATGTTTGCCAATCGTTTTCTTTTGCCAAAAATTGCAACTGAGGTAGCATTTCCCCATCCTTTCCAGGGAAAAAAGTCCTCAGCAAATCGGGTGGCATGATGATATCAACACCCAAAATCCTTTGGGAATGGCAATAAGACGAATCAGCTTGACGTTGAATTCCACCACCAGAAATAAACGTATATCCTTCTCCAACCTGCCCATAAGTATCTGTATACATCCCTAAAGCTAAAGCACCGAATTGGAGAGGATGATTACTTCCAGGGATTTTCAGGACAATATCACGATCGTATTCCTTATCAACAATAATTAGCCAAAGTTCAGGATATATTTCAATTTCTCGATAGTAACCTCTACCGAGATGTTTGGGCATTTCATTAAGATGTTCATCTGGTTCTAAAGTTCGGTCAAATGTACTATCTTCCTTACTTTCCTTCAATAGTTCCTCGTAGTCTTCGATTGTTAAGCTGATTGTCATTGCTGGCTGTTATCAAATTTTAATGATAATTAATCTCAATAATCCTACCATGAACTTGAGAAAGGGCAATGGTTGAGCGCAACAATAAGTGTATAGAATGACAGAGGATAGGTTAGGCGATCGCAATCTCACACCTATAGTTTGCACTCAGATGAGATTTTTTAACCGCAGCTACCTTTCCAGAGGCGGAATTTGGGGAAAAATAGCCGACTGCAAAGTTTTCGGAAGTCGTTCCAAGCTACAACACCTTTACGGCTTTTGATGTATAGTTGCATAAATTCCAGTAAGGCTGTTGGGCTTTCTTCTAGGAGAAGATTGACAAAAAGGTAGGTGGGTTTATCCTGACTTGAAACAGCGACAACACAGCCAAGGCTGCAAGCCCACAAACACCCAACAGGTTTAATTTCTATTTGTTCTGAGGTAATAATGAGTTGAATCTAGGACTTACGCATTGACGCAAAATACAAAGTATGCAAAGTTTCAAAACCATGTCTATCGTAAGGGCACAGCAATGCTCATTGGTGTCAACTTAAGCTAAAAATAGCGTACTCGTTGGGTGTTGCGCGTCCGCCCACCGTTAAAACGGCGGTCTCATAGCTGAAGTTCATTGAAATGGACTGTAATTTTCAGTCCTATAAAGAGGACTTTCGCTATTAGCCAGGAATTTCAATTCCTGGCGGACGGCGGGTTTCACGTTAAGTTGACACCAATGAGCAATGTTCCCTACAACACGGGTTTATGTATCATCAAAGAACGATTAATCAAAGCCTGAAACGAACTATTTTCGTGAACGCATACCATGATTAATTTGTACAGTGCGTAAGTCCTAAAATCGATTGGTCATGGCTATATTTTCAAAAATTATTTATCTTCAGCTTTGAATGATGATGATCTGTCAAAAGAATAATAAATCCACAAAAGTTTGCTTGTTTTAATAGAGAATTTTTTCTGTTTTATGAGAAGAATTCAGAACTCAGGAGTCAGAATAAAGCCAAGAATTCTGTACGAGTGGGTGATAGCGCAGCGTAAAGCCTGCGGCATGGCTTCGCTTAGAGCGACGCAGCGCAAAGTCAGAGCGTCGGCTTCCGGCGATCTGAACTTTGTAAGAGGGGAACGTCTGAATATTGGTTAAAACCTCGCCCGAAGTTAAGCGAAAGTAAAATAAATATTTTTCGTAATCAAAACTCTATCGCCTTGTGGGTAGAGTATTCACCAATTCTGAATTGGTGAATTCTGACTCCTGTTTTATTTTCAAAATGAGAATCGCTGCAATTCTCTATAAACTTGCACTAAATAATTTAATCTCTCTTCTTGCTCTTTTCTTGGCGTATTTGGCGGTACCCTGCGGGAAGCCTCTGCGCGTCTACGTTTTAAAAATAAAGTGCATCTTCACGGAAAATTGGTATCAGGAAGCCTAGATTCAGCAATTGCTTTCTTTATGTGTATTGAATATGTTATTATCGGCTAAAATTGAGAAAGAAAAACAATTATAAAGTTTCAGTAAAGTTTTTTTTCAAAAAATCACAGCAATAATGAGCAAAAACTAGTGTATTTTGATAAGATTCAAAAAATAACAAATTTGAATAACGGAATTATAAGTTCTGTAGACATAACATGGTCTTTAGACAAGGATTTGTTGCATCTAGCTTGATAGCTTTCTTTGCGTTTGGCTGTAGTGATGGGGCAAAGTCATCAACAGAAAATACCACACAATTTGTACAGGAAAGTAATGTAACCCAGCTTTTTGTAGAAGCAAAGGCTACCCAAAAAGCAGAAGTTTTCTTTGCTCAAGGTAATAATTTATTAGATAGACAGCGTTACGAAGATGCAATCAAAGCATACGATAAAGCGATCGCCATCAAAGCTGAGATAGCTGAAGCTTGGATTAATCGCGGTATAGCTTTAACATCGCTGCATGGCTATGAAGAAGCGATTGCATCTTACGATCGCGCCATCGCCATCAAGCCAGAGAAAGACGAAGCCTGGTATAATCGTGGCATAGCCTTAACATCACTGCAACGCTACAAAGACGCTCTGGCATCGTATGATAGAGCGATCGCCATCAAGCCTAACAAATATGAAGCTTTAACTAACCGAGGCATTGCTTTAACAAAATTGCAACGCTATCAAGAAGCGATCGCATCTTATAATAAAGCGATCGGCATCAAAAAAGATTTGCACCAAGCATATTATAATAAGGCTTGTGCTTATGCTTTACAAAGCAATGTAGAATTAGCAATTGAAAACTTAGACAGAGCAATTGAGCTTGTTCCTGGAAAATACAAAAAGTTAGCTAAAACTGACCCAGACTTTAGCAAAGTCCGTAGTCAAAAACAGTTTCAGGAATTACTTCAATAGACAAGCATTAGAGAGCCAGTGCGGTGAGGTAACTAGCTAATATTCTCAAACCAAGCTTCTAAATCTGCAACCGAAGAAAAATCCAGCAATGCTTCACCCAGATTTTCTAACTCAGGAGTTGATAAATTTTCAATTCTGCTCTTTAGCTGTGGACTAATTTCTCCCAAGCGGCGGTTAAGTAGGCGCATCAGCAATTTTAATTCTCCCTGCTTTTCACCTTGTTCAAGTCCTTGTTCAAGTCCTTGTTCAAGTCCTTTTCGCATCCAACTGGTAACTATCTGCATAACTTTTTCCTGCTCCTGCTACTTATAGCAACTACCTGAGATTCTCAAACCAAGCTTCTAAATCTGCAACCGAAGAAAAATCCAGCAATGCTTCACCCAGATTTTCTAGCTCAGGGGTTGATAAATTTTCAATTCTGCTCTTTAGCTGTGGACTAATTTCTCCCAAGCGCCGATTAAGTAGGCGCATCAGCAATTTTAATTCTCCCTGCTTTTCACCTTGTTCAAGTCCTTGTTCAAGTCCTTGTTCAAGTCCTTGTTCAAGTCCTTGTTCAAGTCCTTTTCGCATCCAACTGGTAACTATCTGCATAACTTTTTCCTGCTCTTTTGATTCAATGGTAGCAAGTTGTTCTTGAAACACGACTTCTTCTTGGGAATTCAATTCTAAATATGTATCAATAAAGCCAGAAATTAACTGTACTTGTGCGGCGTTAAGTCCAAGACTTGTTAGCAATTGTAATGACATCAGTTTAACTTGGGGACGTTCAGTTGGACTCATCCGCATTTTTGCCATCAAAGCACTAGCCACAGGATTTCGCTGATTTACAAAATCCTGCCAATGCAATTGATTTAACTGGATAACATCATAATTAAACTCTAAGATGGTTTTGTTTGCTAACTCCAGACGATAAGAATTTGGTTCGAGTGTTTTGGGGCTATCGTGGGAATAAATGACAATTGGGTAAATGGGAAGTGCATATATTTCGTGCAGCCGAGCAAAATAAGTAAATATTCGTCGATTAAAGCCAGTCTGGGAATAAGATTGATGTTCGATGTGAATGATAAATAAAGTATCTTGGCTTTTGAATGAGGCTTTCACAACAATATCGAGGATTTTCTTTTCTCCTTCGGTAACATCGGTAATCACTTCCAAAGGTAAAAATTGTACCGAATCTCGCTCCCACTCGGCGCTAATATTAGGACAAAATAGCTCAATAAATTCTGGAAAAAAGTTAGATATAAGTTCTTTAAACAGGCGATCGTGGTCTATCATCTCAGCACCTATGTCTTAAAAATTAATCCCAAATCCCAAATCCCAAATCTCAGATTTTCTCAGTGCGATCGCTTGTATTCTTGGAGCAATTGTGGTAGGTAATCATAGCCATCCACATTAATAAATTTAATGATGTTATTTCGGCAATTTGCTATTACTTGTTCTACAGCTTCATCTCCCAATTTACTTTGTAAAATTGTCAGCAAACCAGCTGCTTGTCGCCATTCTACCGCAGTAATTTGTTCTAATAAATACATGCCCAGGCAGCTATTATATACGGCTGTTTCTAAATGATGCAGTTTGTAGTGACTTTCCGCTAAATACAAAAAATTCAACCCTTGGAGATATTTATCACCAGAAAATTGCACCGCTTGGATGCCTTTTTCTAAGTATTCTATGGCACCTTGGGGTTTTTCTAAAGCGACGTGAGCAATACCAAGACTGATATAACAAAGGGCTTGAGTTTGGTGTGCAGTGAGGTTGATTCCAAATGCTGAATCACGCAATTTTTCGGACAATTCCAAACCTCGGCGCAAATATTCTATTGCTTGTTCATAACTATCTGGTTCTATGCGTTCCATCTGCTGGGCTGCAAACACTTCGCCATAGCCCAAAGTTGCCAGGGCGTGGGCTTCTCCCAAGCGATCGCCTGCTTGACGAGCTAAAATTAATGCTCTCTGGCTATAATTAATTGCCTGAGAATAATCTTTTTGAGCAACGCAAATACGGCTACTGTGGTTGAGATTGGCAATTTCACAGGGTTGATCTCCAGCTTGGCGGGCGATTTCTAAAGCTTGGTGGTGGAATGAGTTGGCTTGGGGATATTTACCTAAAATCAACTGAGAATAACCCAACAGCGTCAGTATCCGGGCTTTTTCTTGGGTACCTTCCACTTCTTTGAGTGGGGTATCCAAATAATCAATGGCATCTCGCAGCGCATCTCTACCGAAAAAGGCAAATACTCCGCCGTAAAGGGGAAAGTATTGACGGTGGGCAAAAGTTCTGAGAATTTGTAAAAAGATTTGAAAACAGCCTTTGGCTAATTCTTCGCCTTTGGTGCGGTCGATATTGGTAGCCACACGAAAACCATGAGATAATTCGCACCAAACTACAGCAAAACTGAGAAAAGTGGCAATGGACGCAGATGTACCCCATTTGGAATCATAGGGTTGTCTTTCAAACCAATTCACCAAACCTTGTTGCATTCTTTGGACGATTACTGTCAACTCTACCCAGTCTTCCATATTGATATAAGACTGGCGGACAACTACTTCTGTTGCAGATATGCCATCAGCTAATTCAGAAAACAACATTTTTGTCAACGGACTGCTGACTTTTTCTGCCCATGAAGCCCAAGGTTCTTGTTTTTGTCGGGACTGTGTTAATCCTACTGGAGTTGCTGTTGGTTCGTAAATCCAACTCACGAGAGAATCTTCTAATTGTTGATAAGATTTTAGACCGTTAGTAATAGCGATCGCTAGTTGTTCTATTTCTTGTTTGAGGCGGACATCTTCATCAGCAGATACCGCTGCTTTTAATTCTTCCGCTAGTTTTTGTAATTGACTTTGGCTGAAAACTTGGTTTTGGTTGGGGTCGATAATCTCTAACAAAATTGCAAAGCGAGAAGCTTCTGAGGCAGTGATAATTTGTTGCACAGCTGCGGTAACTGCGGCTTGATTGCGTTTTTGTTTTTGGACACGTTCCCATTCGCTTTGAATACTTTGGAGTGTTTTTAGGGTACGATTTAAACGAGCTTTTTTTAATTCCGGAGTTTCTCTTTGAAACAAGTCCGGAGAAATTCTCACCTTATCGAGTTCACATTGGGTAGAATTCAAGCGATCGCTCAAACAGCGTTCAAAGATTTCACCGTTACCAGTGCTAACATTTTCTACTAGTTGACGATATATATATTCTTTAGAGCGAATTTGACCTTTGAGCGCAATGCTAACAATTTCCTCGATTAACTTTTGATAGCTATTAGATAAGGAATCAGGTACTGTGTCTGGGGTAGGTTCTGTTACTAAATTATCTGTTTCACAACTAAAGGAAGGCGTGACTAAACTTTTCTCAGCAGGTGGAGAGGGAGGTATTTGTTCTTCAGTTGGTGTTGTTAAGTTTATTGGAGAATTTTTACTTTTAGATAAGTAATAATCTGCTAAAGAACCGCAAACAAACTCTTCCCGAAAGCGGTCTATTTTTGGAATTGACTGGAGTTGTCGCTGACGGTGTTTCTGATACCATAAACCAGAAATGAGGAAGCCGACTATTACTCCTATGCCAATTCCTGTAAGAGCAAACTGAGGAATTTCCAAAGTATCATTTTGTTCGCCAGATTCAATAGTTCCATTGGAAGATGCACTTTGGGCAACAGCATAGTCACTTCTTTCAGTTAGCTGCACGCTAGTTGCGATCGCTGCTGACAGTATAAATCTAAATATTAACTTTGATTTCCACATAATTTAACAATTGAAAAATATTTAGCGAGTCTTGTCTGCGACACGCACTCAGGCGTCAAGATTGCTGAATTCTGTTAGCGCAGCTAGTCCTAGCCATTCTGAATTCTGAATTCTGAATTCAGAATTCTCCTGTAAGTATTTCTTCATTTTACTTTTGAATTTTGACTTTTGCCTTGTTGTAGTCGATATCTTTATTTGCCAAGCAAATTTAACTCACTTAATAGAAATTAAACTTTTCCAACACTAGTTTCCAGAATATATTTTTATTTCTTAACATTTGTGCGTGTAGCGATCCTGACAAAGGAAGATTTTAGCGATCGCATTCCTCAACAGACAAATTTACTGATAAATAAAAATTTATAGCAAACAAATATCACAATACAAAATTATTACTTCGGGGATCGACTAGGCAGAATAACCCACTAAAGCCTTAACCGATGTGTCTCCCAAAACGCAGTTAAAAAAGCATCATTAAAACCTCGCAATCTTGCTTACAAGAAACTCAGAAATGCATGTTAATGTTTTAATCTCATCGTCTTGCCTCTGCGCCTTTTGTTATGCATCTGCACTATTTACACCCCCAACACCTTGAAGAATTAGTCAAGAGTAGTGGTATAGACTTACACTTAGTGCAACTTAATTTTCAGTCACTCCAAGGTGTAACTGGTTATGAATATTTGTTGATTTCTGAGCTACTTCCCCGCACCAATACTGGAATGGTAAAAAGTAGTTGGTTGCAGCGTTATGCTCACATCACTGAAGGTGGTTGGTGGTGTTCTGGACTAGACCCTTTGAATAATTGGCAAATAATGGAATGGGGGTGCTTTAAGCCAAACCAACCCCGACAAAATAACAAAGGCAAGTCTATCAAATACGAGCATCCCCCCAGCACACCAACGCGGGTATTTTGTTTGCGGGTAACACTGCAAATCTGGCAGCAAGTTGCAGAGCGTTACAATTTAGTCATGCCCGATGATATCACCATCACCCCCGATGGCGAAGCTAGGGGTTTTTGGCAGTGGGTGATGGAAAAGAATATTCCCCTGATTATGTGCGAGGGTGTGAAGAAAGCAGCAACGCTGTTGACACAAGGATATGTAGCTATTGGCGTTCCGGGAATTACCAGTGGTTATCGGGTTGTCAAAGATGAGTTTGGTAAAATCACCCGTCGTCAATTGATTCCCGACTTAGCCGTGTTTGCGATGACAAACCGTCGCTTTTATATTTGTTTTGATTTTGAAACTCAACCCAAGAAAATTGCTGCTATTAATAATGCCATTTCCCAACTTGGTTGTTTATTCCAGCAAAAAAATTGCCTTGTTAAAGTTATCGAACTTCCAGGAAGAGAAAAAGGCGTTGATGATTTTATCGTTGCCAAAGGTGCAACTAATTTCGAGAAACTTTATCGCCAAAGTCTGGATTTAGAAATTTATCTTGCCCAAACCAAACCCCACACCGAATTAAACATTCCTGCTGCCCTAACTTTTAATCGTCCTTACATTGGTGAAATACCTTTCCCCACCTCTGGATTAGTAGGCGTTAAATCAGCAAAAGGAACAGGTAAAACCACAGCACTGCAAAACGTTGTTCAGCAAGCAAAAAAGAGAAATCAACCTGTTTTATTAATTACTCATAGAATCCTGCTAGGAAGATTTTTGTGTGAAAAAATTGGGATTCAATGGGGAATAGGGAATGGGGAGATGAGGGAGTGTGGGGAGTGTGGGGAGTGTGGGGAGTGTGGGGAGATGGGGAGATGGGGAGATGGGGGAAAGAGAATTAATGCTTCCCCATCCTCCCACACCTCCCACACCTCCCACACTTCCCGCACTTCCTGCTTGCCCCATTCCCTACTCCCCACTCCCC
>JAVRBV020000185.1:0-97634 GCA_034531095.2 Nostoc sp. CreGUA01 | reverse complement strand
ACATACTGGTACCATCGCCTTAGTTGCAGGTCAAAAGTACGATATTAAACTTGAGTACTTCGACAATGCTTATTCTGCTGTTTCTCGACTATCTTGGTCAAGCAACTCTCAAGCCAAAGAAATTATTCCTCAGTCTCAACTGTATTCACCAGCCCTAGCAACCACTATCACCTTGAGTCCATCTCCCACCACTGTGAACGAAGGTGATGGTAGTGTGACCGTGACTGTATTGAGGAATGGTGATTTAAGCGGTACATCTACAATTCAGTATGCTACCTTAGCTGGTACTGCAACAGCAGGTGATGACTACGCCAATGGAGGGGAAGAAATCGGCGGGACACTCACCTTTGCACCAGGAGAAAGTAGCAAACAAATCGTCATTCCGATCTTTGACGATTCATTAGCGGAACCAGATGAGACATTTAGTGTAGCTATCGACCAGCCAGAGGGTGCAGGATTAGGAATCCAAAGAACTCTGGGAATCACGATTAAAGATAATGATAGCCAAGGTCTGAATTTCACTCAGCCAGTAGTGAATGAAAATGATGGTACCGCCATAGTGACAGTTACACGGGGTAATGCTTCGGCTGCCGCTAGTGTAAACTATACCACTGCGGATGGAACTGCTAAAGCTGGATCTGACTATGTGGCTGTGTCTGGAACCTTGAACTTTGCAGCCGGGGAAACCAGTAAGAATATTTCCATTGCCATTAAAGATGATTCCGTTACAGAAGCCAATGAAGCGTTTACTTTGAAATTTAGTAACGCAGTTGGGGTGTTGCTACCTATTACTCAGACAACTGTGACTATTGTCGATAATGACTTAGGTGACTTTCAGAGAAACACTGTAGCTTCTGGGTTGACTACACCTATAGACTTTGACTGGTCAGCCGACGATAAGCTGATGTTCATCGCCCAGAAAAATGGCGTAGTGAAGGTATTGAACACCGCCACGGGCGCCTTAGAATCAAACCCATTTATTGATATTTCATCACAAGTAAATAACATATCCGATCGCGGGTTGTTAAGCTTGGCAGTACACCCAGATTTTGGCAAGAGTCCAACGGGTAACAACTACGTTTACCTATTGTTCACCTACGACCCAGTAGAAACAAATCCCAACAATCCCAAAAATAATCCCAACAGCAACTTAGACAATCCCGATCAAAGAGGTAACCGTGCAGCGCGACTAATTAGAGTCACAGCCAATCCTAACACTGGTTACAAAACTGCGATCGCTGGCAGCGAAGTTATATTACTAGGCAAAAATAGCACTTGGGAGTACATCAGTCGCCCAGACAAAGACAGCACATTTGTCGATCCTACCGATGAAACCAAGAATGAAGCGCCATCAGGTATTTTAAACAAAACCACTGGCAAATTGTTTGCTAACTCCCAAGAATATGTCAACGCTTTGGAAAACAACAACATCCTAAACGTCCAGGATTTCATCGCAACCGATAGTGCAACTCACTCCGGTGGTAGTGTACGCTTTGGTAACGACGGCACTTTGTTTGTCAGCTTTGGTGACGGTACTTCCTACAACCGAGCAGACATTCGAGCAGCTCGCGTCCAGGATATCGATAATTTGTCTGGAAAAGTCCTGAACATTAACGCTATTACCGGGCAAGGTTTAGCAAGTAATCCTTTCTACAACGGCGATCCCAACAGCAATCGTTCCAAAGTCTTTGACTTGGGTCTGCGTAACCCCTTCCGCTTCACCGTAAATCAAGAGACTAATGTTCCTTTCATCGGCGATGTGGGCTGGTACAAGTGGGAAGAAGTGAATGTTGGCGGCGGAGGCAAAAACTTTGGCTGGCCATTCTATGAAGGTGGTGTTGATGCAAATGGCAATCTAATTAACATCAAACAAAACGCCTATGCTAACCTTGACATAGCGAAGGACTTCTACGCCAGTAATAGACCCGTTACAGCACCAATTTACGCCTACGATCATTTAACTGGTTCTACTTCCGTGGGCGTCGGTACTTTTTACACTGGTGGCAGCTTTAACAATGCTTTGATGATCTTCAATCCCACCAAGGGAACTATCGATGCTTTAACGTTGAACAATCAGAACAAAGTTGTTGCAACTACACAGTTTGCTTCTAATTTAGGTGCGCCTGTGAGTGTTAAAGCTGGAGATGATGGCAAGTTGTACTACGTAGACTTGATCTCAGGTAAGATTGACAGCTGGACACCTGTTTAAAGTCAGTGGGGATGAGGGGGATGAGGGAGATGAGGGGGATGAGGGAGATGGGGAGGTAGGGAGGTGGGGAGGTGGCCAAATGAGGGAGAAAGTAATTCTTCTTTCCCCTCATCTCCCCATCCCCCTTCCCCACTCTCACTCGATATCGCAAACACCAGACTAAGTATGCTAAAATTTTATCCGTTTTCACCAAGGTAGTGGAAGAGGGGATTAGAGAGGAGGAAAGGGGGGGGGGGGGGGGGAGGGGGGGGGGGGGAGGGAGAGGGGGGGGTAGGGGGGGGGGGAGGTGGCCAAATGAGGGAGAAAGTAATTCTTCTTTCCCCCCATCTCCCCATCCCCTTATCTCCCCATCCTCTTTCCCTGCCCCATGCCCCATTCCCAACTCAAGATAACTTTGCTAGAAATCCTAATAGTTTTTTAGTAGTTGATGTCAGGAGTGTACGACGATAGGCGTCAGCTGCTTTTTTAATTGCTTCGGCTTGGGTGGGATAAGGATGAATTACACTGCTTAATTTACTCAAACCAATTTTATTGACAATTGCTGTGGTTACTTCTGAGATCGTTTCCCCGGCGTGACGGGCGACAATGGTTGCACCGAGAATTTCATCGCTACCTTTTTTATGGTGGATTTTCAGAAATCCTAATTCTTCACCATCGGCGATCGCTCGGTCTACACTATTAAAAGGAATGGCGATGGTTGTCACCTCAATGCCTAGCTTCTGCGCCTCGTGTTCGTACATTCCTACGTGGGCAATTTCTGGGTCGGTGTAAGTTACCCAAGGCATGACTAAGCTACTGAGTTTGCTACGTCCTAAGCCAAAGGGAGAAAATAAGGTATTCTTAATGACAATTCGCGCAGCTGCATCAGCAGCGTGGGTAAATTTCCACTTCATGCAGATATCACCAGCTGCATAAATTTTCGGATTGGTTGTTTGCAGATAATCATTGACCTTCACACCTTGGCGCTTGTCATATTCTACACCCCCTGCTTCTAAATTTAGACCTTCTACATTTGGGGTACGCCCCGCACCCACTAAAATTTCATCTACTGTCACAGAATCTCGATGACCATTGGAGGAAAAGTAAAGCCGTTTCCCTTCGGTGACTGTTACCACTTCTTCTAATTTGGAATTCAACACCACGCGAATTCCTTCGTTAATCAACACCCTTTGGAGAATTTTAGCAGCCTCGGGATCTTCTTTATTTAAAATCTGAGAACCGCTATGAAAAAGTACCACCTCAGAACCCAAGCGCCGAAAAGCCTGCGCCAATTCGCAACCAATGGGGCCGCCACCAATTACCGCCAAACGTTCCGGTCGTTGAATCAAAGAAAAAACCGTTTCATTGGTAAGATAACCTACTTGTTCAAGTCCAGGAATCGCCGGTTGTGCGGCTCTGGCTCCAGTCGCAATTACAGCCTTTTTAAACCGGAGAGTTTTATCGCCAACTTCTACGGTATTTTTACTCGCAAATCGACCGCTACCCAAGAAGACATCGACGCCCAAATTTTGAAATCGTTCTGCTGAGTCATTATGGCTGATATCAGCTCTTATCCGGCGCATCCTGGCCATAACTTTGGGAAAATCAACATCAATATTATTTTGGGGAATATTAACTCCCAAGTTTTTAGCATTCCAAATTTCGCCAACAACGCGAGCAGAACGAATTACAGTTTTAGATGGTACGCAACCAACATTCAAGCAATCTCCACCCATGAGATGTTTTTCAATTAATGCTACTTTTAAACCCAAATCCAAACCTGCTGCACCTGCGGCTACTACTAGTCCGGCGGTTCCAGCACCAATTACTACCAAGTCGTAAACATCGGCGGGTTGAGGATTTACCCAATTTGGCGGATGGACGTAAGATACTAACTTTTGATTAAACTCGTCCATTGGGCGGACTGTGACTCTCTCGAATTCTGAATTGGTCATTGTTGATACCTTATTTGAAAAGATAAATTTATTAATGGTTGTTTAATTAGAATTACATCTTTGGATTGTTTTATCGGTTTGAGAATTGACAAATAATCTGGTTTTTAAACGCAGAGGAACGCTAAGTCGGCGCAGAGTAACGCAGAGTTTTACTGTTGCTGTTAATAAAGAGAAGGATAGAGTTATAAAATCTCGTCTTCTAAAGCTTTACGGGCAATGCGGGTGATATAAATTGTAACGGCGACTGTGGCAATCAAACCAACAATGCGAATTACCCATTGTAAAGTAGGGTTGGTGGGTTGAGCCTGGGTACCAATCATGGCAAGATTACCTGCAAGGGAACCAATATAAACATACATGATGGTTCCGGGAATCATGCCCACGGAACCGATAAAGTAGTCTTTGAGGGAAACCCCTGTGATGCCAAAGCCGTAGTTTAATAAATTGAAAGGAAATATCGGCGAGAGTCGCGTTAACAGGACAATTTTTAATCCTTCTCTACCAACGGCTTGGTCAATGGCGGTAAATTTTTTATTATCTGCAATTTTACGAGCAACCCAGTCCCTTGCTAAATAACGTCCGACAAGGAAAGCAGCTGTAGCGCCAAGGGTTGCACCAATGAAGACGTACAAAGAACCCCAAACTACGCCAAAGATAACGCCAGAACCTAAGGTGAGAATAGAGCCTGGGAAGAAAGCGACGGTGGCGAGAATGTAAATTGCAATAAAAGCGATCGCTCCCACTGTACCAAGACTATCAATCCACTGCAACGCATCTCGTAAAATTGCTTGGGGATTAAAAGAATTGGTATTTACAGATTCTTGTGCTATGGCAAAGTCTGTGTTTAATAAAAACCCAAACCCAAGTACTAGTAATATTAATCCAGTTAATCTAAAAAACTTCTGCAAATTTCTAGAATGAAATCGATTTTGTATAAATTGCTTTTTCATAAATTTACGCGTGAGAATAATTTTTGAATCGACTTTAATGTAGGGTGTGTTATGCCGCAGGATAACGCACCATGTAAAATCTTCGTGCATTAAAACTAACGTTGATAACGCACCCTACTGCTATATTAATTATTTTGAGTTTCATCGGTGATTTCTGCTATTTTCATACTTTTATTTAACGCTTTCTGAGCAATTTTTGTAATATAAATAGTCACAGCAACAGTAGCAATTAACCCAACTCCTTGCATTATCCATTGCCAGATTTGAGTTTCTGGAGTAATCGGTTGATGAGATGTGTTAATCATGGCAATATTTCCAGCTAAAGAACCAATATAAACGTACATCACAGTGCCAGGAATAATACCAAAAGAACCTAATATATAATCTTTGAGAGAAACCTGTGTGACTCCGAAAGCATAATTCAATAAATTGAAGGGAAAAATGGGAGAAAGACGAGTTAGCAAGACAATTTTCCAACCTTCTTTCGCAACTGCTAAATCAATGGCTTTAAATTTAGGATGTTTGTCCATTTGTTGGCAAACCCAATTCCGCGAGCAGTAGCGTCCAACAAGAAAAGCCAAGGTTGCTCCGATTATGGCAGCAATTAATACATATATTGACCCCCAAAATACTCCAAATAGACAACCACCTTTGAGAGTTAATAGGGAACCCGGTATAAACAATAATGTTGCTAAGTTATAAATGACTATGTAGGCAATGGGACCGAAGACGCCAAGACTATCAACCCAAATAATTAAGGTGTGTAAAAGTCCCTGAAAGTTGAACTGTTTAGCAGCAATTATGAGAGTTACAACTAAGCAACTTAGCAGTAGTAGTTTGAGTTTGGAATTTAATAAGCCCTTCTTCATTTTGATAAATTTGACCTTTTGAGGCTCAGCTTTTGCCACTAAGATATACTACCGACATGAGAAACAGCTTAAATTCTTTTAAATTTTTCCCGGCGATACCAGCGACGAATTTGTTCAGGTGACACACCGAGTAAATAAGCAATAATTACTATTTGATTGAGTAGCGTAGTTTTAAACACTCCTTTTTGCAACCATCTACGGGCTGAGGTAACAACTGGTGTGGAGATAATTGCAATACGTCCCTTCGCTTTTAGACGACGCACCAGTTCAAAGTCTTCCATGATAGGCAATTCAGGAAAACCACCAATTTGTTGAAATACTGCTTTGGTGAGGAAAATTCCTTGGTCACCGTATGGCATTTGGCAAAAATGCGATCGCCACTTTACACCAAACTCTACCCATCTTAAACTCAAAAGTGATGCATCAATCCGCAAGTCAAATGCACCAGCCACAATCCCAGGTTGTTGCAGTACCATGCAAATCATCTCATCAAACCCAGCAGGTAAACGGGTATCTGCATGGAGAAATAGCAGAATCTCCCCGCTAGCCGTGACAGCACCCGCGTTCATTTGCACAGCACGACCGGGAGATGATGAGATAACTTTGACACCTAAAGATTGGGCTATTGCCGCAGTATCATCGCTAGAGCCACCATCTACGACGATAACTTCTGTATTTATACTGATTTTAGCTGTAGTAATGGCTTCTTTAATATTATTTGCTTCATTGAAAGTTGGAATGATAATAGAAATTTTACTAGCAACAATATTCTCACTCATGATTGCTGAGTTTTCTTTTCCGCTTGGTCAGGAAACGAACACTCTACCGTTACCTTAAGATTACTTTCAGCCGTGCCTTTAGTTACGTAAGGTATACCAGCTTCACCACCAATTTTGATGCCAAATTCCAGAGTGACTTTATCAATATTAGCAACAGGGATTTTCTTAAAAGCATTGAGTGAATAAACAGTGTAAGCCCGAATTGTACCTTCAATTGCTTGGAAATTTTGCACTATCTGTTTTTGTGCAGCATCAGCATCCCATCCTTTATCAATTAGCGCTTCTTCTTCTCCCTGTGGGGAAACTTCGATGTTAACTGGTGGTGCATCTACATTATCTGTGGCTTCAATGTAAATAATCGTGCCATCTTCTAAATGAATAGGTGTGAGTTGAGTCATAGAATAAATCTCGTTTAAAAGAATTGGGCGTAGGGGCGCATAGCTATGCGCCCCTACACATTTTTACGGAAAATGCGGTAAATTTCTTGTAGAAGCTGGAAAGAATGCGACTAAACTATCATAAAGCTGATTAATATGAGTCGAGACGCTTTGGTGGTGGGAATTAATACGTATGACCGCTTAAAGAGTCTGAATGCGCCAGCTAATGATGGTGAAGCGATCGCTCAAATTTTACAACAGTACGGCGAATTTCAGGTAACGCGGCTACCAGCAGTCAAAGATAAGGAAAACCAGACAATTCGCATTGGTAAGCAAACTAAAGTTAGTTTAACTCAGTTAGAAAAAGCGATCGTCCAATTGTTTAAGCCTGAGGGTAAGCCGCCAGATACAGCGCTGTTGTATTTTTCTGGTCATGGTTTGCGGAAAAATGTCGGAATTCAGGAAGGCTTTTTAGCGACAAGTGAAGTCAACCCCGATGCGGGGAATTGGGGACTATCTCTACAATGGCTGCGGCGACTGCTGCAAGAAAGTGAAGTTAGACAACAAATTGTGATTTTGGATTGCTGCTATAGCGGAGAAGTGCTAAATTTTGCAGAGGCAGATCCAGGCGATCGCGGTAAAGGCAGAGACAGGTGTTTTATTGCAGCTTCTCGTGATTTTGAAGTTGCTTTTGAAGAGATTAACAGCCAACACAGCGTTCTCACCGCCGCACTGCTTCAAGGTTTGGCACCAAAACAAGACCGTTGGGTGAGTAACTACACTTTAGTAGACTTACTCAATCAACAATATCACCCGTTCCCCCAGCGTCCAATTTTTGCTAACTCTGGTGAAGCAATTAATCTCACCCGCAAATGGAATTCCTCTGTTTTTAACTCTACAGTACAAATATCAGCTATTTGTCCTTATAAAGGGTTGTCTTATTTTGATTGCACAGAAGCAGATGCTAAATTATTTTATGGCAGAACAGTATTAACTGATGAATTATTAGAAAAAGTGCGATCGGGTAATTTCCTCGCTGTGTTGGGAGCATCAGGTAGTGGTAAGTCTAGTGTTGTCAGAGCAGGTTTACTTTATCAATTAAAGTTAGGACGCAGGTTATCAGGTAGCGATACTTGGCAGTTGAAAATATTTCGACCAGGGATTAATCCCTTACAAAAATTAGCACTGGCATTTGTAGAATCAGAATTATCAGATATTGAACGCGCATCTCAATTAGCAAAAGCAGAAGAATTAATAGCTAAAGATACAGTTGGTTTAGGACAATTGATTACTGCTAGTCAAACTCAGCGTGTGGTGTTAGTGGTAGACCAATTTGAAGAAGCTTTTACTCAATGTCAAGACATTACAAAACAACAGCAGTTTTTTGCATGTTTGCTAGGTGCTTTGCAACGTGATGACAATAAACTCTGCCTCATAATTACAATGCGGGCTGATTTTTTTGGCAAATGTTTGGAACAAGAATATGCCGGACTAGCTAAGAAAATTCAAGAGCATTTAGTAACAGTAACACCGATGAATCGGGAGGAATTAGAAACAGCAATTATCAAACCTGCCCAACACGTGAACTTAGCAGTAGAACCGGAATTAGTTTCTCAAATGATTGCAGATGTAGAAAATTCACCGGGGAGTTTACCGTTGTTGCAGTACACGCTAACAGAACTATGGCAGCAAAGAACTGAAGAACGGTTAACCCTGAGTACGTATAGCAAACTAGGTGGAGTCAGGGGAACCCTGCAAACACGCGCTACAGAAGTTTATGAGTCATTATCACTTGAGGAACAGCAAGCAACAAAGCGAATTTTTTTAGAATTGACGCAGTTGGGAGAAGGAACAGAAGATACGCGCAGACAAATTTTTCAACAAGATTTAGTTAGCTCAAAGCATCCAGAAGCTTTGATTAATAGAGTAATTCAACGGTTAGCTGATGAGAAGTTGGTTGTCACGAGTACTTTATCTAATCAAATTGCTGTGGTAGATGTGGCACATGAAGCACTGATTCGCCATTGGTTGCTATTACGCAAATGGATTGAGCAAAGTCGGGACATATTGCGACAAAAGCGGAAAGTTGAAGCGGCAGCTATTGAATGGCGAGATAGGGGAAAGGCAAAAGATTATTTGCTTCCGGGGAAACGGTTGAGAGATGCAAAGGAATTTCAGAAGCAACAAGCTGAGAACTTAATATTATCTGACCTAGCTACTGAGTTTATTCAAGCAAGCGTCAGACAAAGACGGAATAATCGCTTTCGGTCAATTGCTTTTTTCTTAATTATCCCGCTGAGTTTATCAGTATATGTGGGCATAGTTATTGAAAAACCGATTAGGATACGCCAACTTTGGCAAACTGTTGATGCTGCCAAAGGAAAAAAGGATAGTGACGCAAGAATTCAAGCGCTTGAAAAACTAGTCGAAGCTGGTGAGAGTTTAGCTAACAAAGATTTCAGCAATGCTGATCTCAGCAATACCAACCTCAGCGATGCCAATCTCAACCGTGCCAATCTCAGCCGTACCAATCTCAGCCGTGCCAATCTCAACCGTGCCGACCTCAGCCGTACTGACCTCAGCAATGCCGACCTCAGCGATGCCAACCTCAGCGGTGCCGATCTTAGCGGTGCTTACCTCAGCGATGCCAACCTCAGCAGTGCCGACCTCAGCGGTGCCTACCTCAGCGATGCCAACCTTAGCCGTATCATCCTCAGCCGTGCCGACCCCAGCTTCAGCTGTGTCATCCTCAGCCGCACCTTCCTCAGCCGTGCCAAACTCAGCCGTGCCAACCTCAGCGATGCCAACCTCAGCTGTGCCAACCTCAGCGGTGCCGACCTCAGCGGTGCGAACCTCAGCCGTGCCAACCTCAGCGGTGCCGACCTCAGCGGTGCGAACCTCAGCGGTGCTGACCTCAGCGATGACCAAAACCTTACTCCTGAGCAAGTTAAATCTGCTAAAAATTGGGGTAAGGCTAAATATGACAAAGATTTTCGGGTCGAGCTTGGTTTACCACCAGAAATAGGTGAGTGAATACTTTGGGTTGTGTTTTTACTTCTAACCAATCTTGCAATGCTCAAAGATTGCTTTGCTGGCAATGAGTTTTTATAATTAAGCGATCGCAGAGCTAATCTGAAAAAATGCTATCAAACAGCGATCGCTCTTTTTGAGATTGCTTCGCTGGCAATGAGTTTATATAATTAGGCGATCGCACCACACAAAAACGAACTCTGAAGCGGCTATCCTTGACTCAATAGCGGCTATCCTTGACTCAATAGTGGCTATCCTTGACTTTGCATCTAATCTAAAAAAATGGCATCAAAGAGCGATGCCTGCGGCGGGCTGCATTAGGTCAGTATCTCATTTATAAAGCTCTACTTTCTCTTGAATATCCTGAAAACGAATTATATTTGGCAATAGGTGAAATAATTTATGAGGATTTCTTTCAAAAAGTTGCAATTAAATTTATTTTGGAACAATATGAAGTCTCACTATTAGTTGTTGATATGAATAAACAGGAGATTGTGAAATGGATAAGTTAACTCAATATCAAAATACGATCAAGCAAATATTAACAGAGTATCAAAAAATTTCATCACAAGTTCCTGTTATGGATGTAGATGAAGTGTTAATGTTTGATGATGAGAGAAGTCAATATTTGTGGTTCAATATTGGTTGGAAACAAGGCAAAAGAGTTAAAGGAATTTCTGTCTATATTCGTATTAAAAATGAAAAAATTTATATTGAAGAAGATTTAACGGAAGAAGGAATGGCAACTGAGTTAATGCGTTTAAGTATTCCTGCTAGTGATATCGTCCTGGCTTTTCAGCCTCTAGAACTGAGGAAATATACTGAGTTTGCAACAGTTTAATTTTCGCTACGTTTTGCGTTGGTTTACCCAGCGTGCTGCCTCAATAGCAGATGTGAACCGCATAGACACTCCAAAAACTCGCACTTCTCCCGTATGTGGATTTGTTACTTTGAGGAACTGTTTAGGCCGGATATTAGTTCCTTCTTGAACGGTACGTAACAATTTGTATTCTTCCCAAGAATCAATTTCGACTGCGTTCATTTTTTCAAATAACTTTGTCCAGGCGAGATCGTCGAGTTTACGGTTTCGTTGTAGGGTTATTTTACCGTGATGTGCATTCAGGCTATAGCCATCTGCAAACGCTACGGCAGGTGTATTTTCACCGTGGAGATGGTTGTTGCTATCAATATTAATTGTGGTGGCATGGTTGGAAATAATGGCAGTCTTCTTAAAGAAGAAAGTCCAACCACAATTTTTAACAAACTCTTCTAATATTAATAGTTTGCTTTCAAATTGGTTGTAATTTAAACGATCAATACAAAATTCAAAATAACTACATCCTGCAATTAAAGTTTCGGGTTTGCGGCAGGAAGAAAATATATTTTTAATTAATTTGCTATTGCGTTTGCCAAAATGTTCCTCGAAAACTTCTCCCCATTGTATTTCTAGCTGTTCTTGCAGTAATTTGGCGTACTCTTTTGCCAAATGATTTTCAAACAACGAATGTAAATCTTTTTGTAAATCAACAGGTATTCGCACGAGCAAATATGATTGCAAATTACTGTAGATTCTGCCCCAGTAGGAACTATCTATGGCATCATCGAGGATTGTCTCGGAACCATCTTTGATTAAATTCCAGATGTAATCAAATGCAGCGTTAGGACTATCAACTATAATTATTTCAGGTTCAGTGAGTTCGAGTGCAGTGTATATTGCTAGAACTGCATCTGTGGCGTTTTGTTGGTTGGTGGGTTCAGTGGATAGCCCAATATGTTGCCATTTGTCTCGACATTGGGATATGAATGTACGTTGTTTTGGTGTGAGGTCGCCGGCGGACATAGCAGGTATGCGATACAGTTGCTATTTTGTATTAAAGCAGGTTAACTGAAAATTTGGAAATGAAGATATCAAACATCCTCTCAGGATCATAACTTGGCGATCGCATTGAAAATTAAGCTTTTTCTAAAGATCAAAAAATGAAAGTTTTCATTATAGGACTTACGCACAGGCTACGGAAAATCGAACCACAGAGGCGCAGAGACCACGGAGAAATAAGAGTTTGAGAGGTTTTTTGCGTAAGTCCTACATTATTAAGACTTTGTTGGGTTTTGCTGTCGCTCAACCCAACCTACTATTTTCTATGTCGTCTACTGGTTTAACAAGTCGATCGCTTTTTCAATCTCTATCCTCGCCTTGTAGATAGCTAATAGCTTTTCTTGGTCAAATCTATCTGGATAACTCATTCTCCTACCCTCCAGAGAAATTCTAATCAGCGATATTTGCTGGTCGGTCGGTTCACCTATCTCGGTCAGTACTGTACCAAGGGTTTCTATGCACGTCAGGTTAGGTAATTTCAATCCTTTACCTGCTTTCAACTGCTGTAAGGCGATTTGCCCAAAGGACTGGAGTAAGGCGATATATCCTGCTTTCCCGGATGCTCCGACCACGCTAATACCGTATCTACGGCACAGATTACGCAATTCAGATATGGATTGAAGTTCTAATTCGCTTCTCGTGAACATAAAATGAAAGTGTTCATTCTCAAAAAGTGGACATTGGTAGCTGGAACTTTCCACGGCTACAGCTACCAATAAAACTCTATTGGTTTGTTAACAAAACATTCAAGTTATATTCACGTTTCTCAACAATGCCTAACCCAAAAGGGAACCCTCAGAATTTTGAACCAATTAAATCGACTAGAGACGAACAGTTAACAGAGCAATTAAACTTTCGTGTCACCAAAGAGATGAAGGAAGAAGTCAAAGCCAAAGATGACCCTCCTGAATTTTGTCGTCGCGCTATTCAAAAAGCGCTAGATGAAGAGAAACAAAAGTAGTAAAAATTTATTCCTGAATTCTGAATTCTGAATTCTGAGTTCTGTGTCATTCCCAACATAGTGAATATGACAGCGATCGCTATTAACTTAAACCCCATCATCCAACTCACCGACAATCAATTTTATCAACTCTGTCGTGAAAACCCAGAGATTAAATTTGAGCGTAATGCAAAGGGAAAACTTCTAATTATGCCACCTACAGGCGGAGAAACTGGAAATCATAATTCAGAAATTAATGCTGATTTTGTCATTTGGAATCGCCAAACTAAACTAGGTAAAGTTTTCGATTCTTCTACCTGCTTTAAACTTCCTAATGGTGCAAACCGTTCTCCTGATGTCGCTTGGATTAAACAAGAGCGATGGGATACACTTACACCCGAACAAAAAGAAAAATTCCCTCCAATTGCCCCAGATTTTGTTTTAGAGTTAATGTCGCCAAGTGATACTTTGCGGGAAACCCAAGAGAAAATGCAGGAATATATTGATAACGGAGTCAAATTAGGTTGGTTAATTAATCCTCAAATGCGCCAAGTAGAAATTTATCGTCTTGGTCAACCAGTGGAAATATTAACATCCCCACAACAATTATCAGGAGAAGATATTTTACCAGGATTTATTTTAAACTTACAAATAATCTGGAGATGAATATTTAGTTAGCAGAAATTCTTACTGAATAACAGGTAAAACTTCTAACTCACTAGGATGAGTTAGAACTTTACGTAATCTATTACTGAAATAAATTACTTGATAGTTAGGCGCAAGTTCTTTTTGTAGTTGCTTCCACAAACTAATTCCTTCATCCTCAAAAGCAGCTTCAGCTTCTAGACTGGAAAAACCCAGCGAATCCCCAGGATTTTCCCAGTTCAATTTTGCATCGTAAACTTCTGCCCATTTTTCCAAACGGCTAATAGTTTCTTTACTTAGTGGTAGTGTCTCTGGATCAATATCACCAGCTCGATCGGAAGTAGCCCACCATAGTGGGTAGCATCCATAATCAGCCATGAGTTTGATTTTTGCTACCATAGTCTCTCTACCAAGTTATGGGGAAGTTCTGGGGTTAGCACCAACTATATAACCATTATCGCTTACAGTCACAGAAATATATTGGATTTTGCCATTGAAGGTAACTTCATAAATGGTACGAGTTTTTCGTCTTCCTTGATAACCAGTCACTCTACCTTGAGTAACCGCTGCAATTATCGCATCTGGTATCTGCTCTGGTTCAATACCCTGATTTAGGAACTCCAAAGAATGTTGTTCCAGTATGTGCTGGAGTCCTGCTTCAGTATTTCCCTCTTCTAAAAATACAATTTTGCCATCAGCTTGCTTAGCAATCCGCACCATTTTTTCTCGACTGTGCTTAATGCCAGCCTGACACAGTGCCGCTAATAATGCTGCTTTGTCATCGTTCATATTTAATTTAGTGATTTTAAATAGTTGTGAAAATAAATATATAAAAATTCATAATAAATCTATCATATAGGACTACTATTTGATCTTTGAACTGATACGTAGGATGCTGCCTTCGACAGCGTAATGCATCGAACCCTTAAGAATAGTGCCGTACTCTCGCCGATAACTTAATGTTGTTCAAAAATCAAACCGGATTCCTATATCTCATAATTTAAGTTGTCTCACTATATTTCATAATTAAACGGAAAAAATGGGGGCAAAGAGTATATATAACTCCTTACCCCTAAATCTTCCTCAATTAAACTCTAAATTACGCGCCGACAGCTTCCTTCGCAGCATACAACACCTCAGCATTGATTTCTTTGAAACCGCGATCGCGGGCAAATTTTTCAGTATTACGCTTCACTTTACCGCGCACAAATCCTGGAATTTTATTCAATTCTGCTTGACCATCTTTTGTCCAACTCAGGTCAGAATCAGCAGAAATTCCTTTAGTAATTACTTCCTTGGTATCATGACCTCCAAAGATTTCTAAAAGATGATCTTCCATTCCCAAAGTGAAGGAATTGTAGATTAAATCTGTAATTTGATTCGTCCCTTCGTAACCCATAAATGGTTTGTAACCAATGGGGAAATTTTGCACGTGGATGGGTGCAGCAATTACACCGCAAGGAATATCCAAGCGCTTACCAACGTGGCGTTCCATTTGGGTGCCGAAAATAGCCGAGGGTTCGACGCGAGCGATCGCATCCCCAATTGCGCCATGATCGTCTGTAATCAGCACTTCATCGCAATATTCGCTCACCTGTTCCCGGAACCAGTCTGCATCGTATTTGCAGTAGGTTCCAGCCCAAACTACGTGAATTCCCATTTCTCTTGCCAAAATCTTAGTGATGGCGGCGGCGTGGGTGTTGTCGCCAAATACCACTGCTTTTTTGCCGGTCAAGTTTTGACAGTCAATGGAACGGGAGAACCAAGCAGCCTGTGATACATGTAGGGTTTGCTCGTTGATGAAGTCTTCGTAGTTCACATCAGCGCCTTGGGCGTTAATTGTCTGCTGAATTTTACGGATACACCGAGCAGTTTCCACTACACCCATTGGGGTAATGTCTATATAAGGTGTGCCGAATTGTTCTTCTAGGTAACGAGCTGTAGTCAAACCAAGTTCCCGGTAAGGCACCAGGTTAAACCAGGCTTTGGGCATCTTCTTCAAGTCCTTCACCGAAGCACCTTCGGGAATTAAGGTATTTACCTCAATCCCCAAGTCAGCCATCAGGCGTTTGAGTTCGGTGCAGTCGTGATTGTTGTGGAAACCGAGGGTGGTAGTACCGATAATGTTAACTGAGGGCTTTTCGGTTTTGCCTTCTGCTAATTCGCCCCGCTTCCGGGCTTTTTCAATGTAGTATTGGACGATTTGATCGAGAGTGCGATCGGCTGCTTGGAGTTCGTTGTAGCGGTAATGGTTCACATCCGCCAGCATTACGTCTCCTTTGGCTTCCAGTTGCGCCCGTTCCACAAAGTTGTGTAAGTCTTCTTGCAAAATGCTAGAAGTGCAGGTGGGAGTTAACACAATTAAATCTGGGTGTTCCTCGGCATCTTTGCGGGTGATGTTATCTACCACCTTTTCCTGAGAACCGCGTGCCAAGACGTTGCGATCGACAACACTGGTTGTCACCGGAGTGAAATCCCTCTCCCGCGATAGCATAGAACGCATGACGTTGAAGTAATCATCGCCTAGTGGCGCGTGCATAATTGCATGAACATTTTTGAAAGAACTAGCGATTCGGAGAGTGCCGATATGGGCGGGGCCTGCATACATCCAGTAAGCCAATTTCATTTGTGTCTTCTCCCTTTTCAACTAAAACAACACGGAGTCCCATAAAAATTGGACTATAAGTGCGTAAGCAACCCACGGCTAAAAGCCAGTGGGCTTCAGCCCAGTTCAAAGTAGCCAATCGGAAACAGATTTAACTGTCCTTCCAACTGACAACTAATCCCCGGACTTTCGGGCTGGATTACGGACAACCCCAAAGCTGCAATGTTCAACGCAGCATTAATATCAGCATCATGCTCAAAACCACAATGCCCACACTTAAACAATTTACCAGAACGATAAGACTTGCCTTTGATAGGGTGTACGTGGTGACACCGCGAACAAGTCTGACTGGTATATGCGGGTGAGACAAAAACGATGGGTACTCCAGCAATATTAGCCTTGTACTCAACAAATATCCTCAGTTGGTAAAAAGCCCAATTGTTAGTTCTACGCCGTTCAGATTTGGAACGTGGCTTTTGATTGAGCGATTCTCTGATATTAGTCAAATTCTCAAATGCCAAAGCCGCGTTACTGCGTTTGGCATCTTGAACCAATTGTTTCGAGATATTGTGATTCAACCACTTTTGAAACCTTTGTTCTCTCCCAGAGAGCCTTCTGAGCAGTCTGCGACTAGACCGAGTGCGTTTAGATTGAACATTGGATCTGACCTGACTGTATCGCTCACGAGTGTTTTGAATCTGCTTCCCACTCCAGGATTTACCACCAGAAGTGGTAGCGATATCGCGTCTACCCAAATCAACCCCAATTACTTTAGGCGTTTTGCCTGTGGGGTCAGTGGGAAGGTCAACACAAATATTGATGTAATAGTCACCGCGTTTAGTTTTGTTGAGTGTGGCAGCAGTTGGAGATTGCCCTTTGAGCAATGCCAACTGGTAATTACCAATACTCAACTTAAACTTAACCCGACCACACATCAAGGTAATGCCAACAGATTGCAGTTCCTCAATGTATTGAAAAGTCCGAATATCCAAGTTAATGGATGTCGGTCTAAATTTGTGGACTTGTTTGACTGCTTTGGCGTTACCAATCACACGACGGATTGCTTGGCAGACATGATTTGCTTTCAAAAGAGTCGATTCACGTACTGGCTTGTAAACCAAGTGGTGAAGTTTAGTTGTGTTCCAGCAATTCTCACGTTTTGCAACTTCATGTATCTGATTGCAAGCATCAGCAAATAAGAGCAAAGTGCGGTCTATTTCGCTCCGCAACTCTACAGGGACTTGAAGCTTGCATTTTACAGATATGGTTTGCATTTGAGATGGATAACAACTCATCCTAGTCTAGCAGAATTTCACGTAACCTAAAGGTTCTCGTGTCGTGTTTCCTCCCATAGCCTAAAGGCTATGGGAGGAAACACGACCCGCGAGGTTTTATGATTATTTATTTAATCGTTTTTGATTGTCGCAAAACTTGTATCTCTAATGAAGTGAAGACTTGTAAGGGTTTTGTCTGGAATTAGTAGGCGTAAGCATCCCCCAAACCTTGTTCCTGATTGGCATCTAGCTTGTGGCTTTAACAACATCTTATTGCTTTTTTAAAATAAATCTTAATTTTTCGGCAAATTTGTTTTCAATTTGGGGCGATGTATTAACTATTTAGCTGATTGTAGCAGCGCGAAAAATCTGTTCAGCAGTCAAATTCAAGTCTGGGAAGGCTGGTGATTGGAGACGTTCCCCGCTACGGAACTGGCTGACTTGGTATTCACCTTCTACCAAACAGTAAATCGATATAGTTGGTTGTTTAGGGCTGCCAATAAAGCGCCTACCACCTAAAGCTGCATAATCTACAATCCAGTATTCTGGTATGCCTATTGCTTCATAGTCAGCCGCTTTTTTTAAATAATCATCTCTCCAGTTAGTACTAACTACCTCAATGACCAACGGAATAGATGCTGCTTGACTAACAGTTGATTCTTTTTTCCACAGAGGTTCATTGACTAAATTCGGCTGATTTAATATCAGGATATCTGGTGAGTAAGCTGATTCGCTCTCAGTTGGTTTAATAAATGCTGTTTTGGGTATGAAATAAGGTAAATTTAAACGCTTATATTCTGTAACAATTTCTCCAACCAAAAATCCAATTACCTGTTCATGTTCGCCTGTTGGTGGTGACATTTCAATAATTACTCCACTATGCAATTCATAGCGTCGCTGTGGGTTTTCTGGATACCAATCAACAAATTCATCAAATGTAATTAGTTTGCGTAAGATTTGAGTCATGATTTATTGCTCGACTGTTGACTGATGACTGTTAACCATTAACCGTCAACAGTCAACAGCGTCGGGGTTTCTTGAGAGTCCGTTGAACACTTATCATTATATCTGACGCTCTTACACACCAGAAACCGGGAGTTTTTTGATAAGGAATTAAACCAGAATTCAGAATTCAGAATTCAGAATTCAGAATCAAGTTAGTGGGGGATTTAGACCCGCCACTAATTGTAGACCACCAAATTTTTAATTTGGTGGGGGACTTAAACCCACTTATTCAGACGCTCCTGCGTCGCTAACGCTGCGCTATCCGCCAGTCATACAGAAAACATTGCTGAATTCTGACTCCTGACTCCTGAATTCTTTCTTGTTAAACGGACATAAAACTAGTTACTGTCGAAAAATTTCTACTTTTTCTAACACTACTTCTTGATTCGGACGGTCTCTAGTTGTAGGCACATTGGCAATCTGGTTGACTATATTCAGACCTTCGACAACTTCACCAAAAACACTGTGTTTGCCATCAAGATAAGACGTTGGTACTTCTGTAATGAACCATTGCGAACCATTAGTACCAGGCCCTGCATTTGCCATTGAGAGAATACCTGCTTTAGAGTGTTTCAATTCTGGATGAAACTCATCTTCAAATCTATATCCAGGGCCACCAGTACCCCAACGGTTAGCCATATCCAGATAACGAGTCAGGGGATCGCCGCACTGAATCATAAAATCAGGGATGACTCGGTGAAAGCGAACCCCATCATAGGCAGGAGTACCCTTGAGAGATTGACCAGTTTTAGGGTCTTTCCAGTCGATTGTTCCAGTTGCTAGACCGACAAAATTTTTGACGGTATTGGGGGTTTTCTCTTCTTCTAAACGAACTACAATTTCCCCCAAGGAAGTAATTAAACGAGCGTGAAGTTTGCCATCACCGGGAATATTAATTTCTGGAAAATTCATGAGTTATCCTATGAATGAAAACTGCAAGTATTTGAGCTATTATCAGTTTATCAGCATTCAACTAATTCGTAATTCGTAATTATTGGTGGAACACCACACTAAAATTTCTGAGTTTGTGATCTTGAATTAGTTGGGGTCTAAATCCTCAACTAATTGAATTACGAATTATAAATTAAGAATTATTTTCAGTTACAGGTTGACAGATTACCAAAAAAATCAACCCAAAAAAACTTAAGAAAAATAAGATTTTACTCTGGTAAATTGATGGCTGGATTGCGGCTAAAGAATCCTCTAGGTACTAGCTTAAATCCAACTCGATGGACAGGCATGACAGGCCAATCTTCCGATCGCGGAATATGAGTCACGCCCATTGTGTACCATAACACGATATCTTCACCCATCAACGATTCATCATCTGCAATATATTTAGGTAAACCCTGTTTAGGTTGAGTTTGATTCGGATAATCGCCGCCAGCATAAAGTTCGCTAGGTTTATATTTTGTTACCCAAACGTGGTGTGTGGCGAATTCTGCGCGTTGCTGGATTTTTGAGCCTTCCACAGGAAAAAACATGGAATTTGCTTCTGGCATCAGCATATATCCAGGCGCAGCACCGAGAGCATTCTTTTTATCTGCACTCACAATCATCCATTTTCGACTGTGTTTCATATCCAAATCGCGCACAGCATCTGTTTCTTTGCCTAATGATTTTTCTATCATTACCATCGCATTTCCTAAAGGATTTTTTTCATCCATCGGCAAAGCGTTAACATTCATTTCCATCACGGAATTAGCTTTACCATCGACATCGAAATCTAGGCGATAGTTGAAAAAGTGCTGGTGGTTTACTCCGATAATGTTTTTTGCAATTAGCTGACCATAGGAATTTTCTTGGGATTGTTTTTCGTCAGCCGTTCCCTGTGCCAATACAATACCTGTTAATTCGTTTTGTACTTCTAAAGTTCCATCTTGGCGAAAAATCCAATTGAGGCTGTAATCATAGTTGTCAATTGCCACCGTCATCGTCATTACTAATTCTCGATTGCGACGGACATCATTACGTTGAGTATTATACTCATAATGTTTCCAGAGTATTCCATTATCGCGTTCGTAGATACCGATAACCCCTGGCATTTTGTAAGATTCTCCCTGTTCGTCAGCAAATATCGCATCTAACAATAGGCCGTTTTCAGGAATTTCCTTACCTAATTCCATCTTATTTGCTAATAAACCAAGATTATATTCTCCAACGTCAAAGGCATTTCTAAATGACCAAGTGGGTTCGGGATCGCCATAAGGAACTACCATTTCCGAGAGGCTAGCACGGTATAAAACTGGTCGAAGATTTTCTCCATCTTTGTGTGTTACTTGGTACAGCATCAAACCACTACGGGGATGCATTAAATAACGAAAATTCCAACCTTGCCAGCTAATTTGATTATCGTTAATTTGGAAGCTTTTACCATTAGGTTGCAGAATTTTTAATGCTTTGGGTGGTGAAAGTAATTTGCCCAAAGATTTAACATCGTAGTTCCAATTTTCTTGAGAGAAAGGCACTTTTCCCCTATCAACAACACTGGCAATTTTACCTGTATTTAAATTGACTGTTGCTACCACTCCTTCAATCGGACTACCGTAATAATTCCAGTGTTTGCCCATATAATAAGATAACCCCCGACAAAGACGATTACCTGTTTTTTCTTCCTGTTCACTCAGGATTCCTGGTGCCCACCAACTGATTTTGACTCGCTCAAAATCGGTAATTCCCCGCCTTCGCATCGCCGCTTGCCATCGGGGATCGGCTTTAACTACCTGGGTTGCTAGTTCATATTCTGAATTGACGAGTGCGGGTTGGACAGAGGGTATTTCTTTCCAGGAATTTAAGGTTTTGCTTGTTAAATCAACAACTCCCTCAAAAGTTTTATTTTGCGATCGCTCGTAGATTACCAAAAAAGCTTGGCGCTTGAAAAGTTTACCAGGTGTGAAATTTAGAACTTCTTCTTTTTCTGGTTCTTGTAAAGCAATCAGTGGAAAAGCTGCCATTTCGCTCAAAGTTTTTTCTCTTTTGATAACCGAAACAGCTGTATTAATTTCTCCCTCAGTTAACGCACTTAGAGGATGGGAAATTGAAACCTGCTCAGCAGATAATCTTCCCATTAATCCAAATGAGATAGAAATGACAACTATGATGGCAATAGCTAACACAAAAAAATACCTTAGCCGCTTAATCATCTTTTTCATTCTTATAAAAAACGTATAGTTATCTATTTCCAAGCCTGAGCCTGAAAACCGATAAATTAAGAGAATAAAGCTAAATTAATTTGCTGACAATATACCCGATTGTAAAACCGACCAGTCTAATCAATTGTTAGTTTTACATTCAAACCTGGGAACACTGTATATAGTTGTAGGAAATTGGAGTACAGTGTCATGCAGCAAACTAATTCAGGTGTCGCATATATTCTTTGGTGTTTGTGCTTCTTTGGTATCTGTGGTGGACAAAGATTTTACACCGGACAGATTGGTACTGGTTTGATATACCTCTTCACAGTTGGTTTTTTTGGAATTGGTCAACTAATCGATTTGGCTCTCATTCCTGGTATGGTTGAAAAGCGAAATATTTATCTACGTGGGCTATATGGTAGTGGAACACCTAGTGTCAATCAATCAGTTACCTTGAACATTGGTGATATTCCACAACTTCAACAGTTACAAGCGATACAGCCATCAACCCAACCTACCATTACTCCGATGCAAAAGCTACTCAAGGCTGCAAAGGAACATAATGGGCAACTTTCCATCGCTCAAGCAGCTATCCACACTGAGCTAGAATCCGAGCGTCTCAAAGAGTTACTTGAAGAGGCAACGAAGATAGGGTACGCTGAAATCATCAACGATCCAAATACTGGAGCTATCCGTTATCACTTTGATGTTTAACGTTTAGGATTAACTTCCGATCGCGCTCAAGCAAGAGAAATTATAAAGTAAATATTTATACTGTCAGATGATTAGCGATCGCTCATCTAGTTGCTACAGTTAGGCGCCAAGATACGGAGACGCGGGGACGCGGGGAGATGAGGAAGAGGCAGAGGGGCAGGGGGCAGGGGGCAAGGGGCAAGGGGGAGAATGAAAAATTACTTCTTTCCCACCTGCTCCCTGCTCCCCTGCCTCTTATGCCCCATGCCCTATGCCCCATGCCCTAATTTACGCAGAAACTAAACGACGTAAAGATTCAGCACGGCGTTTAGCGATAGAGTTATTGGGAGCAAATTTGAGTGCTTCTTCGTAAGTTTGTAATGCTTGAGTAGTTAATTTTTTCTTCTCATAGGCGTGACCAAGATTATTCAACGCTGTCACATAATCTGGTTGAAATTTGAGGGCTTCTTTGTACTGACGAATTGCTAGGTCATATTGCTCTTGAATAAAGTAAACATAGCCTAGTCCATTGTAAATGGGGGCAACATTTTCTTCTCCCTCTTCTTGGGCAGCTTTCAGAGCTTTTTGAAATAATGCGATCGCCTGAGAATACAATTTTTTTTCGGAATAGATACTCCCTAACTCATAATATTCTTGAGTGGTGCCCTTTTCTTTCTCTAATTTCTTTCGTAACTTAGAAAAAGAGCTTTCAACCTTGCGAGTTTTGAAAATTTGGCGAAAAACACCCACAACTGTAAATGTGAGCAAACCTACCAAAATTGAGAGATAAACTACGGCTAGATTATTATCCATTGCCTGCAAATACAAATATTAAAAGTTGGTTCTGTATCTATTATCAGCCTTTTGGGGAGATGAGGAAGATGAGGGAGATGAGGGAGATGAGGGAGATGAGGGAGATGAGGGAGATGAGGGAGATGAGGGAGATGAGGGAGATGAGGGAGATGAGGGAGATGAGGGAGATGAGGGAGACAATTCTTCACTCCTAACTCTTCATTCCTAACTCCTAACTCCTAACTCCTAACTCAGCACTCACTTATGGTAAACCCCAATATTGGGCGCGTTGAGCGAGCCAACCTTCTGCTATGTAACGAGCGATCGCTTCATTGACTCGTCGTCTTAATTCATCGTACTGCAATCCCTTGGGCATTACCACAGACAAGGGTTCAGTTGATAGCTTGGTTGGCAGTAATCGATATTGCGGATATTCCTGCACCCAACCGCCCAGAACGCTGGCATCTGCGGCAAAGGCAACAACGGCATTATTTTCTATTTGCTCTCGCGCTTCTTGGTAAGAATTCACTCCTACTAACTCGGCGTTTGACAAATAGTACCGTACTTTGGCAATTGTACTGGAGTTATTGAGTACAGCAATTTTTTGTTTTGCCAAATCCTTTAACTGCTGCACAGAAGCATTTTTTGTAATTAATACGGTGCTATCCAAGTAGTAGGGAACACTCAAATTAACTACGCGGGCGCGTGAAGCAGTTGCTGTTACCCTGGCGATCGCTAAATCAACTTTCTTGTCTAAAATTACAGATAAGCGATCGCGATTCGCTACGGGTTGAAATCTCACAGCATCTTTTTTACCTAGCAAATCAAGTGCCAACTGCTGTGCCAAGTCAATTTCTAAGCCTTGCAAATTGCCGCTATCATCTTTAAATCCCAAAGGACGCAAGTTATCTTTAACTGCAACAGTTAAATATCCCCGTTGCTGTATTTTGGGCATTTCGGCGGCAGATGCGATTAATCCAGTGCCCGCAAAGCAAAAGCAGTAAATCCAAATAATAGTAGCGGATAATACCAGATGTAACCGAGTCATTTCTTGCCATCTGTTACATCGGTTATTCATCCGTTACCACCTTTATGCTTTAGCTTGATTGGCTAATTCAGCAACTTTGCCGAAGCTTGCAGGATCGAGTACTGCTAGTTGCGCCAACATCTTGCGATTTAGTTGGACATCAGCTTTTTTCAAATTTCCGATCAACTGGCTGTAACTCAAGCCGTGTAGTCTTGCAGCAGCGTTGATGCGAGTAATCCAAAGGCGACGAAAATCGCGCTTTTTCTTTTTGCGATCGCGGTAGGCACTCCGTAGTGCCTTCATCACTTGTTGGTTGGCAGTTCTAAACAAAGTCGAGTGGGAACCGCGAAAACCTTTAGCTAATTTGAGAATTTTATTGCGGCGTTTGCGAGCTACGTTACCGCGTTTTACCCGTGTCATAACTTAATTCCTGAAAGACTTACAAATATGGGAGCATCAAGCGCACATTATCTTCATCGCGTTCATCTACAAGTGTAGTCTTGGACAGATTACGCTTTTTGTTAGAAGTTTTATGTTCTAAAAGGTGGTTTTTGAAAGCTTTGCGACGGACGATTTTGCCGCTGCCGGTGGCACGGAATCGCTTCGCTGCTGCTTTACGAGTCTTGAGTTTAGGCATTGTCTAGCTTTAATTCGACACAATCCCTCATTATATACTACTTGATTTGCTTTAGTGGATTTCAAGAAGCTTGAGTTTTTTGAGCAGGAACAATATCTTCTGTCGCTAGTTTCAAGGTTCTAGGGATCTGAATTCCCTGCACTACAACCCTAGTCACCATGAACAAAGACATCGCCAACCACAACAGATGGACACTCTGTAACTTCCAAGCCAGGGCTGCTGTGGGAATAAACCCTAACCCAGTTGCAATAAAAGCCGCATTCCGGAGTATTAATGCTTCTGCCAAACCAAAGAAATAACCCTCAATTGAGACGACGAAGGCATACAGCGCCAGTACGCCCATTAGCCAGGGAATATAGCGATCGATCTGGGTGGTTATTTCCGTATGATTTGTGAGTAGCCCAAATACCGTCTGAGGAAACAGGATGCAGGTAAGGGACATGGTAACTGCAAACATCAGAGTCACGCCTACAGAAACGCCAAGCAGTGGTACCATCTGCTTGCGATCGTTTGTGCCATGAAAGTTGCCTGTCAAGGTTTCTGTTGCATAAGACAAGCCATTGAGTATTTGAATTCCTAGCGTCATAAATTCAAGCAGCAAGACATTCTCCGCAAAGGCGATTCTTCCCATCCCAGCAAACAGATTGGTAAAAGCCCAAAAGGTAAACCCGACTGCCAGTGTCCGCACAAAAAGCTCCCGACTCAGGGCAAAAGTCTCATTCCAAGCAGATTTGTTCCAAAGCTGAGGCGCGACGGCACGGATCTCTTCCCACTGGATTTCACTCTTAGCCCAAATTAGTCCAAGCACCATCATGAGAAATTGGCTCAAAGCTTGTGCCAAGCCTGCTCCCATGCTGTCCCAACCTGCTCGCAGAATCATCTGGTAACTTAAGACGATGTTAAGGATGTTACCAAAAGCCGACAAAGCCAACACTTTCCCACTCTGTTCGCGCCCCATCAACCAGCCGAACAGCACCATATTCACCAGAACCGCAGGTACACCCCAAATCCGCATGTTGAAGTAGTCCACTCCAGCCGCTTTCACCTCTGGAGCATTGTTCAAGACAATAAACCCCAACTCTCGCAGTGGGTATTGTAGGAGCAAAACAGCAAATCCTAAGCAGAGGGCAATTAAAACATTCCGTAAGCCTAGCAGTAGTACTTCCTCGCGATCGTTCCTTCCAGTCGCCTGGGCAGTTGTGCCAGTCACAGAGAGACGCAAAAAATTGAATGTTCGATAAAAGTAATTAAACAGAACTGTCCCCAGTGCAACGCCAGCTAAATGACGAATGTCTTGCAAGTGTCCTAAAAAGGAAACACTAACCATTCCAGACAACGGCACCATTAAATTCGAGAGCATATTGGCGATCGCTAATCTGAAATAGCGAGGAATCCATCGGTCTTGCAAGTCATTATTTCCTAACATTTGAAATTAGTTAGCTGATGCCATTGGATATTTAGCTAATTCGTAATTTGTTATTTTCGGAGAAACACCACACCAAATTGTAAAATTGCTGATTTTGAATTAGTTGTAAATAAATATCCTACTACTTTCATCACGAATTACGTTTGCGACGTAGGAACTTGATTACAAATTACGAATTATTTTAACCCCTGTCAAACCCGTTCTTCTATTTGCGTATAATCATAATACCCAAAAATTGCTTCCGGCTGACGATAATGTTTAAACTCTATCAAGTTATAGAAAGGATCTTCTAAAAAAAATGTGTCATGTTCTATAAAAGAATCAGCAAAACGGAGTTCGGGTTTTTGTCTAAAAGTGAGTTTTTGTTGCTCTGCCCTTGAAAGTACTTCTTCCCAATCACTTTTTAAGCTAAAGACAATTCCGCAATGCCTGGGGTATATAGGTTGAGGTACAAGGGTTTCTTTAGTCAAGAAAGCAACAAATTGATGCCCGTGGAGATTAAGAATTAAAAGTTGACGGTTTTCTCGACCAGGAATACAACCCAAACCATCAACATAGTATGTTTTTGCCAGAGCAAGGTCTGTCACAGGAAAGGTAAGATGAAATAAAGTTTTGTTCATTGCTAATGACTACTTTCAAAAATTCAAGAAAAGGGAATTAATCGCTTGTTTTAAACTCCTAATAGTATGCTGGAGTAGCCAACAAGATTAGAGGTTTAAATGCACCAATGATATTAATACCACAGGTAATAACTCAGCTAGAAAAGTAACTATTTTCTGATTATCTTATACAGAGTGCATATTAATTAGTATTTTTCCATATTTTCTGGAATGCGAAGACTCGAAAGCATTTAAGATGTGTTTAAAAGGTAGAGATGAAGTTACAAGTTTTTCAACTCCACAAAGTTTCCCTTTGTGAATCATGGTGATTACGTTATTAAATATGCCATACCCAGAATGTCCGCGAGAACCTACTATTGTATGTGCCCCACTTACAAGACTATTCAAATCTATAAATGCTTCTGACTCCGCCCTACCTAAATAAATAATTTTTCCTCTTTTGGCAATATTTCTTTCCATCATTGGGATAGTATATTTAGCTGCTCCTGCGGCTTCAACTTGGATATCAGCTCCCCAACCTCCTGTAATTTCTTGAACCATCTCCGAAAAATCATTTGTGGAGGCTATATTGTAAGCGTAATCAGCTCCCATTGATTTAGCAAGATTGAGTCTTTCTTCAATAGAATCAACTGCTATTACTACTGCTGCCCCTGCTGCTTTAAGTAACATCACAGCACCTAGTCCAATTGCTCCTACACCATAGACTATGGCAAATGCACCAGGTAAGAAACCATTTCCCGATATAAAGATACCGTTATAAGCACAACCGATAGGTTCTATTAAAGTACCTATTTTACAAACCTCTTCAAAGGAATATCTTTCCTGTAAGTGATTCAGTTTCCAACAATATTTGGCTTTGAGAGTTATATATTCAGCAAAGCCACCATCTACTGTTAATCCCAACAGTTCTACATTTTCACACTGATTCGGCATTCCTGTGCGGCAAGGTGTACAGTGTCCACACCATAAAATGCTTTCTGTAGTTATAATATCACCCTGGCAAAATCCTTTAACTTCTTTACCAACTTCGACGATTTCACCTGAAAGCTCATGTCCTAAAATAACGGGTAATTTGGTAGGGCCAGAAAATAGAATATATCCTTCTTTATCTGTCTCATAAACGTGAATATCTGACCCACAGACACCGCAATATTTAACCCTTACTAGAAGCTCATCATGCCTAAGAAGAGGGAAGCTTTTATCAACAATCTTAAATTGTGGATCTTTCCAAGCAAGGCTCCCGACAACACCCAAATTTTTGTTCAGGTTTTGCTTCTTGGGTGTCCATGTAGCTTCAGCCAATAATGCTTTCATTAAATAATTTCCAATTACTTGTAATGATTGATTTTTCACAGAAGGATTTCTTACCTCTCTGCGATGCCTGCAACGTCATTCATTTTTCCAGAATGATTCGCTTGTAGTAAGGGCTTTAGCCTTACTTTTTTATACCGAGATTTTTTATGTCTTTTTTTTTGCTCAATGAAAAAATATTAAAATTTAGTTCAACAAAAAGCAAGGACAGTTAAGACAGTTAAGGAATTTAATAAAAATTTTATAATTCTCCTAACGGCGATGCATGAGTGTTGTGAAAGTACGATCGCCTTATGGAATGCCCAGTTGAGCAAATTTATATCTAGCAACCTTTTTGGGCTTTTCTATCCGTCGAATTCACGTTTGTTTACAGGTAAATAGACCACGTTGTAGGGTAGCACCGCTGCGCTAACCTACTGGGGATTGTGGTTCAAATAGATGAAAAACAGGCGTTGCATAAATGCGGGATGAATTGGGACTTTTGTACAAAGCAGAATATTGATTCTTTGCGTCTTTGCGCCTTTGCGTGAGACAAAAATCATCCCACTAATCAGCAACGCCGAAAAACGCTGTAAGAACAGCTAGCCTAAATTCATCCCAAGACCTTATTTGGCTATCATCGCCGAAGCGACGATACATTGAGGAAATTGGCGCTTTAGTGCAGGAAAAACCGGACAAGGCGCTTGTTCTTGCAAATTCTCCGGCTTACTCCAAGTAAAGGGGGCTTTCTGCGCCGCAGACATCCATAACAGCAGCTTTGCTCGTGTCATGGCAACGTAGAGTAAACGGTACTCTTCAGATATTTTTAACTGCTTTGCTAGCTCCCATGCTTGCGTCACATCGGGTATGGTAGATTCACCGTGTAGAGCAGCGCGAATTTGGGCACGGGCTACTTCTGATAAGGTAAAATCGCCCAAGAACTGACTTTGGGGAGGAACCCAAAATCTCCCAGGAATTAAGTTTTCGTGCAGAAAGGGAATAAAAACATAATCCCAGTCCAGTCCTTTGGCTTTGTGCATAGTAATAATCGTCAGTTGACCGCGACGGGTGTAACGTTCTTCGGAATCTTCGGTTTCTACTGGTTCAAACCGTTCAGAACTGACGATTTCACTTAAAGCTGACAGCATTGCCCTCATTGAACTATTGCTAGCTATCTGCTGGTTTACCCGTTCTGCGAGTTTATCAGCAGTTGCCAATTCCGCTTGGTCGTAATTTAAGGTCAAGGCGAGGAAAGAAATTAGCTGATACAAAGGCAGTTCCAACCGAGCGCGGAGTAAGCTCCGACACAAATGTGCGGCTTTTTGTACTGGTTCTGGTTGGAGTGCTGCTAAGGGACTGGGATACAAAAATTCTTCTGGGAGACTTGCAAGGGCGTTGAGGTCTTGGGTAGGAATTAGCTGACGCTGCACCAATGCTTCTAGCGCGGCTTTTAGGTAATCAGGAGAGTGGGGGCGATCGCAAAATTGCAGCAATGCCAAAATTTCTTGGGGTACATGAGAACGGCGATCGCGTTCTCCCACATCATAAAGTGTAATGTTATGCTCCTTACACACAGGTGCTAAAGCCTCTGCCAGCCATCGTCCCTGACGATTTTCTCGCACTAAAATCGCTGCACTATGTTTTGTTGGATCTTCCCCAAATAACTCGATCGCTCTTTGAGATAACAATTCAACAGTGTGATAAATATCACGCGGAGTATATAATTCCAGTCCTCGCCCCACTGCTGCTGGGTTGGCGTTCATTTGCGGATCGCCAGCGTCAACAGGACGAATTGTCTGTAAGCGAAATGGTACTTGTCGATTTTCAGTATCAGGGAATGGGGACTGGGGACTGGGGATTGGGGATTGGGGGTTTGTCGCTGACCACTGATGATTGATCCATTTGAGAGCAAAGTTAGCAGCTTCAATAATAATTCTCGTACTGCGACCGGCTTGATCCATCGTCGCCAATCGTTGAATGCGATCGCACTCTTCACAAAACTGCCGAAAATAAATCGGATCGGCTGGCGTAAAAGTCGAGTTAATCGCTTGGTTAGGATCGCCGACACGTACCAAGTTGAGTGAGGAGTGTTGAGTTAGGAATTCTCCCCATCTCCCCATCTCCCCATCTCCCTCATCTCCCTCATCTCCCTCATCTCCCCCATCTCCCTCATCACTCGCCAAAATTTCCAACAACTGCGTCTGTAGCGGGCTAGAATCCTGGGCTTCGTCTTCAAAGACCGCGAAAACTTGGTTTTGCTCGATGCGGCGGGCACTGTCGTTTTCTAATACGCGGAGTGCCGCTAAAATCATATCGTCGTAGTCAATGAAGTCACGCGATCGCATTAAATTTTGGTATTGCTCGTACAATCCCGCCGCTACACTCAAAATTGCGTATTCGTCTGTAGTTTGTTGACTCCACTCTTGCAATTTTTCTGGTGATATTCCAGAACTTTTAGCTTCATGAATGACTGTATTAGCTAATTCAGGTAAAACTTCTGTTCGTAGCACCGATTGGCGACGTAACCTTTCTGTTTCTTCACCGTCAAATTGATGACCTTCTAATAACCGCAAATATCGTTCTGAATTATTCCCAATCCATTGCTCTACAGCTGTGCGAATAAAACGGTGACTTTGAGTTGGTGTAATTAATGTGACGTATTCTAGCTGCAACCCTGATAAATCTGGATGGCGGCTGGCAATGTTCAACGCTAAACCATGCAAGGTATAGACAAAAAAGCCTGTTTGAGGTAGAGATAAATCATCTCGTAAGTATTTACGAATCTTGGCTTTAATATTGGCAGCAGCGGAGCGAGTAAAGGTGACAACTACCAACTGACGGCGGGAAAAGGAGCGCGACTCGGTAGAACGTTCATACTGACGTGCAATGGCGATCGCCGCCGCCGCCGCCATCCCGGTGGATTTGCCAGCACCAGGAACAGCAGAAATAGCTAGAGGCCCAGATTGCCAGTCAGCCATTTGTTGCTGTCCAGGACGCAGACTATTGCGGATACGTGCTACGGCTTCTGCCCGTGCAGATGACACGAGCGATCGCTGCAATACTTCTGAATCGAGATGTTCTTGAGGCACAGTAATACCAATTCAAAATTCAAAATTCAAAATTCAAAATTCAAAATTAAGAAAGCTTGATTTCATGTAGGTTTTCAGGTTTGCATCTGTCATATTTTTTTTCAAATTGATATGACAGTGAGGTTATTGTTTGAATATAGCGGTTCTTGTGCCCTGTGTGTAACTTTGCGTCGCCAGGATAAAAGGTAATGAGGGAGATGAGGGAGTTTAATGTTTTGAACCTCGAACGTTGCACCTTTGAACTCGAACGTTGCACCTTTTTACTCGAACGCTGCACCTTTTTACTCGAACGTTGCACCTTTTTACTCGAACGTTGCACCTTTGAACTCGAATGTTGCACCTTTGAACTCGAACGTTGCACCTTTGAACTCGAACGTTGAGCCTTTGAGGTTCAAACTTGAAATTTTACAGCTATTTTCAGGTAAATAGACCACGCGGCAAGGGCACAGCAGTGCTGTGCCCCTACGACAGATGTGGTTCAAATACATGAAAACTGCTGTAACTCTCCTCCCCATCTCCCTCATCGCCACTAATTGATTCTGATTCCTGAATTCTGAATTCTGAATTCTTCTTCAGAGAAAACAGCTACAACAGGATTATGATCGCTTAGGTTATCCCAACTCGGCGCAGAAAGTACGTTGCATTCTTCAAGATGTTGATACCAACAAGCGGGCGCAAAAATACCATCGCAATGGTAAGGCTGTGTCTGATCGCCACTCCAGCGTAGCGTTTGTGGCAGATCGCGGTTGGGGTTAGCAGTTTGCCAGCAGTTTAGCAAATTGAACTCTTTTCTCAGACGCTCTAAAAGCCATCGATTATCACCTTGCAATGGTTCGCTAGGATGCCGAATTCCCGTTGTCAAATTGAAGTCTCCGCCAATTATCAACTCACGATCGCCAGGTAGGGAAGCGATAAAATCTAAGATATCATTCACCGTTCTTTTATAGGGTGCTGGAGCGTGAATGCTGAATACTAAGAGCGATCGCTTTAGTGTTGCAGTCCATTCAAACTCGTCTAATTCTACACCGACGAGATACCCTGCAAATTCAGGAATTGCGATCGGAGCGATCGACCCTGATTTGACGAATATCGCGCTTCCCCAAGCCCTATTTGCTGCTCTTGTCCAATGAATTTGATGTCTGCGGTTTTCCCAGGTTTCATCAGTCATGTATAGTCTAGGATCGCAGGTTTCTTGCACTAAGAAGATATCTGGATCGATGGTTTCAAACACCTGATTCCAGTGAATTCGTTGATTAGCTCTGCCCCCAAAGCGCAGATTATAAGTAGCGATTTTCATTGAATTATCATTCCTTGTCAAGGGTGCAGAAGTCAACGCGATCGATTGCACAGCCAATCCCTCAACCACTTATCAACGCGTTATCATAGAGGCTATCTGAAATCACTAAATCGGACTTGCGAGGTGTCTAGCGATGACCATCTCCTTAGAACAATCTAGCCAATCCCCCCTAATATTCCAGCAGCATGATGCGACTTGGCAAGACTATGTGGCAGTTCGAGATAACCCAGATATTGATTGGCGTAAGATCGCATTTTATCAGGGATGGTTATGGGTTGATATGGGAACAGAAGGACTAGGACACTCTTCTTTTAGCGATTTGATGACGGCAGTTTTCTTTGTTTGGGCATTCTTGCACCCAGAGGTAGTGCTGCAATCTTACGGGCGCTGTCTAATTGAAAACCCAGAGACTCACGCCTGTGCCCCAGACTTAGTGCTGTACAAAGGTAAAGATATTCCTAAATGGGAAGTTGGCCAACCGCGTCGGATTATTCTCGATCGCCATCGTCTGCCTGATTTAGTTGGAGAAATTGCCGATACAACCTTGGGCATCGATCTTGATGAGCAGAAGCAACTTTACGCCAGTTTAGGAATTGCTGAATACTGGGTGATTGATGTCAAAGGAATGCGGCTGTTTGCATTTGGTTTAACAGCAACGGGTATATATCAGCCAATCCAAGTTTCCCAGGTGTTGACGGGTTTAGCGATCGCCCTTGTAGAACAAACGCTGGAACGATTAGCCGAAGGAACCAATACCGCAGCAGCAAATTGGTTGATGCAGCAATTACAAACCGCGAACTAATGCATCAATGCTTCGCGTTGCTACATAAGCCTCATGGGGAATTTCTGTACGTTGAAATGCTTCTAATACATCTGGCTACAAGACGACATCACCTCCATACGTAAAATCAAATTATCCTCCACTTCAACACCATCATGGTTATCTCAGAACTCGAACAACAGCTTCTACAGCTTTCGCCCAACGAAAAACTGTATATTATCCAATTCCTCGCCCAAAGCCTGACTGAACACAATAGCAACACCCACCCAGATCAACCCACCAAACTCTCAGAATTCTTCCGTCAGTCCCCCCTAGCTGAACTCACCGAAGAATTAGACTTGAGCCGAGATCGTAGCTTCCCCCGCAATGCCTTCACTCCATGAGCTACCTCCTTGATACCTGCGTGATTTCCGAAGTGATTGCCAAACAACCAAATCAACAAGTTTTAGATTGGCTAGATGCCCAAATGCCAGAAACACTTTACCTCAGTGTTATCACAATTGGCGAAATCGCTAAAGGCATCAGCAAAATTACTGCATCTAAGCGCAAAGAATCTCTCACAAATTGGCTCAATGAAACCCTACCCGATCGCTTTCAACAAAGAATCCTAAGTGTACATGTTTCAACAATGGTGTTGTGGGGAAATTTAGTTGGACAACTAGAACAGAATGGGCGACCTCTACCCTTGATGGATTCTCTCATTGCAGCGATCGCTCTTGATAACTCTCTATCACTTGTCACCCGTAACGAAAAAGATTTTGCTGGGATAGGAGTTGTAATCGTTAATCCTTGGTCTGTTTAGTTACTCTCAACCTTGAACTTTTGAGATTTAAACTTGAAATTTTAACTCTCTGGCTCATCTCCCATAGCTATAAAACTTTACATTAAATCTTCCCCTTGACACTGAACACACTGCTTTCTGGGTAAACTAAAAAAAGCACTGGCTATCCCAGCAGCATAAGGCTTAGAGCTTACCACAGACAACTCGAAGGGGTATATAAAATGCTCAAGACAAGTTACGACTTTGACCAGGCTATCCTACCCGCAGGATCTTCATTAAAGACTAATATTCTCCTACGTTTTCGTGCTGATATAGCTGAATCTCCCCGACGTAACCTGAACCTTTCTTTGGTAATCGATCGGTCAGGCTCAATGGCAGGCGCTCCTTTACATCATGCCCTCAGAGCCGCTGAGTCTGTGGTGGATCAACTTGAGCCAGACGACATTCTCTCAGTGGTTGTTTACGATGATGAAGTGGACACAGTTATAACGCCTCAGGCTGTGGCTAACAAAGCTGCACTGAAAAATTCTATCAACAAAGTCAGAGCAGGTGGTATCACCAACTTATCTGGCGGATGGCTCAAAGGCTGCGAACACGTCAAAAACCAACTCAATCCCCAAAAAATCAACCGTGTTCTATTGCTTACCGATGGTCATGCCAATATGGGCATTCAAGACCCGAAAATACTGACGGCGACATCGGGGCAAAAAGCTGAGGAAGGCATCACCACAACTACCTTAGGTTTCGATCAGGGTTTCAATGAAGACTTGCTCATCGGTATGGCCAGAGCAGCTAACGGCAATTTCTACTTTATTCAGAGTGTTGATGAAGCAACTGAAGTGTTTAGCATTGAGCTAGATAGTCTTAGAGCAGTAGTAGGTCAGAATCTTAAGGTGACAGTTGAGTTGGCTGATGGTATCAGTCTTGTAGATACCTTAAGTTTGGCTAAAGTCAGCCATGACGCTGGTCAAACCGTCATCACCTTGGGAGAACTTTATGAAGGTGAAGACAAACTTTTGGGGTTGAGTTTAGAGATATCCTCTGCTAAAGTCGGCGAATTACCTGTGATGAAGTTGCATTACAGTGCTGATGTTGTGCAAAATGACGTGATTCAAAGTGTGTCGGGCACAGCGGATGTCGTCGCCAAAGTTGGCACCGTTGAGGAAGCAGCCCTCGCCTCTTCGAGTCATATCATCCTAGAACTCAGCCGCCTCACCATCGCCAAAGCTAAAGAGACAGCCTTGAATTTAGCTGAGCATGGCAGACATGAGGAAGCAGAGCAAATTCTCCGGGCGCTGGTGAAAGATTTGCGCGATAAAGGGTTGAATGAGAATTTTGAAATTGCTGAAGAGATCGATCAGTTAGAGTATTTCGCGGGTCGAATTGCCCAAAAAGCTCTGGGGAATGCCGGACGTAAAGAACTACGGGATCAGAGTTTCCAGACGATGACACGCAATCGGAGCGATTTAGCAGCTCGTGGTGTCACCGCCGGGGATGAAGTGTATGGGATGCCGGTTGTCAATGAAGTTGGTTCGGGTGTAGAGCTACACTGTGTGCGTGAAGGCGGTAAGCTGCGAATCAAAGTCATATCCGATGGTTACGATTCCACCAAGAACGTCCAATTTCCCAGATCGATTCGTGCTGAGGGCGCACGCTATGTGGTTGAAAAACTCGAACTTTCAAGTGACGGCACTTTCTACCGTGTCGGTAGTCAGATAACACGTCTTGCACGACCCGGTGAAGCAGATATCTTCGTTGCTCCTAGACAATCGAGGTCAATTAGTACAGGCAAGGCATCCAAAGGCCCTGCTAGTGCGGCCGACCTGCCTACAACTGATACTGTAAAAGATGGTGTTCTCGTTCAGTGCGTCAAAGATGGCAGTAAGCTACGTGCTAGAGTGGTTTCTGACGGATATGAACCGGATTGGAACATGCGTTTTCCGCGATCGGTTCGTGAAGAAGGAATGCTTTACGTAGTGGATGAAATCAAAACAGCACCCGATGGTAAGTCTTACATTGCCTGTGGTGAAATTAAGCGATTTGTGCAACCCAATATTACCAACTGAGTTGAAGAAAATGAACGAAAGCTATGTAGGGTTTCCTACTAGCTTTTCTTCTTTAGATATTCTGCAATTGCCTCAGCTACATTGTCTTCAGGACTATACGCCTGTGAACTTGGATTTTCAGCATGGAGCTTATCAAGATAGGCATGTAAGGCTTCTTGATTATCACGATGTTCTAAAACATAAGCTCGAAGTTCAATAGCAGTCATAGTAGCAAAATCTGGTTTGACGCTCATACGAACCTCCATTCTCCGTTAGGTTCAATCTCAATGTTTATTTCGTTTTTTGCCAAAATAACCACATTGCCACTGCGGTTATCCAAAGTAACCAAGTCAACAGAGCAGTATTTGCTGGTAAGGTCGCAGCAGATCTGAAAACATTTTAGCGTCTGCGCTGTGGTAGGCATCCCTGTTTACGCATAATGAACATTACAGCGTTTTTCATCTATTTGAACCACAATCCTTGGTAGGGGCGCACAGCTGTGCGCCCCTACAATGTGGTCTATTTACCTGAAAATTGCTGTAAATCTAAAATCAAAATTCGATGCCATATCATATCCAGTTAATCACTTATCATTAAAATCTCTGCGCGTCCCGGCGTCTCCCCGTCCCCGCGTCAGTCTAAAAAGTCTTTAACCGGACATAATATTACGCCTCGATCGCCGGACTATAATCATTTGGGTTATCGAAACCTGCAATCCAAGCAGCGGCTTGATGGCAACTTTGCATATATGGAGGAACGCGCAGAATATGAATGTGTCCTGTAGATGGACAAGTTACTTTCAAAACCATAAACGGCTCGTCATCCTCAAAAGGAATGCAGATCAGTTGACGTTCTCCACCAGCATCTCTATCCCGATGACGGACTAACCCTCCCACTTGCTGCAAAAATCTCTCGTATCCCAGACGTTCAATCAGCACGCGGCGTAACTCGACATTCTCAATGTTGAGGATATCTTGCCCGGTTATGGAGTCCGATGCAAAGGCAATGGCATCACTCACCTGCACACCTCGCCAGCGCAAAACGAAACCATGTCCTCCAGGTAAACTGGTAATTCCACTTCCGGCTAACTCAATCCAATGGGTGACATGCAGACCTTTAGGAAGAGAAGCGAGGTTCACACAATCGCTGATATCCAAACTTTCACAAGTGAGATTTTCAGGTAAATTATAAAGTTGCGACGCACCGCTTAAATCCAGATGACCCAAAACCCGCATTTCATCCCATGCGCGATGCTCAAGGATGAGTTTTCTAGCATGTTGGGCGGATACAGGCTCGTGGCTTTGCTGTGGGCGCTGCTTGACTGTTCTGTTTGGTACGCGCCCATTTGACATCATCTTCAGCATTAGTCCACAACCTCTACGTAAGCGTCAGGGCGGTATTCACGTTGTTTCCAAACGCGGTAAAGTCCTTGGGGTAATTCAATCGGCTGATGTTCTTCATGAATTAAGGTAGCAGTTGGTTCTTTAACCTCAAGAAAAAGCTCACTACCATTTGCCCACAACTGAACAGCCTGAGATTGCTGGATGCGATGGCTGTGTCCTGTGAGTTCACCATCAGCCAGAGTCACACCTGCACGTTTTTCAGCGTTGATTGGTAGGGTAGTAATTCTTCTAAGTAGAACGTCGCCATGTCTGTAGAGCATACCAGCTTAATTATCTTAAGAGTTTTTACGGCTGTTCGACATATCTTTATTATACAGTTTGGTTATGAGTCATTGGTCATTTGTCATTAACTAGTGCCCAATGCCCAATGCCCAATGCCCTTATTCGTCAATCTGCCATGAATCTTTAGTCAATTCTTCATCCAGAATTTTCTTAGCACGCACAATAATAATGATTCGTCCTAGTAGAGGAATTTCTGGTTCGGTTTCAAACCATTGAAAATCTAATTCACCAGCGTTTTCAACGACAAAGTAGTTGGAAATATCCCATTGTCGTTGGGCACGATCTACTACTATTACCACTGGTTCTGTTTGACTTTGGTTGGGCAAGCGATCGCTAGAAGCTAAAATCGCTACTGGATCTTCTGCTGCTAACAGTACTTGCCAACCCGGTAAGGGCACCCAAGCTTGTTCTCCAGCAAACTTGACCATGCGAAATGGTTGAATTTCTGTGATTACCGGTACAGCTTGTAAATCTTGCGCTGATAATGGCAACTCGCCTACGACTGGCACCATTCGAGGTAATTGTTCTTCAGATTCTAGGCGGTAAAAGGGTAAAATTGGGGCTGGACGCTTGGGAACAGTAGTAAAATCAGTCAGTAGTTGTTCGATTTGTTTCCTGGCTGTTGGCGTATGAGCAAAACGCAAACCTTTGGCAATTAACCGCGATCGCTCTTGTAAATCTGAGTTTTGGCGTGCTAATTTCCAAACTTGGTGAGCAACTGCATCCCCAGGATGATTAGAAAATCCTTCTGGCAAAGTGCGGAAATAAGAGAATTCTTTTACTGCTTTGGCAACTTCCCGCGCCTCATCAGCATCGAGTTTCTGGACGAAGATCAGTTCAGCTGCGACGGCGCGTTCTTCTTGGGTGAGTAAACGCAACTCGTATAAAACATCACTACCGCGTGTAGTATAGTGCGATCGCGTGGCTTCGGAAACTCCCGACTTTTCCAAAGAATTGTAAACTTGAGAACCAACAATTACCTGATTTTGTTGAATCGGTTCAAATCCAGTGGCTTCAAAAATTTCTTGGGGATTGTAGCCGCTTTTCTGCAACGAGGCGATCGCATATCCCCATTCCACCCAGTTACCTTGCTTTTGCCTTAATTTTCGCAGTAACTCTTGTGCTACATCGTCGGTAGTATTTTCGGGATTCTGAGCGTTGGGTGGTAGATCAGTCATAAATCAGTGTGTGAGCTTCCATTTGAGAGGTTTATCAATACCTCATGAGCATGTTTTATTCTAATCTATCAACTGCCCGGAGTAGGGAGGTGAGGAGATGAGGGGGATGAGGGGGATGAGGGAGTGTGGGGAGTGTGGGGAGATGGGGAGATGGGGGAAAGAGAATTAATGCTTCTCCATCCTCTCACACTCCTAACTCCTAACTCCTAACTCCTAACTCTTAACTCCCAATTCCCCATGCCCAATGCCCAATTCTTTATTTCAGCCAGCAATTTTTTCGGTGCTGAGGATTTAAATGTGCCTAAAAACATGATTATAGTCCGTAATAACACATGAGAAAATCGCACTATTCTCGATTAAGCTTGGTATGGAATATAACAAGATAACGAAATATTTAAGGGAAATATCTTATGGATAATCCTAGTCTCGAAATTGATAAAATCCAGTATCAAGTAATGACTCTGGAACGACCAAAAAAGCTGAAAATTCTGGTAGTTGATGATGAGCCAGATAACCTCGATCTCCTTTATCGGACTTTTCGACGTGATTTTAATGTTTTAAAAGCTGATAGTGGGGTGAATGCTCTACAAGTTTTGGCGTCAGAAGGGGAGGTAGCTGTGATTATCTCCGATCAACGGATGCCAGAAATGAAAGGAACTGAGTTTCTCAGTAAGACTGTACCTCAGTTCCCTGATACAGTCAGAATAATTCTCACTGGATTTACTGATATTGAAGATTTGGTAGAAGCGATTAATGCTGGACAAGTTTATAAATATATTACCAAGCCTTGGGACCCAGGAGAGCTAAAGGCGGTAGTACAAAGAGCAGCAGAAACCTACGATTTACTTAAGCAGCGCACAGAAGAATTACGCCGCGCTCATGCTCAAATGGCACTGCTGAGTGTTTTAGTGCAGGTGACTCAAGCAGCTTCTAGCTTAGAGGAAACTCTAACTCCAATTGCTAGAGCTTTTTCGGAAACTTTTGGCACTCAGGGGTGTATCATACAACTTACTAATGGAAATAATCTGGTTGCTACTCAAGGAAATTATAGCGATACAGGTACTGTAGAAAACTGGCTTTCCCAAGACCCCCTCACACAAGAAGCGATCGCCACAGGACAAATACAAGTTTCGTTGAATATACTGAAAGATAACAAATTAAATGATGCTGCTCACTACCAAAACAGTGGTGTGCAAGCACATTTAGTTATGCCGATTAGCTACCGTCATCAACTATTGGGCGTATTATCATTACAGTGGAAACAACCGTGCATTTTGCGAGAAGATGAATTAAAGCTGATTGATTTATCAGCCCAACTAGTGGCGATCGCTTTGACTAGTAGTCGCTGCCATGAAACCATTATGTAGTTGTCATTAGTCCTTTGTGATTAACTAATGCTCCATGCCCCATGCCCAATGCCCAATGCCCAATGCCCAATAACTAATGACTAACGAAATTCAGTCCATTTTTAACCGCATTGCTCCAGTTTACGATCAGTTGAATGATTGGTTGAGTCTGGGACAACACCGAATTTGGAAAGAAATGGCAGTCAAATGGAGTGCGGCTAAATCGGGTGATACTGCACTAGACTTGTGTTGCGGTAGCGGTGATTTAGCTTTACGCTTGGCACGACGTGTGGGGACAACGGGGCAGGTATATGGAGTAGACTTTTCCCCAAACCTGCTAGAAACTGCTAAAGAACGCTCACAAAAACAGTACCCCCAACCTGTTATCGCTTGGGTAGAAGCTGACGTGCTAAATTTGCCCTTTGATGATGGCCAATTTGATGCCGCAACAATGGGCTATGGTTTAAGAAATGTTAAAGATATTCCCCGCAGTCTGCAAGAGTTATTCCGTGTCCTGAAGCCGGGTGCTAAAGCTGCGATTTTAGATTTTCATCGGCCAAATAATCCTCAGCTACGCACCTTTCAGGAGTGGTATTTGGACAATTTTGTGGTGCCAGTTGCTGATTATTTAGGCTTAAAGGAAGAATATGCTTACATCAGCCCCAGCTTAGACCGCTTTCCCATCGGCAAAAAGCAAGTAGAGTTAGCTCATCAAGTTGGTTTTGAGACTGCCACACACTACCCCATTGCGAACGGTATGATGGGAGTGCTAGTAGTCAAGAAAAATGAGTGAGGAGTTAAGAATTAAAAGTTATGAATTAGCAGTAGTAATAAACTCTCATTGAGAACTTATTACTCCTAACTCCTAACTCCTAACTCCTAACTCCTCACTCCCAACTCCTAACTTTTTTTAATTCGATCCCTTGGACTGGTCTCATCTTTGGCTTTATGTGTCTCCCCCAATACTGGGTGGAATTATCGGCTATTTCACAAATGATATAGCCATCAAAATGTTGTTCCGTCCCTACCGAGCAATTTACATTGCTGGACGAAGAGTACCCTTCACCCCTGGATTAATTCCCCGTAACCAGGAACGTCTAGCTCAGAAAATTTCCAATACAATTATGGGGTCGCTACTCACGCCAGAAGAATTGCAAAATCTGGCACGGCGTCTGTTGCAAACAGAACGCGTACAATCAGCAATTCTCTGGTTGTTACGGCTGGCGATCGAACAAGTCAAAACTGATAAAAACCAGAAAAGTGCTAAAATTGTGGCGGGAATTTTGCGGGATTTATTAGGAGAATCCTTGCCAAGATTGCTAAAGGTTTTGTCACGACGAGAAGACTTTTTAGAAGCACAGATCAATCAAGTTTTTGACCAGATATTGCTGGAATTTCAACTGACTGAAGAACAAGCTACGCGGCTTGCTGATTGGTTATTACAAGTGGTTTTACCACCAGATGTATTGCGGCAAGCGATAGTCGATTTTTTGACCGATCGCACAATTCAAATAATTGATGAAGGCTTTCGGGAAAAAACCAGTGGTACTTACTGGGTAGTGGCAAATTTGTTTGGTTTACGTAATACTCTAACCCGACTCAGGACTTTTTGCTTAGATGAAAAAGAAGCTACCAATAGTCGTTTGCAGGAATTGACTCAAGATTTGCAGATGCGCGATCGCATTCGCAAATTACTGCAAAATTTATCATTACAAAACCTGCCAATTGGAACTGTCCGCCAACTACGAAAAACCACACGCGAAAGTGTCCGCCATTACGTACAAAACAGTGGCGGTGATTTACTACAAGGGTTAACTGATTCTGTTAATTGGGAAAATATTGCTGTAGTGCTGTTGAATCGTCTGAGTACTTCACCGGTTGTCAATACTTCTTTAGAAGTGATGAGTCAAGAATTGGCTTTCATTTTAGAGAAGTATTTGGAAAAAGATTTAGAGGCAATTGTGGCACAAGTAATTCCAATTTTGTCCATAGATCAAGTGATAGTTGACCGCGTGAAATCAACTTCACCGGCTGATTTAGAAGCTGCGATCGAAGGAATTGTCAAAAATGAATTGCAGGCGATCGTCACTTTAGGTGGTGTTTTAGGTTTCGTTGTGGGGCTATTTCAAACAGGGTTTTTGTTATTTAATCTATTTTAATTTTTGATTAGCTGTCTTGGAAAACGGAGTAGGGAGTAGGGGAGGAAGCCTTTTTAGGCTGTTGACTGTTAAGCATTAATAGTCAATGACCTAAAAAGATGTCCTTCATCCCATCCCTAGAACGAATGGGTTTTGCCGAGCCATGTATCCAAAAAATTTCTGACAAAACATCAATTTCAGATTTTTTGTGTCAATTGATTCTGATAATTTAGTAAAGTAAATATCTATGTAATAGCTTCAAAGCTTTCTAACCCGGCGGGGGCATGAAGCAAAACAGACACAATTGATTGACTAAAAGTTATGGCGCTCATAGTTCAGAAATATGGTGGTACATCTGTCGGTTCAGTGGAACGCATTCAAGCTGTTGCACAGCGCGTTTCTAAAACTGTCAAAGCTGGAAACTCTCTGGTTGTCGTGGTTTCGGCAATGGGCAAAACCACTGATGGACTAGTCAAACTAGCTAATGAAATTTCACCAAATCCTAACCGCCGGGAAATGGATATGCTGCTTTCTACTGGGGAACAAGTCACCATTGCCTTACTCAGCATGGCATTGCAGGAACTCGGACAACCAGCAATTTCCATGACTGGCGCTCAGGTAGGAATTGTTACCGAAGCCGAACACAGCCGCGCTCGGATTTTGCATATTGAAACTACTCGCCTAACTCGTCACATCAAGGCAGGAAAAGTAGTTGTAGTAGCTGGTTTTCAAGGTATATCCAGTGCCGGAGAAATGGAAATCACAACCTTGGGACGTGGTGGTTCTGATACTTCAGCAGTAGCTCTGGCAGCAGCATTACAGGCAAATTTTTGTGAAATTTATACAGATGTTCCAGGGATTTTAACTACAGACCCGCGCTTAGTTCCCGAAGCTCAGTTGATGGATGTCATCACCTGCAATGAAATGCTGGAACTAGCTAGCTTGGGAGCAAAAGTCTTGCATCCCCGGGCTGTAGAAATTGCTCGTAACTACGGCGTTCCCCTGGTAGTTAGATCTAGTTGGACGGATGACCCAGGCACTTGGGTCACATCTACCAGACCCCAAGGGCGATCGCTAATCAATCTAGAAATTGCCCGTCCCGTAGATGCTGTAGAATTTGATATCAATCAAGCAAGAGTCGCGTTATTGCGCGTTCCCGATAAGCCAGGTGTTGCAGCTAGGTTATTTGGCGAAATTGCCCGCCAAAAAGTAGATGTGGATTTGATTATTCAGTCAATTCATGAAGGTAATAGTAATGACATTGCCTTTACAGTCACAACACCGATTTTAAAACGAGCTGAAGCAGTAGCAGCAGCCATCGCCCCAGCCCTGAGGAATCCATCCAACCCCAAATCTGACGAAGCCGAGGTAATGATAGAAAATAACATCGCCAAAGTCAGCATCGCAGGCGCAGGTATGATTGGGCGTCCCGGCGTAGCTGCAAAAATGTTCGCTACCTTAGCCGAAGCCGGCGTCAATATACAGATGATTTCCACCAGCGAAGTGAAAGTCAGCTGCGTAGTAGATGCAGCCGAATGCGATCGCGCTGTTACTGCACTGTGTAGCGCCTTTGAAATCGAAGCAGAGGAAGCAGGGGGAGATGAGGAACTAGGAACAGACAAATTAATTCTTTTATCTCCCTCATCCCCCTCATCCCCCTCATCCCCCTCATCTCCCTCATCTCCCTCATTCCCCCATCACCCTCCCGTTTGCGGTGTCGCCCTAGACTTGAACCAAGCGCGTCTTGCTATTCGCCAATTACCAGATCGACCGGGGATGGCGGCAAAGTTGTTTGGATTATTAGCGCAACATAACATCAGTGTTGATATGATTATTCAGTCTCAGCGTTGTCGGGTAATTGATGGGATTCCCAGGCGGGATATTGCCTTTACTGTCTCCCAGATGGATGGAGAAAATGCAAAACAGCTGCTCACTCAAGTAGCAGCAGAATTAGGATGGGGTGAAGTTGTTTTAGATAGTGCGATCGCTAAAGTAAGTATTGTAGGTACAGGTATGGTAGGACAACCAGGCGTTGCCGCTAAAATGTTTGAAGCCTTAGCCCAACAACAAATAAATATTCAAATGATTGCCACTTCAGAGATCAAGACTAGCTGTGTTGTGGCACAAGACCAAGGTGTTAAAGCTTTACAAGCTATTCATACCGCCTTTGGACTGGCTGGGAGTGAAAAATTTGTTGTGCCAGCGTAATCATCCATAATAAACTCTGTTGTAGTCAGGACTTCAGTCCTGGCTTGAGGACTTTAGTCCTCTCTGCGAGACGCTACGCGTAGCTTGCTTCCCCGGAGGGGTACACTACGAGCAAACATTTTTATTCAGTTTGATTAACCGGACATGATGTCAGAAATATTTCAACCGACGCGGGCAAAAACGTAATCGCGTGTACGGGAATCAATGGGGCTAGTAAAAATTTTATTTGTAGTACCAAATTCAACCATTTGAGTAATGCGATTTTCATTACTGTAAAAGAAAGCTGTAAAATCAGATAGTCGAGTAACTTGCTGCATGTTGTGAGTAACAATCACAACTGTCAACTCAGAACGCAAGTTATGGATCAGATTTTCAATTTGCATACCACCGATAGGATCAAGACCTGAACAAGGTTCATCCATCAGCAAAACTTTTGGTTTAACTGCTAAAGCGCGAGCAATGCATAGTCTTTGTTGTTGCCCCCCAGAAAGTTCTAAAGCAGATTTGTGCAGTCTATTTTTCAGTTCATCCCAAAGATCGGCAGCTTTGATGGCAGACTCAACGATCGCATCTAATTCTACTTTCGGATGCCATCCCACTAATTTCACCCCATAAGCAACATTATCATAAACGCTCATGGGGAAAAGATTCGGCTTAGGAAAAACCATACTGATTTGGCGACGTAACCTACTTAAATTGACACGGCGCTCATAAATATTCTGTCCATAAAATTCTACTCTTCCTTCAACACTCACTTCTGCTTCTAATTCATTCATCCGATTTAGCGATTTAAGAAAAGTAGACTTGCCACAACCACTAGAACCAATAATTGCCGTGACTTGGTTTTGGTAAATATCCATTGACACGCCTTCAACTATCTTTTGAGTCTCGTAATAGAAGCTGAAGTTTTTGACTCGGATGGCTGGAATTAGTTTACTCATATTCCTAAAACGTGTGAAACAAAACTTGATTCAGTAAAACAGTACAAATCAGCAACGCTGTTTCACTATGTTACTCCCAAAAGGAGATCTTCATAGAAATTACGTAAGTAAACAGTAGATAAACAGCTAGTAAATGTTTGTATAAATTTTGTATAACTACTGTTGTGTTGGTGCAAAAATCATCTTAATTTAAATGATATTATGTGTGTTTTTATACAAATTGTTATAACATTGTTTTTTCTGCCTAAGTTTTTTTTATTCTCAGTATTTTGGTCGGGATGAATAAATTATTTGTGAAATTTTCTCTTCTTTCTCTTGGTAGATTCTGATGCATCTCGTGGACTGAGTTTGCTTTTTTGTGAGAGTCGGCAGTTTTTTTATTTTCACTACTTATCTACAAAAATGCATATTTTGATAAATATATTTTAGCTAACAAGTGTCTTTTTTTAGGTAAAAAAACAAAAAAAATATTTTTTTGGAGAGGAATCAATAATTCAAAATTTTAGTATAAAAGCGTAATTTATTTATAAAGCTTCTAACAAGTTATGAACGCGATCGCATGTAGTTTCTGTCAGTTAAAGGTAAGAATCAATCTTTCAATAAACAACTATTTTTAGCTGTTGGTTAGTACCATCAGCATCTGACTATAAAACTTATTGCTAAAAGTTAACTATTTTCTAACTAATATTTAACTTTTATATTACCTTACACTGTCACTTTTATGACAGTGAGCAAATTAATTGTTCACTATTTCTTAACTTCATAAAACTATTGTGCCTTTGGAAGGATTTAGCGGAAATCTCAAGTCCAAGCAAACTAGGAGCGTCTTTGTGAACAAAATTAATTTGAAGTTTAAGAGCTTGACAGTATTAGGTGTAACCTCATTGGTAGCTGCCACCCTTGGTATATCAATGTCTGCGGTTCACTCCCAAGGAGTCAGCACAGTAAAGGTTGATGGTTCTAGTACAGTTTTCCCGCTGACTGAAGCAGTAGCAGAGGAATTCCAAAAGGCTCAAAGAGGTAAAATCCGAGTTACTGTGGGCGTCTCTGGTACTGGCGGTGGCTTTAAAAAGTTCTGCCGTGGCGAGACAGATATATCTGGAGCTTCACGTCCCATCCTCCAAAAAGAAGTTGACGAATGCAAAGCTGCTGGTATTCGCTACGTCGAACTTCCAGTTGCTTATGATGCTTTGACAGTTGTGGTTAACCCCCAAAACACCTGGGCGAAGAACCTGACAGTTGCTGAACTGAAGAAAATCTGGGAACCTGGGGCACAGGGTAAGGTAAATAACTGGAATCAAGTGCGTAACGGATTTCCCAATGCTCCTTTGAAGTTATTTGGTGCTGGTGCTAATTCTGGAACCTTTGACTACTTTACCGAAGCAATTGTGGGCAAATCCAAATCCAGCCGGGGTGATTTCACCGCCAGTGAAGACGATAACGTACTTGTACAAGGTGTTGCGCGTGATAAAAACGCTCTTGGGTTCTTTGGTTATGCGTACTATGCAGAAAACACCAATAAACTCAAAGCAGTAGCAGTTAACGGTGTACTACCTTCGGAAACAACCGTCAAAAATGGTAGTTATAACCCATTATCGCGGCCTATCTTTATTTACGTTAGTTCTAAGTCTATGGACAAACCAGAGGTGAAACAGTTTGTGCAATTTTACTTACAGAATGCAGCTAAATTAGCCAAAGAAGTAAAATATGTGGCTTTGCCAGGGTCAGTGTATACTACTGCCCAAGGTCATTTCAACAAAAAAAGATTTGGCTCGGTATTTGGTGGTAAAGAAGCAGTCGGCTTGAAAATTGAAGAACTTGTACGCCGTGAAGCTCAAGAATAAACTTAGTTCTGAATTTTGAATTAACTCAAGGGAAAGGGAGGTTTGCACCTCTCTTTGTCTATTGGAATTTATCACACAAGGAGCGATCGCATCTCTAACATGAGGACTGCAAAACCAACTCAATTTTCACCAAAGCTATTGCGCGTTTTGCGGGAACGAGCAATTGAGTCATTTTTGTTTCTGGCGGCACTTTCTTCTGTAGCAACTACGGTAGCAATTATTGGGATCTTACTTTACGAATCAATATCATTTTTTCGTAAAGTATCTATCTGGGAATTCCTCACAGATACCCAATGGACACCTTTATTTGACGATAAACATTACGGAATTTGGCCTTTGGTTTCCGGAACTTTAGTTACCACAGTAGTTGCTTTGTTAGTAGCGGTGCCATTAGGTACAATTATTGCGATTTACCTCAGTGAATTTGCTCCATCCATAGTGCGAGAAGTCGTGAAGCCAGCCTTAGAATTACTGGCGGGCATTCCTACGGTAGTTTACGGTTATTTTGCACTGCTATTTATTACGCCATTATTGCAGGGATTTTTGCCGGATCTACCGGGTTTTAATATGCTGAGTGCCGGGTTAGTCATTGGCATCATGATTATTCCTTATGTGAGTTCCCTGAGTGAAGATGCCATGCGTGCAGTACCCGCGAATTTGCGTGAAGCTTCCTATGCAACGGGGGCAAATCGTTTGCAAACAGCTTTGCGAGTTGTAGTACCAGCGTCGATTTCTGGGATATCAGCAGCTTATATTTTAGGTATTTCTCGCGCAGTTGGTGAAACAATGATAGTAGCGATCGCCGCAGGTGGACAACCCAATCTCACCTTTAACCCGATGGAACCAGCAGCTACTATGACTGCCTACATTGTGTCTGTAAGTCTGGGAGACTTACCTCATGGCAGCTTGGAATACGAGACTATTTTTGCTGTTGGATTAACTCTAGTGCTGATGACTTTGGTCTTCAATATCATTGGTCATTTACTCACCAAGCACTATCGGGAAATTTATTGATATGGTCAGTCAAAATTTACGGCAAATCCGCAATATTATTAGCCGCAATCAGCAATTAGAAAATATCTTCAGCATTATTGGCTTATTGTCGATGCTAATAGGAATTGTGACCTTACTGGCGCTAATATTTGACTTAGTTAGTGATGGCTTTCCACGACTTTCATGGCAATTTTTTACTTCTTTTCCTAGTCGCAACGCCGAAGAAGCAGGGATTTTCTCAGCTTGGGTAGGAACAATATTAGTCATGTTTGTTACGGCAGTTACAGCAATTCCCATAGGTATAGCATCGGGAATTTACTTAGAAGAATACGCCCGAAAAAATTGGTTGTCTGACTTAATTGAGATTAATGTCACCAATTTAGCTGGGGTGCCTTCAATTATTTATGGGCTTTTGGCTTTGGGTGTATTTGTCTATGGATTAAACCTTGATAGAAGCGTTCTCAGTGCTGGGCTGACCTTGGCGTTATTGGTTTTGCCAGTAGTAATTGTTGCTACTCGTGAAGCTCTCCGGGCTGTACCCAATAGTATCCGCGAAGCTGCTTACGCCGTAGGGGCTTCCAAGTGGCAAATGATTTGGGATCATATTTTGCCTGCTTCAATGGGCACAATTATCACTGGTATTATTATTGCTTTAGCGCGAGCGATCGGCGAAACTGCACCCTTAATTACCATCGGTGCGCTGACATTTATCGCCTTCTTACCAGAGCCTCCATTCACCGAGCAATTTCCCTTTATCTCCTTTTCCTGGTTGCTGGCTCCCTACACAGTTATGCCCATCCAAATGTTCGATTGGGTGTCTCGTCCCCAGGCTGAATTTCAAGTGAACGCAGCCGCCGCAGGTCTGGTGCTAATTGCTATCACCTTGGTGATGAACGCTCTAGCAATTTATTTTCGCTATCGTTTACGCAAAAAAATCAAATGGTAGAAAAAACATCTTCAACTCTAGAAATACCCTTAAAAGCTTCAGTCAATTACCTCAATTTCTATTACGGTGAAAAAGTCCACGCCCTCAAGGACATTAATCTGTTGGTGGGTGACAAGCTGGTAACGGCGCTGATTGGGCCTTCTGGATGTGGCAAAACTACTTTATTGCGGTGTTTCAATCGGATGCACGACCTCTATCCGGGAAATCGCTATCAAGGGGAAATTGCTTTAGAACCAGATGGAATTAACTTGCTAAGTCATAAAGTTGATCCAATTGAAGTCCGGATGCGGATTAGTATGGTATTTCAAAGACCTAATCCTTTTCCGAAGTCAATTTATGAAAATGTGGCTTATGGTCTGAGAGTCCGGGGAGAATCCAAGCGTAATCTCATTGATGAGAAAGTAGAAAAAGCATTGCGTGATGCAGCTTTGTGGGATGAAGTCAAGGATCGTTTAAGTGACATCGCTGCAAACCTTTCTGGTGGACAACAACAGCGGTTGTGTATTGCGCGTGCTTTAGCAACTGACCCGGAAATTATTTTGTTTGATGAGCCGACATCTGCTCTCGATCCAATAGCTACCGCCAGTATTGAAGAGTTGATTACGAAATTAAAAGAAAAGGTAACTATTTTAATTGTTACTCATAATATGCAGCAAGCAGCTCGTGTTTCTGACTATACGGCGTTTATGTATTTGGGTGAATTGGTGGAGTTTAATCAGACAGAAGTAATTTTTAATCGCCCTTCCAAGCAACAAACCGCCGACTATGTGAATGGACGTTTTGGGTGATGGGAAATTTTGGATGCTACATTCCTATAGGAGTGTGGAAATTAGGCTCTATAAAACAACAGGTGTTGGCAGATTTGCCCACCAAATTTCACCTCGCTGCATCACCAAGTTTCCTCTGACAATGTATGGGCTTGTAATTATACAAAAAACGGGTCTAGACTGCTATCTTCATCAGCGTATACAGCATCTAACTGCTTGGTGACTTGCTCTCGTTTATGCGTTTGCAAATATTCTTGGAGTGCTACAGCGTAAAGCTGACTACGAGACAAACCCATCCGTTTTGCAAATTGTTCAGCAGCCTCAAAAAGAGGATCGGGGATCGAAATCGCTGTTTTCATAGGTTGGTATAACTTTGGTTATACCTTGATGTTATCCACTTTTCGCGCTCCAGGGCAATCACATATTTAATCTTTTGCTACTCATAGCCTTTGTCGCCAAAAGAAAGAAGAAAGAGATATGCAAATAGGCTAAGACCGTTTCTTTGTGAAGCTGCGCCAAACTCTCTCAAGCTCTTACCTTGGCGCTCTTGGCGCTCTTGGCGGTTCGTTAAAAAAAATTAAACGCATCTTCATACAGAATTGGTATAAGACTCTTGCCACGCAAGTTAATATTTATTACGTAATTACCTTTAACCACCCAAAAATATCGCCTACTGTCAACTGTAACCCCTGACAGAACTCTGGGACTGGTAAAATAGACTCAATTTCCTCAAAAGCTAAAGGTTGTCGTCCCGCAGGGTAAGCAGCAATAAATCGCTCATCAGGGTCAATTAACCAACCCATTTGAGTCTCGTGATTGAGAGCGTGTAAGATTTTTTTTATAACTTTTGTATGGCTTTGTTCTGGAGAAAGAATTTCGATTATCCAATCGGGTGCGGCGTTGAATGTATTAGCAATATCGCCATTTTTATCTACAGGAAGCCTTGCCCACGAGAATACAGCGACATCGGGAACTATAGAACGTCCTCCAAAAGTACAACGTAATTCTGGAAAAGCCCAACCCGTTTTTTGTACTTTGATAACAGAATTGATTGTGGGGCAGAGTTCTCCTTGAATAGTGCTATGTTTTCCTTGAGGCATGGGCTTTTGAATAATTTCACCGTCGATATACTCCAAGCTGGGCTGAGTTTCTGGTAGTACCAGAAATTCTTCTAGGGTCAAGATTTTATTTGGTACTTGTACCATTGTTCTCCTAGCCTCAACTTAATTTCAAAACATCACTCATAGTTACACAATAATTTGATAACCCAAAACTGCTAGGATTAACCGCATTTTCATAAGTGAAATGCCGATAATTCATGCAAAACCTATCCCAAGCAGCCATGCGAATACGGAACAAAACAATAATCAAATTTGCTAAAGCTATAGATACGGGGATGCGAAAGTAAATCTTTTTGCCAAAATAAGCACAAACTTGTTCTACTGCTTGGTTAGCAGTTAATTTTGCTTGACCTAAAACAAATCGACGTGGTTGATTGTTTTCAGGAGGATGTTCAATTAAATATCGTACTACAGTGGCAATGTCTCGACTGTGGATAAAATGAAAACTACCATCTGCATTCAAAAACCGAATCAAATTAATATATTTGGTAACTTCTGCAATACCAGATGAAACAGCAGAATAGGGTTTATTAGCATCACCACCCAAAACTACAGTTGGAAAAACCGTGGTGATTTTGGGTGCTATTTCTAATTTTTCTTTTTGATGTAAGCACTCATATTTAGAACGGATATAATCTGTACCGATTTCCCTAGCTTCTTTTAATGGTTGATTGTGGTTATCCAAAACGCTAGCTGTGGAAAAATAAATTACCTGTTGGCATTTATTCGGATCTAGCAGCTTCATCAACTCTATAGTTTTATTGACATTAATATCAAATGTCTGCTCACCACCCCAAGCTGTGGCAGTGAGTACCGCTATATCAATTGTTGATAGCAAATCAGCAAACTGGCTAATGTTTTGCATATCGCCTTGCAAAACATTAATACCTGAACGTGCCTGAATATCAACTTGCAGTTTAGCGGGGTTTCTAACTAGCAGGAACAGTTCGTAATCTGTTTCTTGAATTAAGGCTTCTGTTAGATAATGACCTACACAACCACTTGCACCAGTCACTAAAATCCGTTTCTGGCTCATAAAATAATTTCTAAAAAGTTAGGAGTTAGGAATTAAGAGTTAAGAATAAAGTTGAAAGTTCCAAATCAGGAGTTAAAAATAAAGTTAGGAGTGAGGAGTGAGGAGTTAAGAATAAAAAATAACTTTGCACCTCGCAACTGATAAGTTAATAGTTTATAACTTATAACTCCTAACTCATAACTCAGAACTCATAACTCCTAACCTTTAACTCCTGCCAAATTCAGTTGCTTTGCGGTTTCAAAGAAGAAAGCGACATTTTCTTCTGGAGTTTCTGGTAAGACACCGTGACCGAGATTGAGAATGTGACCCCAATTGCCGGCTTTGCGAACGGTATCATAAATACGATCGCGGATAAATTCTTTCGATCCAAATAGCACGCCTGGGTCAAGATTTCCTTGGACTTTGATTTGTTTGCCCAATCTTGCCCGCGCATCTGCCATATCCACTGCCCAGTCTACAGTGACGATATCTGCACCGGATTTGCCCATTCTTTCCAACACACCTGCACTACCGCTAACTAGCAAAATCAACGGTGTTTCTGGGTGGGTTTGCTTGATTTGCTGGAAAACTCTCTGCTGATAAGGCAGAGCAAAGGTATCATAATCTTGGGGACTCAATTGACCCGCCCAAGAATCGAACATTTGCACAACTTGAGCGCCAGAGTCAATTTGATAACGGGCATAAATGGCGATCGCATCTGCTAATTTTGTTAACAATTGATGCAATATTGTCGGGTCAGAAAATGCCATGTTTTTGATGATGGAATAGGTTTTAGAACCTTTTCCTTCCACCGCATAAGCAGCTAATGTCCACGGCGCACCCACAAAGCCCAACACCGTGGATTTATCGCCTACTTCCGAGCGTAGCGCCTGCAAAATTGTTTTGATAAAAGGTAGAGCTGTTTCTGGTTCTAGGGGATGCAGGTTATCAATTTGTTCTTGAGTGCGGAGAGGCGAATGAATAATTGGCCCTTTACCTTCGGCAATGTCCATGTCAATGCCCAAACCAGGTAATGGGGTGACAATATCAGAAAATAAAATTACGCCATCTGGCGCGAAAGCTTTCCACGGTTGCAAGGAAACTTCAATTGCGACTTCTGGAATTTCCGAGCGATCGCGAAACGAAGGATACTTATCTCTTAAGTCTCGATATGCTTTCATATATCGTCCCGCTTGTCGCATCATCCATACAGGGGGACGATCTACTACTTCACCACGAGCAGCCCGTAACAGATGAGGAGTTGTCAACGAAACACCCATTTATCACTTCATCCTAAGTCACTTTTTTATGCCACTGTTTAGCTTATCATTCTGGGATTACGCTTTTTCAGAATAAAAGGGGAGTGGGGATTGGGGAGTCGGGAGTGGGGGGAGATGAGGAGGATGAGGGATTAGGGACTAGGGACTAAGAAATAGGATAAAACAAGAATCAATATTGAGTTGGGAATTGGGCATGGGGCATTGGGCATGGGGCTATTGATTATTTCTCCAGCATCTCCCTCATCTCCCTCATCTCCCTCATCTCCCCACTCCCCACTCCCTACTCCCCTAACTTCTTATGCAATCTGACTCCAACAGTCCCGATCGCTTTACATCTGCTAATAATCAGCCTAACCCAGGAAAGTTTTTGATTCCGCGATCGCAGCGACAGAAGTTCTTTTTTCAGTTTACCTTAATGACCTTCATCGGATGGGTTGTCGGTGGCGTTGCCAGTATTGCTTTAGAGAAACTTCTTCTGCAAAATCTACCGCTAGAGCCGCAAATATGGAGCATGGTGGTTAGATGTCTGAGCAACATTGTGTTTGCGCTGATTTTTGCTGCCGACCAGAGTCTTATCCTTTACCGATATTTATCTGGTTGGCATTGGATATTTGCTACTAGTGTTGGTTGGTTAATTGCCAATGGTGTTTCTACAGCTTGGATTAACTATATTTCAACTATTGCCTCATCGTTCAATGAGACTTTATCTCCTGAACAGATTTTTATTTTAGGATTTCTATCTGCGATCGCTTATGTTATTTCTGGTATTTGGCTAGGGATTTGCCAATGGCTGGTATTAAGAAAATATACAGCAAACGCTTGGTGGTGGAATTTTTTACCTTCAATTTCTTTCTTCTTAATTACTATTTTGGTTTGGTTGCTTTTTCTTGTGCAAAATTTAATTCCAGAAGCAAATCGTAATTTTATCATGTATTGGATTGGACAAGGATTTACAGCAATTATTCTGGGAGCTATTCCAGCAATTGGCTTGTGTACTTTGAAAAGAAATTCACCACGCCAAAGTGAAATTGCTCGCTGATTTTTATCGTCATAATTCTTACACTAGGGACTTCCAATAAAAAAAACGTCCCATCGTAGGGGCGCACAGCTGTGCGCCCCTACAAATGTACAAATAATTTGGAACAATTTATTTTTTGGAAGTCCCCTAAATCTCTGGCAAAATTATTTTATGGTATTGTAGTAGCCTTTGATTTTAACTTGCTCTACTGAGATGCGAATTGAACCATACGACCCCGACCAACTTGATGCCGTGATTCGTCTTTCGCTTCGGTCATGGAGTCCGGTCTTTGATTCGCTTCAAAAAGCGATCGATGTTGATGTGTACCGTTCATTTTATCCTGATGGTTGGCGTGTAAGCCAGCAAAAGGCTGTGGAGGATGTCTGTAGTGCAACAGACACAAAAGTGTGGGTTGCGATCGATTCTGGTTCAACCGTGGGCTTTGTACCTGTGAAACTCCACTTTGAGAGCAGCTTGGGAGAAGTCTACATGATTGCCGTCGATCCAGACTATCAACGTCGAGGCATTGGCACTGCTCTGATGGAATTCGCTCTTGATTGGATGAAAGTTGCTGGGATGTCGGTTGCTATGGTCGAGACAGGAGGCGATCCTGGTCATGCTCCAGCACGTTGTACCTATGAAAAGCTGGGTTTTGGGCTGTTACCGGTGGCCAGGTACTTCAAGAAGTTGTAGGTGCAAAGAGTTTGAAAGCGATCGAAATCTCAGTTACATCCGTCACAAATTGAGACTTAGGCAAGTCTACTATAAACTTGCATGAGTATCATACCAAGGTTCCTTTATATTGAGTGTATCTAAGAGCATTTTTCCCCCAGGTAATTTGGAAACAATCCCATTGACTCCAAGTATTCTAGAGTTCCAAAAAATGCCTTTGTAGACGTTGATTATTTCTCTGTGTGAAAGCCAATTTCCTGGTGTTTCTTCTCCAAAAAGTCCGCTAGCGCCATATTCAAATTCATCTGGGATATACTGACCTTCTCGTGCTGGTGAGGGACAAACTTGTTTTGGTACTTCTGCTTGATTGATGGCTTTGAATTTCTGATAACCAAGTTCTTTAAACACCGCGAACTCATTGAGCAAAGCATTCCAAGATGTCTTCGTTGATTCTATAGATATGAATTTTGGTTTACTTTCAAACTGTCTTAATGCTTGTACGCACAATATTTCAGTACCTTCAATATCAACTTTGAGATAGTAGGGAATGCCAAACTGTTCCAGGATTTTTTCAAATCGGCATCCTTCTACGGTTGTCTCAACGAAAGGTGTATTAAAGGAAATTTCTTTATTTTTCACCCTATCTAGTGAAGTTGTACCCCAAAAGGTTTGGTCTGAATTAGTATAAAAGGTGACTGGCTCATCTTTGGTTGATACAGCAATATTTAGGAGAGTAAGCTGACCATTTTCTATGTAGTAATTTAGTCGCTCTTTCACTAATTGGTAAATCTGAGGATCGGCTTCAATCCCAATAACTCGAAAGCCTTTTTTTAAATAAAATTCTGTATCTTGGCCTGTGTGAACACCAACATCAATTATTAAATTTTTGTCCATAAGTCTCCTGATTTTTTTAATTTTTCCCTAGCAAGTTTTAAACATTGCTATGACGTTAGATTTATCGATCGTCGATCGCCAATGTCCCTGCATCTGCGTTCAAAGTTGCTTTTACGCCCACTGGTAAGGCTGCATTGGGGCTACCATGACCAAAAGGCAAATCAGAGACTACAGGAATCCCCAAATCACCCAAGCGATCGCGCAATACTTCTTCGACGCTAAAGCTAGGCACGTTTGGCGGGGCTTCACACCGAGTAAAACCACCCAAAGCAATGCCGCGAACTTTTGCCAAAACACCGCTTAAACGCCATTGTGTAAGCATTCTGTCGATTCGATATGGTGCTTCTGTGACATCTTCCAGTGCCAAAATCACACCATCAAAATTTGGTTGAATTGGTGTACTCAAAAGATGAGTTGCTACTGTCAAGTTCCCTGGTAACAAAATGCCGGTTGTCATCCCACCACCCCAACCACAACCTTTAATAGAGGGAACAGAACGACCTTCCACCCAATCAAATAATCGCTCCATTGACCAATCTGGCTCATCAACAAGGGTTGTCAGCACAGGGGCATGAACGCCGGAAATGCCCACGTTATAAAGGCTCCATAACAAGGCTGTGATGTCAGAAAAGCCAATCAACCACTTGGGAAGTTGTGAATTTTGTTGCCAATGCCAATTTTCTAAGATGCGGGTGCTACCGAAACCACCTCTGGCGCAGAGGATACCGCGACAATCAGGGTCATGCCATGCTGCTGCTAGCTGGTTGCGGCGGTTTTCATCATCACCTGCTAAATATCCCCATTTATCATCTATCTTGGGAGAGATTTCAACTTGGTAGCCACGCGATCGCCAAATTTCTATACTGCGTCCAAATGCCTCAAATTCTCGTAAAGCACCACTAGGCGCAATGACTTGCAGCAAGTCACCAGATTTGAGGGGTGGTGGCAGGATTTTAGATTTCATCTAGTACTCTGTCCCATTAATTTTGCTGGCTTTAAAATTCTCCGTGTCCCCGCGTCTCAGTGTCCCCGCGTCTTTGCGTCAGCCCTAACCCATCATAATTTAATGGGACAAACCACTAGTTTGTAGGGAATCCCAAATTGAGTCAAGGTTTGCTTGGGCTTTTTCAAGTGATGTTTCTGGAGATGCACCGAGCATAGTGGCTTCGATGGCTCTACCAAGAGCATCAGACAAACGACTATAACCGGGGATAATTGGTCTGTAACCAGATACAGGCATTTGGTCAAGAAACATTTTCAAAACAGGTTTTTGCTTAAGAAATTCTTGGTAAGCTTGACTTTCGGCTGATTTAATGTTTGTTGGTAAAAACCCCGATTTTATGCTCCATTCTGTTTGGAATTCTTCACTCAAAACATACTGAAAAAATTTGAGTGCAGCTTGTTCTTTTGCGGGTGTAGTTTTCATCAAAAACAAATTTCCAGTACCTTTGACTGAGGCTTGCTGGAGGTTTCCAGGTATGGGAAATACTTGATAATCAACATTGGATTTCATGATGAAAGTCCAGGGGCCTGTGATTTGCATCGCTACACGGCCTGAAATAAAAGCGTCTTCCTCATAACCTCGTTCTGGCGGGGAAAGAGTTGCTGAACCATCTTTTAATAAATCTTGCCAAAATTGTAACGCAGCGATCGCTCCCGGATTCGTCAAATTTGGGCGATTATTGGTGACAATCTCTCCTTTAGCACTTAATAAAAAGGGAAACCAACTAAAGACAGTCCATTCTCCCTTTCCTAAAGGCAATAACATCCCATACTGTTCCGGTCGATTGTCGCCATTGCGGTCTATAGTTAATTTTTTGGCAACTTCCCTTAATTCTTCCCAAGTCTTAGGCGTTTGCGTAACTCCCGCCGCCTGGAAAAGTTTAGGACGGTAAAAAATGCCCATATTAGCAGTAGTCAGAGGAACTGACCAAATGTGACCAGCAAATTCCAATTCCTCAAATAAACTAGGAAAAATTTGCGACTTTTGTGGCAATTTGGAAAGCCAATCTTCTAGAGGGAGAATTGCTTCTAATTCTACAAATTGACCTGTCATTTGTGGAGAAAAAGACAAGATATCTGGAGCCGCATTACCAATCACTGCTGTCAAGATTTTCGGCAATATTCCGTCTACTCCTACATAGATAGATTCTACATAAACGTCAGGATGAGTCTGATTAAATTTATCTACTAGTTTATTGAATACATCCCGATTAACAGGTGGATTGATACTTTGCCAGAGTGTCACATGAATTGCACCGTTATTTTTTGGTGCTTCACTTTGACAACTAGATAAAAAGAAGAGACATAAACTCAGAATAATACCTAAAAATGAAGTCTGCCACTGAAATATATTTTTTACGGGAAATCGAAAAAAGGTGATTTTCATACCAAGTATTTAGTTAAAATTAGGAGATTGTATCCATAAAAATCTTGGTAGTACTAGTTTCCGATCTAGTATAAACATAAGTTTCTGGCTCTTTGATCTTTTGAGTTTTAAATATTTTTTCGGCGCGAAACCACAAATCTGCATCTTCTCCATAATGAATATTATTAAATCCTTTTAACTCCCAGAATAGTTTTCTTTTGCCAAAAAATGTCCCCCCCACAACACATTCTCGAATGCTAATTTTTTCACCGGGTTTAAAATAATCGGCAACGAAAAACTCTTCTTCAATTTCCCATCCTCCTTCAAGCAAATCAATTTCGGGATTAGCTCTCATATATGCAAACCGTGACTCTAGATGATTTGTTTTGTATGTGTCATCACTATCTATGAATGTGATGTAGTTGCCGAATGATGCTTGAATACCAGCATTTCTCGCCAAGGCGGCCTTGCGATTTTGGTGTTTGAGATAACGGATATTATTGAATTTTTGCAAATAAGGATTGACAACTGCAAAAGTGTTATCTTGACTACCATCATCAACTACGATTAGTTCCCAATCAGTAAAGGTTTGATTAATAACACTATCAATGCAATTATTTAAATAATTTTCTCGATTGTATGTACTTAATATGACTGAAATTTCGGGAACGGGATTAAAATTTATACTACTCATCACTCGCGTTAATAAATTACTTAATGTGAGTTTAACAACAAATAATCAAGGCCTTACTGGCTTCCAGAATGAATAAAGCAATTGCATGGAAATAACCACCAAATTTAAAATTCGGTGGTTTTGAATCAGTAACGATTCTCAATCCTTAACTGATTGCATTCTGAATTCTCAATTCTGGATTTTGAATTTTCATTTCCAGCTTTTTCCCAGACTTCGTTCGTTGCAATAATAGCGTTTTCAGCTATTAAATTTTTACTGCTTAGGGCTTTTAAGAGTCCGGCCCATATACTGGTGCGATCGCCATAAATATCATATATGAACTTAAAGCTGCGGAGACTCCTAGCCAAACGTAAATGAGCCGTAATCAATTTAATCCATTTCTGCAATTTTCCTAGAGGCGTATTGCTAGAAGACGTACTCATTGCGAGAAATTCTGGATGAAGTGATAAATAAAGTACTATTGGTTGATAGTCTTTAAACAAGTCAGCTAACGTTGGAATCAGTGAATATTCTCCACCTTCAACATCCACTTTAATAAATAAAGGTGGCTGCAAAGCTTCTTTATGTATAAACTCTTGGAGATTAATAGATTTAACTAACCAACTTGTTTTCAGATCTGAAAACAAAACGCTACTCATGGAATCTCCTCCTTCTTCTCTACTTCCTAGTCGAGCTTCACCAGATTCAATTCCTATCAAAGCCTCGTAAGTTTTAATATTAGAAATATTTGCATTTAATTTAACATTAGCTAACATTTCCTGATATGCTAAAGGATCGGGTTCAAAGGCAAACGCTTGTTTAGCCAGTTGGGCTGCATAAAGCAACGTTGGCCCTATCCATGTCCCTACATCTATATATGTGACATCTTTAGATATAAAGCGATCGAATACTTTGAAAGTTTGGGGTTCCCATTGCTCGTCATTAACTTTTTCCCAAAAATCCTCATATTTGCTTTTAACAACTTTAAATTTCAAACCATTTTTCTGGATTAAAAGTGTATTTTCTCCCATTTTTTTCAGTTATAAACAGCTGTAAAATTTTAACACATAACTTTTTCCCATCTTCTAAAAATTCGCTGCTGCCACAACGGCCTGTGGCATAGAGAATACCCAAGATTTTGCCATACCGCTGCTACTAGTCTGACATGGAAGGAAGTGCTAACTAGGGGCAAACAGAACTTTGGGAGATGTAAAGAAAGCGATCGCTCTTGAGATGCCGTTTTGTTGAAAAATATTGTAAGTAGTTTATCCAAAAATCAAAAAATCAAAGCTTATGTTTGACCATCTATCGTTTGGCGTCAGTAATTTAGAACGCAGTCTAGCTTTTTATGATGCCGTGCTTGCGCCCTTAGGCATCAAACGAATTTTTAATTTTACTGACATTGCTGGTTATGGCGCTGACAATTTCCCCAAATTTTGGCTTGTGAGTCGCCAAAAATTTACCAATGAGGTATCGAGAGGCTTTCATCTAGCATTTGGCGCTAATAATCGCGCTGCGATCGATGCTTTTTACGAACAAGCGATCGCTTCAGGAGCCAAAGACGACGGTAAACCCGGATTACGCCCAAATTACCACCCTCATTATTACGCCGCTTTTGTCATCGATCCTGACGGGTATCGCATAGAAGCAGTTTGTCATGAACCAGCATAATTGGGCATGGGGCATGGGGCAAGGGGCATGGGGCATTGGGCATTAAAAAGTTCTTTAATTTTGAATTTTGAATTTTGAATTTTGAATTGATTTGTCTCCCTCATCTCCCCGCGTCCCCGCGTCCCCGCGTCCCCGCGTCTCTCTCTTCTCAATTCGGCAAACCCTCGACTCTCATCAAATCTAATTCGCGTTCAAATATTTCATCAATGGGCAACATTTGACCATCAATAGTCATAAATTTGTGGTCTTTTGTTGCCTTAATTACCGAACCGTCTTCTAAAGAATATTCAAACACTTCTTGTTGCCCGCGATCGTGCCACTGTGCCACAGGTTGAGTATAAATATTCCCATTATTATCAACGCTGTAAACATTACATTCAATGTTTTTTTCGACAATTTTTCCAATCGGCAAAAATCCATATTCCACTGTCAATATTTCCGTGTCATAACTCAAACAATATTCAGCAAACTTCAACATTTGCTCGAATAATTCATCAGCTACTTGTTTTTTAACACCATTTTTTGCTGCACCATCGACGAATTTTTCCCGCTGCTTTTGCATCTCGGAAACTTTCTTTTTACCCATCGCCCGACGCAGCAAATCAGCTTGACCCAAAGAATATCCAGCCATATCTTGAGCAATTTTCATGATTTGCTCTTGATAAACCATGATTCCATAGGTTTCGTCTAATATTGGTTCTAAAATAGTGTGTTCATAATCAATATTTTCTCGACCATGTTTGCGGTTAATAAATTTAGGTATCAGTCCCGCATCTAATGGTCCTGGTCGATAAAGTGCTAAAATCGAAGAAATATCTTCTATATTAGAGGGCTTCAAATCTCGGACTATTTGACGCATTCCCGAAGATTCTAATTGAAATATTCCTTCTAATTCACCTGCTTCTAATAGTTCATAAGTTTGTTGCACATCTTTTGGCAGGTTGCTATGTTCGCCTTTAGCTAATATCTTTTGTGCTTTTCTTTCTTGGTGGGTAATTTCATCCGGATCGATACGATATCCTTTGGTTTCTTCAATTAAATCAAGGGTTTTTTGAATCAGTGTCAGGTTACGCAAACCCAAAAAGTCCATTTTCAACAAACCCATTGATTCCAAATCTTCCATGAAATACTGGGTAATTACAGAACCGTCATTATTCTTTTGTAACGGTACAATTTCATCCAGTGGTTCGTCTGAAATCACTACACCCGCTGCATGGACACCAAAGGTTTTGTTAGTTCCTTCAATTCGCATCGCCATATCAATCCAATGACGAACATGCGGTTCTCTATCATATTTTTCTTTAAACTCTGGTTCTGGAGTTGCATCGGAAATCATCACCTTAAGTTTAGTTGGTTTCCCCCGCACCACAGGAATTAATTTCGCCATTTTGTCGGCTTCACCATAGGGAATATTTAATACTCTGGCGACATCTTTTAAAACTGCTTTAGAAGTTAGGCGGTTAAAGGTAATAATTTGGGCAACTCTATCTGCACCATATTTCTCAGTGACATAATCAATAACTTTATCGCGTTGTTCAATACAGAAATCCGTGTCAATATCAGGCATGGATTTCCGTTCTGGGTTCAAAAAACGCTCGAATAATAACCCATGATGTACGGGGTCAATGTTAGTAATTCGCATGGCATAGGCAACTAATGAACCAGCTGCCGAACCACGACCAGGACCTACAGGAATATTATTATCTCTGGCAAATTTGATGTAGTCCCATACAACTAAAAAGTATTTGGAAAAACCCATTTGCTGAATCATTTTCAGTTCGTATTCCAATCTTTCTTTGTAGACGGAATCGACTTCATTACGGGATTTGCGATTTAATCTTTCTAAAAGTCCAATCCATGCAACTTCTTCAGCATAAGTATCAGCAGTATGACCAGAAGGAATGGGAGGAGTAGGAATTTGAGGCTCACCCATAATATGGTAAGGCTCGACTTTATCGGCGACTTCTTCAGTGGTGGCTACAGCTTCTTCAATTACATCATCTGGTAAATGGTCACGAAATAGCTGCTTCATTTCTTGGGCAGATTTGAGATATTCTGTGCCGCTATAACGCATCCGTTTATCTTCACTAATTAATTTACCAGTTTGAATACACAGTAAAGCGTCGTGGGCTTCAACGTCAAAACAAGAAATAAAATGCGAATCATTGGTAGCAACAATTTTAATACCTAGTTCTCGCGCAATTTTTACTATTTCAACATTCACAATTCGGTCTTCTTGAGAACCGTGGTCTTGAATTTCTAAATAATAATCATCACCAAATACATCTTTATACCATTGGGCTACTTTACGTGCTGCATCTGGTCTATTACTAAGAATTGCTTGGGGAACTTCTCCACCTAAACAAGCGCTCGTAACAATCAAGCCTTCATGATATTCTTTGAGTAAATCTTTATTAATACAAGGACGGGAAAAAATTCCTTTGCCTTGAACACCTTTGAGGTGGGAAATGCTAGTTAATTTAACTAAATTTTTGTAACCTTTAGTATTTTTAGCTAAAACAACTTGATGATATTTGGGACGATGACGTTCTTGTTTTTCAAGATCGCCATTGAGAATATACATTTCGTTACCGATAATCGGCTTAATATTTTGACTACGGCAAATTTTAATCAATTCAACCGCGCCATACATCACACCATGATCCGTAAGGGCGATCGCTTTCATTCCCAATGCGATCGCTCGCTCCACTAACTCTGGCAGCTGACTTGCTCCATCAAGCAAACTGTAGTCACTGTGAATATGCAAAGGGACAAAGGACATAAGCGCCTCCAAGCACAAGCCAAAAATATCTCTCAGGGGCTACCCTTTCGAGCCGAATTTTGTAAAGCAACGGGATCTTAGATTAGCAGTTTTTACGCAAAAATAAAGCTCCTCTTTTTCCGAATTTGTTACTGTCACAAGTGTGGTTTTCATAGTTACAGCAGTTAATCCGCATCTAACCAATGAGTCATCCAGACAATAGTATTTCCCCTAAAACCAAAGCTAGACCTTGGTGGCAGCATATTCCGCTACGTTACAAATTGTTATCGCCCTAGATAACCTTTGAGGTTTTGCAAACGAAAGTCGGTTTAAGAGAATCTTCTGCTGTCTTGGAAGCGTTAGTAGGAGCAAATTTCAACAATGATGGTACTGCTCTTGATGAACCCATGTCTGCATTGTATATTTCCCAACTAGTTGGACAACATCTAAGTATAGGACAGCAATTGATTGTCATCCTCACCTCGATTTTTGCATCCGTAGGTGCAGCAAATATTCCCAATGCTGGACTAGTAACAATGACTCTGGTGTTTACTTCCGTAAGTTTACTTACTCAGTACATAGCTTGGCAGCGTTGCATAATCGACTTTACTCTACGGCAAAAAGCCCCGTGTTTTAGACGAGGCTTAGTTTGCCTTTTTGTGATGTAGCTAATGCTGTTGAGGTCCTTTAGCGTCACATTCTTTAGTCCAGCAGCGTTCTAGCATTTGAAGACGCCAGACCAATGCAAACCGATGGGGATTTAATACTAATCTAGTATCACGACTAAATAAAGGCTGGTTCAGATATTGCCAAAGAGGAAATTTAATTTTGATGTCTTTTGGAGTCATAAGAACGATAAATATTATAAAAGTTTAGTACGCAATCGTCGGCATTGTGTCTACTAAGTGCCTGATAGTGTTTTTCTAGTTAAAGACTACACTGGGTTTTTACAATTGTCTTGGTGGCAATTGCGGAATTTCCGCAAGTGAATTATGTTGTTTCCGGTTTAATACTTAAATTCGTCCTGACTTGTAATTTTTATCTAGAAAAGCTCTCTCCAAATCTCTCTCCTCGTAGGCAATGAATTACCCTAATTTTTCTTAACATTTATGAGAGCAATAACTCAAATTTAAGTAAATTTTCTAGTGTTGTTTCTAAATAGGACTTACGCAAACTCTACGAACTCTTGGCCTTCTTGGCACGCCAGTTGCTTCAAGTCGGCAGAGCCGCCCAACGCACTGGCTCGTCTTGGCGGTAGCCTACGGCAAGCCGCAAAGCGTCTACGATAAATTAGGCTTTTTGGCTATTTTTACGTAAGTCCTAACTAAAATTATTAACTAGTCAGGAAAAATTAGTTACACAACTTTTGTGATGGTATGTATAGCGGTTCCCAATCAAATGAGGTATAAAAATTTGTAGGTTAGGGGCGCAAAGTTTTGTACCCCTACCAAGTACCTCACGCTTATCGGGAAATGCTACATACTGCCATTCTCCCAGAGAAGGTATTGCTTAAGGAAACTTTCGTTCTCGCACTTCTAAAGCATAATCTTGCACAGCTTTAGTAATTGTCTCGCGTAAATTTGTGTAAACCTTGGCGAATGGTGGATTTTTCTCTGCCAGACCGAGAATATCTGAGGTAACTAAAACTTGACCATCACAGTGAGACCCTGCACCAATACCAATTGTGGGAATGGTAAGTTTTTGTGTAATTTGCATTGCCAAATCTGCGGGTATATGCTCTAACAACATGGCAAAAGCACCGGCTTGTTCGAGAGCGATCGCTTGATTTAAAATTCTCTCACTGGCTTCTTGGGTTTTACCCTGTTGTCGCAAACCGAGTTGATGTACTGATTGCGGCGTCAAACCGACATGACCCATAACTGGAATTCCGGCTTGCACCAAACGAGCCACAGTTTCCACCATTTCTGGATAACCACCCTCTAACTTGACACCTTGCGCTCCAGTTTCTTTCAAAACCCTACCAGCTGAATGTATGGCTTGTTGGATGCTTTCTTGGTAGCTCAAAAACGGTAAATCAACCAGTAAAAAGGCGCGTTTAACTCCTCGACGCACAGCTTTGGCGTGGTAAATCATCTCATCTAGAGTTATCGGCAGAGTTGTTTGGTAGCCTAGAACTACTGCCATCGAGTCACCCACAAGGATTAAGTCTACACCAGCTGCGTCGAGGAGTTGAGCGATCGCATAATCCCAGGCGGTCAACGCCACAATTGAACGTCCCTGTTGTTTCCATTGAATTAATTGCTGGGTAGTGATTGCCATATTTTTAGTGCTGAGTGCGGAGTTAGGAGTTAGGAGTTGAGAGTGAGAAGTGAAGAATTACAAACAAATATAGGAGTTAGGAGTCAATAATTGAGAGCTTAATTTAATTCATAACTTCTAACTCCTAACTCCTAACTCCTAACTCCTAACTTGTTACTTCACGGCACGACTGAAAGCAAGATGCGGCTTCGCACTGGACATTTTTGGCATTAACCAAGCTAGACCTTCACTAGTACCGATCCATAATTTATTGCTGATGTCAGGCGCAAGGGCAAGAATCCGACTAGAAGGAAGTCCAGCAACTTCAGCGTCTAACACAGCTCCGGTATTTGGATTTAATCGTAACAAACCATCGTGAGTACCGACCCAGACGCTACCATCTTTAGCAAAACGCACTGCTGTAACGTTACGCCCACGCAATCGCGTTACAGACCGCAACACTGCCCCAGTTTTTGGATTAATAACTAATAAATTATTCGGCATTCCCGCCCAAATCAAGCCTTCTGGACTGATAGCTAACGCTTGCACAGTAGTACCCGGTAAATCTGCGATTCGCTTCATAATCCCAGCACTAGCAGTATTAACCCGCACTACCCCATCAAGGGTGCCAACCCACAGGTGACCTTCAGCATCTAAAGTCAAAGTGTTGGCGCTGACACCAGGGAGATTTTTTAGTGTTGTCATAATCAAGCCTTGGTCGGGACTAATTAAGGCTAAACCACTGTCAGTTCCAGCCCACAAATAGCCGCGTTTGTCAACTAACAGCGACAACACCCGTTTTGAAGGCAAAAATAAATTCTGTGCAGTTATTTCGCTCGTGCGGGGATCTACTCGCATTAGTCCGCCATAACTTCCCACCCACAACCGTCCTACTTTGTCTTGGGCTAAAGCACCAATGGCAACATTCGGTAAGCTCACACGAGAAACAATCTTGCCAGTTTTCGGGTCAATCCGCGATAGTCCCCGCCAAGAACCTACCCAAAGATTACCTGTAACATCTGCCAGTAAGTTGGCGACACGATAATCGGTTTCTGGCGAATTTTCTTGCACTCCCCGTTCATCGGGTAAAGGATCTACTCGCGGAGGCGGTGGTGAAGATGGGTAAGCAGGAGCTAAATCAGATGAGTTAATGTCAGGGGTTTTTTGTGCCCATCCCATACTCGGCAGAGTTATTAACCCCAGCAAGATAGAAGAAATCAGTAAACTAGTACGCTTGCAAAACAATACCACGATCGCATTTCCTTTGAAGACAGTACCCATAGCCGTTATCTAAACTGGCTTTTGGTTAACTTCAGTGTTCCCCTCGCTTGGATGTTTTAAACATTAAATATAGGGCATGGGGCATGGGGCATTGGTGAGTTAAAAGTTGAACGTTGAGCTTCTGAGGGTGAACGTTGAGCTTCTGAAGGTGAAAATTCAAGTTTTAACTCCCCCTCATTCCTACCCCATACCCAATGCTCCATGCCCAATGCCCAATGCCTAAACACCATTAATGACATTTTGTAAATCTTTTTTTACAAAATGTTTAAATCTTTATGAAATAACAAATTTAAATAAATAAGTTAAAAAGTTTCAAAGAATAACTTATCGAATTCTTGATATATTGTGAAACAAGCTACAAATTTACGTGGTGTGCAATTCTTTTATCTTTCTCTTACCACTCTGCTAAATCTCTGTCAAGCAAATTCTTTTCTGGTATTTTTCCCAATTACGGGGAAGATAAAACGGGTGTGGATGCGGGAATGTGTGCTAGCCAGCCTAATCCCCTAAATATCCCAGTTTATGGGAGAATTATCTAAATGCTGACCGCAAAAGTGCGGAAGTTTTGGTGAAATTGAGAAGTTTAGTCGGGTGCAAGAAACAGATAACAAAGAATTTTGATGTGTAGGCAGAGGGAAAAGTAGAAGCGCTAGGTCGTGTGCCTCTAGAAGAGAAGAACACTGGTGAGGAGGGTTACCACCGCCAGCCAAGTGTCCGCCGCAAAAAAGCTCCTAGCCTCTGCCAAGGGCAACCCATAACAAAAATTTTTCCCGATCTTATCCCCGTTCAAGGGGGAAAGAACGGGGTGTGGGAATGTTGCACAATACGTGATTTGATTAGTAAAAAGAGTGACTTCTGGGAAGGATAAAATATGTCTTACGCTCAAACGAAGACTCAGAGCAAATCTGGGTATCAAGCCGGGGTTAAGGATTACAGACTAACTTATTACACCCCCGATTACACACCTAAAGATACAGATATTCTTGCCGCATTCCGGATGACTCCCCAACCTGGAGTTCCACCCGAAGAAGCTGGTGCTGCTGTAGCTGCTGAGTCTTCTACTGGTACGTGGACCACCGTATGGACAGACTTGCTCACCGACCTAGATCGCTACAAAGGTCGTTGCTATGATATCGAACCCGTTGCTGGTGAAGATAACCAGTACATTGCTTATGTTGCTTATCCTCTAGATTTGTTTGAGGAAGGCTCTGTAACCAACATGTTGACCTCAATTGTAGGTAACGTATTTGGTTTTAAAGCTTTGCGGGCGCTACGTCTAGAAGACTTACGGATTCCTGTAGCTTACCTGAAGACCTTCCAAGGCCCTCCCCACGGTATTCAAGTTGAGCGTGACAAGTTAAACAAATACGGTCGTCCTTTACTGGGTTGTACAATTAAGCCCAAATTGGGTCTGTCTGCTAAGAACTACGGACGCGCTGTATACGAGTGCTTGCGCGGTGGTTTGGACTTCACCAAAGACGACGAAAACATCAACTCAGCACCATTCCAAAGATGGCGCGATCGCTTTTTGTTCGTATCTGAAGCTATTGCCAAAGCCCAAGCAGAAACCGGTGAAATCAAAGGTCACTACCTCAACGTCACCGCCCCCACCTGCGAACAAATGTTGCAACGGGCTGAGTTCGCCAAAGAACTCAAACAGCCCATCATCATGCACGACTACCTCACCGCAGGTTTCACCGCTAACACCACATTGGCTCGTTGGTGCCGTGACAACGGTATCCTGTTGCACATCCACCGCGCTATGCACGCTGTTATCGACCGTCAAAAGAACCACGGTATCCACTTCCGCGTTTTGGCTAAGACTCTGCGGATGTCTGGTGGCGACCACATCCACACCGGTACCGTTGTTGGTAAGCTGGAAGGTGAGCGTGGAATCACAATGGGCTTCGTTGACCTGTTACGCGAAAACTATGTTGAGCAAGACAAGTCTCGCGGTATCTACTTTACCCAAGACTGGGCTTCTATGCCTGGTGTAATGGCAGTTGCTTCCGGTGGTATCCACGTATGGCACATGCCCGCACTAGTTGAAATCTTCGGTGATGACTCCGTACTACAATTCGGTGGTGGTACACTCGGTCACCCCTGGGGTAACGCGCCTGGTGCAACCGCTAACCGCGTAGCATTAGAAGCTTGTATCCAAGCTCGTAACGAAGGACGTAACTTGGCTCGTGAAGGTAATGATGTTATCCGCGAAGCTGCTAAGTGGTCTCCTGAATTGGCCGTTGCTTGCGAACTGTGGAAAGAAATTAAGTTCGAGTTTGAAGCAATGGATACCGTCTGATCTGAGTTAAGAGTGAAGAGTTAAGAGTTAAGAGTTAAGAGTTAAGAGTTGACTCAATTCATAACTCATAACTCATAACTCATAACTTTTAAAGGCTGGGGTCAAGCATGAATCTTAAGCAAATTGCGAAGGACACAGCCAAGACTCTCCAACGCTACCTGACATATCAGGCGCTGAAGACAGTACTGGCACAGCTAGGCGAAACGAATCCGCCGTTGGAAATTTGGCTGCATAACTTTTCAGCTGACAAAATCCACGATGGAGAAGGATATATCGAGCAATTGTTCCGAGAAAAGCCAGATTTGGCATTGCGGATTATGACTGTCAGAGAACACATCGCCGAGGAAATTACAGAATTTTTACCGGAAATGGTTCGCACTGGCATTCAGCAAGCCAATATGGAACAGCGTCGCCAGCATCTAGAACGCATCACGCAAATCAATTTATCGAACCCCAGTCTGCACCCAGAGCAGCAAACAACTTCAGACCCAAACAACGAACAGTAAACAGTTAAGAGCGAGCGCTTTTTCACTGATAACTGATAACAAAAGTCAACCGCAACCCATTATCATCAACCATGCAAACTCTACCAAAAGAGCGTCGTTACGAAACCCTTTCTTATCTGCCTCCCCTTTCTGATGCTCAAATTGCCAAGCAGATCCAGTACATTCTGAATCAAGGTTACATTCCAGCGGTTGAATTCAACGAAACTTCTGAGCCAACCGAATTTTTCTGGACAATGTGGAAGCTACCTTTGTTCGGTGCTAGATCTACTCAAGAAGTACTGAATGAAGTTCAATCTTGCCGTTCTCAATATAACAACTGCTACATCCGTGTTGTAGGTTTTGACAACATCAAGCAGTGCCAAGTTCTCAGCTTTATCGTTCACAAACCCAGCAGATACTAAGAAATTAACAGGTAAAAGCTAAAGCTTAGTACCTTTGAAATTGATTTATTAAGAGAGGTAAAGTTAATTGCCTCTCTTATTTTTATGAAAACATAATTCAGGAGTCAGAATGGGCTACGCCCCGCTGCGCTAACAGAATTCAGAATCAAGGGCTTATGAAAACAGAATTCAGGAGTCAGAATGGGCTACGCCCCGCTGCGCTAACAGAATTCAGAATCAAGGGCTATTGTTAAATTTCAGAAGTATTTATTCAATGAATTCAACACAGTTACGTGAAGTCAGAATTTGTTTTGTTGGTGACTCCTTTGTGAACGGCACTGGTGACCTTGAATGTCTGGGTTGGACAGGGAGAGTATGTGTTAATGCTAATAAAAAAGGTTATGACATCACCTACTATAATTTAGGAATTAGGCGCGATACGAGTAGCGATATAGCAAAGCGTTGGTTACAAGAAGTATCACTGCGTTTGCCAGAAGAATTTGATGGCAGAGTTGTGTTTTCTTTTGGATTAAATGACACAACAGTAGAAAACGGCAAAACTCGTGTAGACTTAGCAGATTCACTCAAAAATGCCCAAGAAATTTTAAGGAAAGCGCAGCAGTTATATCCTGTTTTAATGATTAGCCCAGCACCATACGCAGAACAAGAAGACCTTGAAAGAAGGAAAAGAACCAGCGATTTATCCGAGAATTTAGCTTTAATTTGTCAAGAGTTAAATGTCCCTTATTTAGATGTGTTTCCAATTCTGGAAAAATCGAATATTTGGATAGATGAAGCAAGAGCTAATGACGGCGCTCATCCTAGAGCAGGAGGTTATACAGAATTTGCCAAAATCGTGGAAAATTGGGACGCTTGGTTAAATTGGTTTCCTTTAAGTTAATTAATGATGAGAATAATCAAATTGTGCTGAGTATAGCTAGTCTCTAGGAAATAGCAATTAAGCAGAGTATAGGCAAGCTTACTTTTAATCAGCCTCATTCATGCAGGAACTGGTATAAGGAATTCTTTGCTTATACTAGATGTAGCAATAGTCCTTTGAGAAATCTGCTAATGACAACATCGATAGAAGAAAACTTGAATAAAAGTATCCGCATTCCACCGTTAGAAAGTGGAGACAGACTTTCCCGCCAGGAATTTGAACGTCGATACTCAGCAATGCCTCATGTTAAAAAAGCAGAATTAATAGAAGGAATTGTATACGTGGCATCACCTTTGCGTTTTAATAGTCACGGAAAACCGCATGGAGACTTAATCATTTGGTTAGGCACTTATAAAGTTGCTACTCCTGGAGTTGAGTTGGGCGATAATGTCACAGTTCGTCTAGATTTAAATAATGAGCCACAACCTGATGTTGTATTGCTAATAGATAAAAATTTAGGTGGACAAGCACGTATCAGTGAAGATGATTATATTGAAGGTGCGCCAGAATTAATTGCTGAAGTAGCTGCCAGCAACGCTGCTAACGATTTACATGATAAGAAAAAAGTTTACCATCGTAACGGTGTTAAAGAATATATTGTTTGGCAAAGTTTAGAAAATCAACTCAATTGGTTTTGTTTACAAAATGATGAATATGTGCAATTAGAGTTAGATACAAGTGGAGTAATAAAAAGTTACGTATTTCCCGGTTTATGGTTGGATGTACAGGCACTATGTAGAGGTGAAATGGTACAAGTGTTAGCAGTATTACAACAGGGATTAAATAGTCAAGAACATAGAGATTTTGTTCAACAGTTGGCAATAAAATCTTAGTTAGCCATCAAAGAATTACCTATACTAAATGCAGCAACACTCCTTTGAGGAATCTGCTTATGACAGCATCGATAGAACAAAACTTCGATAAAGGTATTCGCATTCCGCTTTTAGAAAGTGGAGACAGACTCACGCGCCACGAATTTGAACGCCGCTATCATGCAATGCCGGATACGAAAAAAGCAGAACTGATTGAAGGAGTCGTCTACGTGGCATCACCTTTGCGCTTTAATAGTCATGGAAAACCTCATGCCAATCTTATAGGCTGGTTGTGGAATTACAAAATTGCTACTCCTGGGGTTGAGTTGGGTGATAACGTTACAGTTCGTTTAGATTTAGATAATGAACCTCAGCCTGATGTTGTATTGTTGATTGATGAAAAGTTGGGCGGACAAGCACGTATTAGTGATGATGATTATATTGAAGGTGCGCCAGAATTAATAGCTGAAGTAGCAGCTAGCAGCGCTGCTAATGATTTACATGATAAGAAAAAAGTTTACCGTCGCAACGGTATCAAAGAATATATTGTTTGGCGAATATTAGAAAATCAACTAGATTGGTTCTGCTTAGAGAATGGTGAATATAGAGCGCTAGAACCTGATATAAATAATATAATTAAAAGTCGTATTTTTCCTGGCTTATGGTTGGATGTACAGGCGTTATGTACAGGTGAAATGACAAAGGTTTTAGCGATGTTGCAACAAGGTTTGAGTAGTGAAGAACATGCAGAGTTTGTGCAAAGTTTAGCATAGAAACTGTGACGAATGGAATTCTTGGCTATAGAGACACAATCTACCTGTGTAGGTTTGTAATTATATTTAGAATCAGTCTTAGGGAATAGAAGTTGGGGTTACAGAGAGAAAACCTATCTCTGTGTTTCAAATTGTGTGAAAAAACCGATCGCCATGAATAATCCACGAAATGCGATCGCTATCCCCAAAAAAACTTAACATTAACTTTAGAAGGGCTAAATATTTATCAGATAGATTCATGGGTTACTACATTGCTCCGCGATTTCTGGACAAACTTGCTGTCCACATCACCAAAAATTTCTTGAAGCTTCCTGGTGTCAGAGTACCCATCATTTTGGGTATTCATGGACGTAAAGGTGAAGGTAAGTCTTTTCAATGCGAGTTAGTCTTCGAGAAAATGGGTATCGAGGTGACTCACATCTCCGGCGGCGAATTGGAAAGTCCAGATGCAGGAGATCCAGCGCGGTTGATTCGGCTGCGGTATCGGGAAACAGCAGAACTGATCAAAGTACGCGGTAAAATGTGCGTGTTGATGATTAACGATTTAGATGCTGGTGCCGGACGCTTCGATGAAGGCACTCAATATACTGTAAACACACAGTTGGTAAATGCCACACTGATGAATATTGCCGATAACCCCACAGATGTGCAGTTACCGGGAAGCTATGATTCTACGCCTTTAAATCGCGTACCGATTATTGTCACAGGTAATGATTTTTCCACCCTCTATGCACCGTTAATTCGGGATGGACGGATGGAGAAATTTTATTGGGAACCAGACCGAGATGATAAAGTGGGAATCGTCGCTGGGATTTTTGAACCGGATGGACTTTCGCGGCGAGAAATCGAACAGCTAGTTGATACTTTTGTCAATCAATCCATTGACTTTTTTAGTGCATTGCGATCGCGCATTTATGACGAACAAATCCGCAACTTCATCCATCAAATCGGTTTTGAACGTGTATCCTTGCGTGTGGTTAACAGCACTGAAGGACCACCAGAATTTAAAAAACCAAATTTCAACCTCTCTCACTTAATCGAATCTGGTCATTTGATGGTTGGCGAACAAAAACGAGTGGAAAATTCCCAATTAGTTGATGAGTATAACCGCTTGAATCGAGGTAAAAGCTATCAACCAGCACCACCGGCTGCTGTGACACCAACTAGTCAACCATCAACTAATGGTGCAACCACGAACGGATTCCCCAAAAAAGAATCATTGAGTCCACATTTGAGTTTGGAAACACAAGCACAAATCCGGGAAATATTGTCTCAAGGTTACAAAATTAGTATTGAACATGTAGATGAGCGTCGCTTCCGTACAGGTTCTTGGCAAAGTTGTGTTAACAGCCACATTGATGCCGAATCAGATGCAATTTCAAATTTGGAATCATCTCTGGCAGAATATAGCGGTGAGTATATACGTTTGGTAGCGATCGATCCAAAAGCCAAACGGCGGGTTTTAGAGACAATTATTCAACGACCAAATGGTAAAAATTAATTGTAGGTTGGGTTGTAGCTTGGTTCCACGAAGTGGTACGAAGTGAAACCCAACACGAAGATCTACTGTTGGAAACTTTAGAAGAAGTATAAACATGAAATCCGAACACGACAGAGAACAGTTAATCTACCTAAAAGTGATGTAGAAAATAATAGTGCTATCGTATGGGACGACATTAAAAAGAAAATCGCTAAAGAAAGAAAAAAGAACGTAGCGTGATTTACGCAGATTTATTTTGTAGTGGGAGCCTGCTAAAGTTAACAGACTCTCAGTCCTCCGACTTGCATATACCACAATATAGATTCGCTCTTGAGTATCCAGGGTTTACAGTAAGAAAGGATATTTAGGAGATTAATAATTCATGCCTGATGAGCATAGATTGGAGGAGCAATTATTATCCCATGAAGCTGAAAGAAGGATATCCGAAAATCTCGATGAAGTAGAACAAATAGAAATAGATATACAAACCGATCTGTTAAAAATAATTCAGGGACAAGCCGATGGGGTTTCAGTTGCAGGGGAAGGATTAGTTATTCAACAAGACATTCGCGTACACAAAATAAAACTGCAAACAGATGGTATTGCTATTAATCCCTTCAATGCTGTTTTCGGTGAAATAAAACTCAATCAGCCAGTAAATGCCATTGCTAAGATTACACTGACAGAAACAGATATTAACCGCGCTTTGTCATCAGAGTTTATTCGCAAGCAGATGCAAAACCTCGAGTTGGATGTTGATGGCCAAATTGTGAGCTTTGAGTCGCAACAAATTCAGGTATTTTTACCTGGTGATGGCAAAATGGAATTCAGAGGAAAGGTGTTGTTAAAGGAAATGGAAAATACTCGGCCTTTAGCTTATAATGCGATCGCTCGTCCACGTACTTCTTCACAACCCGCTATGTTGCAGAGTTTTAACTGTACTGAGGGAGAGGGTGTTTCCATAGAATTAATTACAGCATTCATACACAAAGCCAAAGAATTGATGAGTATACCATATTTTCAATGGGACGATATCAAATTTCATCTCAAAGATATAGAAGTAGAAATTGGTCATTTAATACTTATGATGGAAGTTCAAGTAAAGCAAATACCGCCATCAGATGTAGTACCTCTTTAGTAGGACTGACACTCATCAAAAATAATTTTTGTTACTGATGGCTGATTTAAATTTTCTCCAAGTTTTTTAAGCTTTATAAAGCTACTTAATTTCAAAGTAACAAATATGCAAGAGTATGATGTTGTGCTGATTGGTGCCGGACATAATGGGTTAGTTTGTGCCGCTTATTTATTGAAAGCCGGTTATAGTGTCCTGTTACTAGAAAAGCGTTCCGTTCCAGGCGGTGCAGCAACAACTGAAGAATGTTTACCACAAGAAGCTCCTGGATTTAAATTTAACTTATGTGCAATTGACCATGAGTTTATTCACTTGGGGCCGGTTGTTGAAGAATTAGAATTGGAAAAATACGGTTTGCATTATTTAGAATGCGATCCAGTTGTTTTCTGTCCCCATCCTGATGGCAAATATTTCTTAGGACATAAGTCAGTAGAAAGGACTTGTGCAGAAATCGCTCGATATAGCGATCGCGATGCTAAAAAATACGCAGAATTTACCGACTATTGGCAAAGAGCGATCGGTGCAATGATTCCCATGTTTAATGCACCGCCGAAGTCAATTATAGACATCCTTGGTAACTATGACATCACAAAACTCAAAGATTTATTTTCTGTCATTGGTTCGCCAAACAAAACGCTGGACTTTATTCGCAACATGTTAACCAGCGGTGAGGATTTACTTAATGAGTGGTTTGATTCGGAATTTCTCAAAGCGCCACTAGCAAGACTCGCATCAGAACTTGGTGCGCCGCCATCACAAAAAACCCTGGCGATCGGTGCAATTATGATGGCAATGCGTCATAATCCAGGGATGGCAAGACCTCGCGGCGGAACTGGCGCACTTGTGCAAGCTTTGGTGAATTTAGTCATAAGTAAAGGTGGCGTTATTCTCACAGACCAGCATGTAGAAAAAGTTTTAATTGATGATGGCAAAGCTGTAGGTGTGCGAGTCGCTGGTGGTAAAGAATATCGTGCCAAACACGGGGTTATTTCTAATATTGATGCCAAGCGGTTGTTCTTAGAAATGACTGATAAAAGCGAAGTTGATGGAGTCGATTCTGACTTATGGGAAAGATTAGAACGCCGCATCGTTAACAACAACGAAACTATCCTCAAGATTGATTTGGCTTTGAACGAACCACTGCGCTTTCCCTACCACGCCCACAAAGATGAATATCTTGTTGGATCTATTTTAATTGCAGATTCCGTGGCTCATGTAGAACAGGCTCATAGTAAATGTACCTTGGGAGAGATTCCCGATGCTGACCCATCAATGTATGTAGTGATGCCTAGCTACTTAGACCCCACATTAGCACCATCAGGCAAGCATACGCTGTGGATTGAGTTTTTCGCCCCTTATCAAATTGCAGGTGCAGAAGGTACAGGTTTGAAAGGTACGGGTTGGACAGATGAATTGAAAAACGAAGTTGCAGACAGAGTGATTGATAAGTTGGCGAACTATGCGCCGAATGTGAAAAATGCAACTATCGCCCGTCGTGTAGAAAGTCCAGCAGAACTCGGAGAAAGATTAGGCGCATACAAAGGGAATTACTACCATGTTGATATGACCTTAGATCAAATGGTATTTTTCCGTCCGTTGCCAGAAATAGCGAACTACAAAACTCCAATTGACAATTTGTTTCTGACTGGTGCAGGAACTCATCCAGGCGGTTCCATTTCCGGAATGCCAGGACGGAATTGTGCCCGTGTATTTTTACAAGCAAAGCATCCCATCAGCCAAACTTTGAAGGATGCACGCGATTCGATTAAATCTACTGTCGGGTCAGTATTTGGGATTCTTTAAATCGCAATGTAGATCAAATAGTCTTATCACGCTTACTTTCCCTCAGATTTTTTTGGATCTGGGGGAATTTTATTTTCTGCTTCTGCTTGTTTAATCTGATACCAGTTCTGTATGAAGATGCGCTAAACCATATTTAAGTACAAGAAAAAAACGAACCGCAAAGGAAGCATTCGCGTAGCATCTCGTCAGAGAAGGACACCAAGAAAGAAAGAAGTTGAGGGGATCTAAAAGTGTCTAAAGTCACAGCGAAATACTTTTCAAACAACCTCTTAGGATAACATACGATTTTTGATACACTGGCGAAATATCTGGGGTTTGGTGCGTTAGAACGAAGTTCGTAACGCACTAAACAATACTAAGTGTATATATATTTGCTGAAAATAATTCTTCCAATTTGGAATATACAGAAGAAAATTATTTAACAAGTAATTCAAAAATATCAAATATTCTATGTTTAAACTATTCAGATACCTTAGTATTTTTCTCCTTACCGCCTGTTTGCTATTTGCTTGTCATGCTTCATCACCGACCGAATTCAAACGCCCTCCCTTGAAAGTGCAATTTGCATCTTTTATTGGAGAGTATCCAGGCATCATTGCTCAAGAAAAAGGATTCTTCAAAGCCCAAGGTGTAGATGTTGAACTAATTAATAAACGATACACCCAATTGGAAAGAGCAAACTTCAGTGCGGGTAAGTATGATGGTATTACAATATCCTTGGGAAGTTTTATCATCTTGAGTGCCACAAATCCTGATATACAAGGTGTGCTGGTTATAGATGAATCAACAGGAGCAGATGTAGTAGTCGCTCAACCACAAATAAAAACTGTCGCTGACTTGCAAGGGAAAAAGCTAGGCGCAAATCTAGGCGGTTTTAGTGAACTTTTCGTGACTGAGATGTTGAAAAGTTTCAACTTCACCAGCGATGATGTGAAATTGGTTAAATTAGAGGCTTTAGAAATTCCTCAAGGCCTGAAAAATAATGTTATTCAAGCCGGACACACTTGGCAACCCCATCTTTCTGAAGCTATTAAATCAGGGGGACACATCATATTTACCAGTAAACAAACCCCTGGCTTGATTTTAGATATGATTATCTTTCGCAATGATACAATCCGCGATCGCCCCGAAGACGTTCGTGCATTCGTGCGAGGATGGCTGCAAGCCGCAAACTATTGGAGGGCAAATGTTCAGGAAGGAAACGCCATCGTCAGCAAAGCGTTAAAAATTCCTAGCAATACACTTTCTCTGGAGGGAGTAAATCTAACCGATTTAGCTGAAAATAAAAAATTATTTCAATCTAGCAACCCTAACTCCATCTACAAAATTGCCAAGATATATGCAGACTTTTTTATTCGCTCTGGAAATGTGACGCGCATTCCTGAGCTAAAAAGTTTGTTCAATTCTTCCTTTTTGAATTCTCCCTCCTAGTTTAAAGCCATGCAGCAGACTTTTTTGGGCGGTATCCGTAGAAAGTTGATCGCCTCGTTTCTCATTGTTGCTTTGATTCCTTTGCTGTTATTGGCATTTATCAACAAACAAACAACTGAAAAAGCACTAACTGAAAACGCCCGACAAGCCTTATCTGCGGCGGCTAACGAAACCGCTAACAGAATAGATGCCTTTATTGATGGAAATCTCAATGCCGTGCGCGTAGAGGCGATCTTACCAGGTTTGGCACGCTATCTCAGCCTGACTCCAAAAGAGCGAGATGACAGCCCCGAAATGCAATTGGCAATAGAAACATTAATTCGTCTCAGTCGCAAAGATATGCTCAATATTCTCTCTTATGCTTTGCTCGACTTAAACGGGAAAAATGTATTGGATACAAAGACATCAAACATTGGCAAAGATGAATCAGTTGAAAATTATTTTAAAAAACCACTGGAAACTCGGTTATCTTTTGCTTCTAGCATGAAGCGATCGCCGACAATTCCTGACCTTGTTACCCTGTTTTTTAGCAGTCCAGTTCGCAATGCCAATGGAGATATATTAGGTGTCTTACGTGTTTCATACAATGCTACGGTTGTCCAACAGTTAGTAACTCGACAAACTGAACGAGCTGGGGCAAAATCCTTTGCTATTCTTTTAGATGAAAATAATATTTATCTGGCACATAGCACTGCACCAAAACTACTTTTTAAATCAATTGTACCTCTGCCTTTCGATGTTGTAACCCAACTGCAACGGGAAGGTAATTTGCCTAATTTTCCTGTGCAAGAATTGGCAACTAATGAGTTAAAACTTAAGCAAGCATTAGATAATAAACAGTCGTATTTAATTGCATCTTTGTCAGCAACAGGTAATCAGGTTAATCTGATTGCGATCGCTCGTTTAAAATATAAACCTTGGTCTGTGTTGTTCGCACAGCCTCTTGCTGTTGCCCTAGCACCTGTAGAAAAGCAAATTCGTCACACAATGTTTCTATTTGCAATTATCGCTTCAGTAGTGACAATCATCGCTTTTACCATTGGGCAACTGCTAACAAAGCCAATAATTTACCTTACGAATATAGTTTTCCAATTTAGCGCAGGTAACTTAGATATTCGCGCCAAAATTAGCTCAAAAGATGAAATAGGTCAACTGGCGAAATCGTTTAACAACATGGCACTTCAATTACAAACATCTTTGGAAACTTTAGAACAACGGGTACACCAGAGAACAGCAGAGTTAGTAATTGCTAAAGAAAAAGTAGAAGATGCAAATCAGAAATTAGAACAACTGGTAAATCTAGATGGTTTGACTCAGGTGGCTAACCGTCGCTGCTTCAATGGACGACTGCAAGCAGAATGGAAACGCCTTGCACGAGAACAACAACCCCTGTCACTGATTTTATTCGATGTTGATAAATTCAAATCTTACAACGACTGCTATGGTCATCTTGGAGGCGATGATTGTCTAATCACAATAGCGCAAACAGTACAACAGACAGTTTATCGTCCTGCTGATTTAGTAGCGCGTTACGGTGGGGAAGAATTTTCGGTACTCCTCCCCAATACTGACTTAGCGGGAGCGATCGCAGTAGCAGAAAATATTCAGCAAGCAATTTCCGATCGCGCCATTCCCCATGCACAGTCTGATATCAAGGATATCGTCACAGTTAGTTTGGGTATTGCTTGTGTCATACCCACTTACGACATCAAGCCAGATACACTGATCGCTTCAGCCGATAAAGCACTGTACAATGCCAAACAACAGGGGCGCGATCGCTATTGTACTCATTTGACGTGAGTCTGCACGTTACAGCAATTTTCAGGTAAATAGACCACGTGGTAGGGGCACAATATATTGTGCCTCTACGAGAGATGTGGTTCAAATACGTGAAAACTGTTGTAAGTTGGCTCTGTCTAGGCGTGTCTGAACCAACTTTACACCAGTCAAATCAGCCTCACGCAGAATGGCGCAATACAAGTCTGCTTCACTTAGGTCTATTCCCCAAAGAATCGCTTCATATCAAGTTCGGATAATCACTTATTATTAAAATTTCTCCGCGTCAGAGCGTCAGAGCGTCAGTCCTAATGATAAGTCTTCACCCGAACATCATATCACTCATGACTGACTGTCACTAGTCGGGCGTTGCGATGATTTTCTACCTGGGGCGATGGCGGTTGCTGACGATTCTGCACCAAAACCAAAGCCGCAACTGCAAGCAAAAAATAACCAAAAGTTTTCTGAAGTCTATTAGCTGGGACAAATTCAGCTAAGTACGCACCAAAGATTGTTCCCACACTAGCAGCCACAATGAAAGAGAACATCAAGTTCCAATTTAAAGAAACATGACCTAAGTAGCCCAAAAAACCTGCAACTGAATTAAATACAATAATTAACAAAGATGTGCCGATCGCTTTTTTCATGGGTACATTTCCTAGCAATACCAAAGCTGGCACGATCGCAAATCCACCACCAACACCAACCAACCCAGTCAATACTCCCACACCCAAGCCTTCACTAACTAACCACAACCAGCAATACTTACAGACAGGTGGCGGATAAAATGCCAGTTTGTCATCTGCTGTTACAGGTTTAGAACTACGCCGAATCATCAACACCGCAGCCACCAACATCATGATTGCAAACAGCATCATTTGGAAAGCTTCAGTAACTACTGAGAGAGTAGCAATTTTCGCTCCCACAAATGCCCCTAGCATTGTTGCCGAACCAAAAATAAATGCTGTCTTGAAATTAACATTTTTGGCTCGCCAGTGGGGAATCACCCCCAATAAGCTAACGGTACCGACAATTACCAAAGTCATGGCGATCGCAGATTTTGGCGGTATACCCATAACATAAACTAAAATTGGCAGCGCCAACACCGAACCCCCGCCACCAATCAAACCCAAGCTCACCCCAATACAAGCAGCCAGTAAATGCCCAATTATCCACAGCGTCATACACTGCTCCGTTGATTATAAGGAAGCTTAGACAGTAATATTCCTAACGTACAGCTATCTGTAATTCCCGAAAACATTAATCCGGCTCCTATAAAAGCACTGAGAATCAGGAACCAGGGAGAAACAAATGCTCCTAACAACGTGCCCATTAACACCAAGGAACCAGCGACAATTTGCACTTGTCGCATTAAACTAATGGGGGCATTTTTGTTAATTGTGGTAGCACAACCCGCTTGTTTCCAAGCGCTCATACCCCCTTCCAGATGGGTAACAGTAGTAAAATCCGCATCAAATAGCTTTTGAGCAGCCATTGTTGAACGATTCCCGGAACGACAGTAGAGAATCACTTTTGTGTCTCGATCTTGGGTAACTTTGCGCGGATCGAATTTGGACAGGGAAACCAGGGTTGCTCCGGGAATATGCTCTAGAGCATACTCAGCTAGTTCACGGACATCTATAAGTGTGATAGCTTGTTGCTTCAACAACTGTTTGAGTGTTTGAGCATCAACGGTTTGTAATTTGTTTACACGGGAAGTAGTCATTTATTTTTATACTTATAAATGTGGATTTACGCAGAATTTTTGGATAATTTTGTTACGCAGTAACGCTACCGCAGCGCTGGTTAGCGGGTACTGCTTCCATAATCTTTTTCGGGTTGGGTAGATTCAGGTTTGCCATCAATTGGATAAATTCGCTGCGGTTTCGTCCCAGAAACCGTGGATTCCATTGTTTTTCTTCTCCAATGGTGGAAACTGTGTTACCTCGATAATCATGGCCGGGATAAACTAAGGTTTCATCAGGTAATGTAAACAATCGTTGCGTTATTGCGTCATACATCATCCCTGCGTTCCCGCTTTGAAAGTCAGTCCGTCCACAACCACGAATTAACAGGGCATCTCCGGTGAGTAGATGAGTACCATTAACTAAATAGGCATTATGGCTATCAGTGTGACCGGGAGTTGCCATCGCTTTTACTTTCACACTCCCTAACTCTAATACTTCTCCATCTTTCATAAATCTATCTGCACATACAGCTTGGGCATTTTCCGGTACAATTCCCAAACAACCTGTAGCCTCCCGTAATTTAGCTATCCCAGTAATATGATCGGCGTGGATATGGGTTTCTAAGCAGTATTTCAGAGTTAATCCTAGTTCTTGCAGTAACTGGCGATCGCGCTCCACTTGTTCTAATACCGGATCTACCAAAATCGCTGTTTTAGTCTCTAAATCAGCAATTAAATATGTATAGGTGCTTGTTTCTGGGTCAAAGAGTTGTCGAAATAACATTATGGCTAACTCCAGATGAAATTGTTTGATTAATCAATATTATAACTATATGGTAATATAATGTCTACAGTCCTATAAAAGTGAGTGTCCAGTCAATGATTTGTGGGGAGTAGGGAAACTCACTCAAAATTTTTCATCTGCTTGAGTAAGGAAATAGTTATTTTGACAGGGTGCCAAAGGCTTTGATCTGTTCAAATTCTTTAGCCCGTTTTTGTATTTCGTTGCCAATGCGATCGCAAACTAATTCGCATAAATCAAAAATTATAGGGTCACTGATCGCATAGTAGACGCTAACTCCCTTCTGCTGACGGGACACCAAACCTGCTTGAGTTAAAATTTTTAAATGTTTTGAGAGATTCGCTTGTCCTAAACCCGTAGCTTCACCCATTTCGGTAACGTTCATCGGTCCAGTTCTCAGACAACTCAAAATTTGTAAGCGACTGGTTTCAGAGAGTACCTTAAAATACTCGGCAACAGGAGCAAGGAGTTCTGAACTGTTTTTTGGCAAAAGGGTCTCTGACATAAGGATTAAATTTCATACATAATTTATATTACTATATAGTTATAATTATAAATAATTTTCATCCTGGTTATAGATGATGCAAGCAATGTTCTAAAATTTTTCTCGGTTTAGTAGTGTTTCAATAAATATTTAATTATTAAGAGAGGGGCAAGTAAGGGAAATTATGAATTATGAATTATAAATTAATAATTATTTGGTCACTTTCACCAAAACATTGATTCTGTAAGTTGTGAACCTCCTGCTTTACGCCCTAATAAAAAGTGAACTATTACAAATAAGATAACCATTGGTACTGAGGCGAAGTGAACAATTCGTAACGCTTGCCAACTACCAAAAAAATCGACAATCCAATGAACTTGAGCAGGTTTATACATTCCTATTCCTGTAAATAATGCCAATAGTAAGATTGGAATAATTGCTGTATAGGCGATACGATGCCAAGCGTAAATCAGGCGCTGGGAATTTTGAGTTTTTTGTAAGGCTTTGAGGTCGTTGCCTCCTACAAACCGATGTCGCCAACGCCGGGTAATTAAAACGTAAATTCCATACCACAAGAGATTCAATGAAAATAGCCACATTGCAGCGAAATGCCAATGTCTACCTCCTGCAAGCCAACCTCCCAAGGTAAATATTGGTGGAATGTGCAAGCCTTCACGTCCACCAAAAACGGGGTTGGCGTTGTAAATTTGTAGTCCACTGGTGAGCATAAGAAATAGGCTAATGATGTTAGACCAATGAAATATTTTCGCTCCTATTGCTTGGGTGGGTAACTTTGGAGTTTTGTTGGAAATGGTTGAGGTCATAGATTTTAATTGAAAATAGGAAATCAAGTTTTTCGAGTTTTAGAGAGTGTTTTCACCAATCAAATCATAAATTTGTCTTGTTGTAAACAAAAAAAATTAACTAACTAAAAACTGGCGTGTTTTTTCATGTTTGTATGGTGTCTTGCAGTTGTACTCATCTCAATTATGAATTCCGTACCTTGACCTAATTGAGAGTTACACTTAAGTTTACCTTGATGTTTTTCCACTATAATTTGCTGACTAATTGATAGTCCCAATCCTTTACCTACTGGTTTTGTAGTAAAGAAGGGTTCAAAGATATGTCTTTGAATATGGGGAAGTATACCATTGGCATTGTCAGAAATACGAATTATAACTTTATGTTTTTTTCCTAATTTTTGATTATTTAACCAAGGTTGATGATTGTTGACTAATGATAAGTGACTACTAACAATTTCTGTATGAATCGAAATTTGGGGAGTAAATAAATAATCTTGTTGAATTTTTTCTTCTAGAGCGTCAATAGCATTGGTCAAGATATTCATAAATACCTGATTTAGTTCACCAGGATAGCATTCAATTAAGGGCAATTCACCAAGATTTTTAATTATTTCAATTCTTGGTCTATCAGGCTGTTCTTTCAGGCGATGCTGCAAAATTCTGAGAACACTATCAAGTCCTTGATGTAAATCAAATTTTTGCATTTGGCTTTGGTCAGAGTTGGAAAAATTCCGCAAAGCAAAAACAATTTCTTTGATGCGTTCAGTTCCGGCTCGCATTGACCAGAGTAATTTCAAGAAGTCTGTCTTGAGAAAATTGAGGTCAAGGCGTTGTAGATGTAAGGCAATGATTGGGGTTGGTGTGGGATAGTAATCTTGATAAAGTTCAATAACTCTGATTAAGTCTTCAGCGTATTGACTGGCAGGATAGAGATTGCAGTAGATAAAGCTAACTGGGTTATGAATTTCATTAGCTATATCTGCCACCAGTTGACCGAGATTAGCCATTTTCTGGTTCTGTAATAACTGTTTTTGGGTAGATTGGAGTTTTTGCAGTGTAATTTCTAGGTGTTGGGATTTTTCCCTGACTTGGGTTTCGAGGGACTGGCATTGGGCAATTTCTTTGTGGAGTTGTTCAGATAGTTGGTATTGTTGAATTGCGATCGCTTTCTGCTGACTAATATCCTTATGCGTTCCCGCCATCCGCACTGGCTTACCAAATTCATCCCACTGAAATACTTTGCCACAAGTCAGAATCCACTTCCACTCCCCAGATTTAGTCAACATCCGCAATTCTACTTCAAACACAGACGTGCATTTTTGCAGATAATCGTGCAATACCTGGCGAATTCTCGGTAAATCCTGGGGATGTACGAGTTGCTCAAAAGATTTCAACTCGTTATCGATTTCATCTAGTTCATACCCCAGAATGCTTTTCCACTGAGGATCGTAATAAGTTTTATCTGTTAGCAAATTCCAATCCCACAACCCCAAGCCATTAGCGATTAAGGCCATTTCTAAGGCCGCTTGTGAGCATTGACATGGATCTAAATTTTCTGGAACCAAGTCTTTTTGTCCTTTGTTTAGTAGTTTTGATTCTGGGAAACTCTGGTAATCTTGTACTGAAAGTTGAGTTCCCAGAGGATTGGTAGCAGGTTCTTCGATATGCATAGCCACTGTTACGATGAAGAAGATATCCTGTGCTTCTCTCTCTACGCTTTCTTAACACCCTGACGATAAAGTTATGGACAGTACGGTTTTGTTAACAAATCGTCAATTCACTTGATTTGACTGTAACTTAGATCTCAGATTATCAGCCCAGATTGTCAATTTGGATGTAATTTAGCAAAAACTAAACAGACAAATGTCAGCTTTATTGCGATCGCCTTAGCTATTTTTCAGAAAAAAACAACTAATTTGTGTGCATCTACATTCTAAGATATGTCTCCAAAAAGGAGATCGAATCACATAAAATTAGTGAAAAATTCGGAAAAATTTGTCAAAAAAATTCTATGATTAAATCACGCCAAATATCTGAGGATACAAAAAAAATTATCCAGACTTATTTGTAGTTTTTGGGAAAGAGTTGGCTCTGACGCACATACAACAAGCTACATGTAGTTGCCAAGAATAATCCTGTAAAAAAAAATTGATGCTTAATTAGAGTCAACGAGTAATGTCTATAGATGAAGTAGTACTCCTATTAAAAGCCAGTCAAGCAACCGGTTTAACAACACTCCAAGAAATTGTATTGCGTTCTTTTTGGGAAGGAAAAACCTACACCAACATAGCAGTTGAAGTAAATTATGCTGAGGATGGCGTCAGGAAAGTTGCTGCTCATTTATGGCAAATTCTCAGTGATTTTTATAAAGAACCAATAAATCAATCCAATTTCCGCCAGACTCTAGAAAATCATCGTCTTGGTAAAGCACATCAGCAGTTACTTAGAGAATTTAACCAAGTTGCCACAGCCATATCCTTAGAATTTCCTAGTGGCGCGGTATCCCTAAATTCCAGATTCTACATTTCTCGTCCGCCAATTGAGGAACTTGCTTACGCAGAAATCGCTCAACCAGGGAGTGTCATCTGCATCAAAGCACCCAAGAAAATGGGGAAAAGCTCTTTAGTTCTGCGCTTGCTTGCACGCGCTAAAAAGCAAAACTTCCGCACTGTGAGTTTAGACTTTCAGCAAGCAGACAAAACAGTATTTGCGAATTTGGATAAATTTTTGCGCTGGTTTTGTGCCAATGTCAGTCGGGAATTACAGCTAGAACCAAAGCTAAATGATTATTGGGATGAACAGATGGGTAGCAAAGTCAGCTGCTCTATCTATTTTCAAAAGTATTTGTTGTCGGCGTTGGACACTCCTTTGGTTTTAGTCTTGAATGAAGCTGATTGGGTGTTTGATTATCAGGAAATTGCCCCAGAATTGTTAGCATTAGTGCGTTCGTGGCACGAACAAGCTAAAGCAATAGAAATTTGGCAAAAACTCCGTTTGGTTATGGTTTATTCCACGGAAATTCTGATTCCGATAAAATTGACTCAATCACCATTTAATATTGGTTTGCCGATTAAATTACCTTTGTTTACAAAAGAACAAGTCCAAGATTTAGCACAACGTCACGGTTTGGATTGGAGAGATGGGAGAGACGCTGACAGTTTAATGGCAATGGTGGGGGGACATCCTTACTTAGTGCGATTGGCTTTATATCATCTTGTAGGCAAAGGAGGATTACAAGGAAATTTAAAACAGCTATTACAACAAGCGCCTACAGAGTCAGGAATTTATCATGATTATTTAAGGCAATATATATTAGCACTACGAGATGAACCAGATTTAGTAAATGCTTTGTATCAGGTAATGAACGCTAAACATTATGTGAAATTAAAACCAGCATTGGCATATAAATTACAGGGGATGGGGCTAATTAATTTAGAAGGCGATCGCTGTACTCCCCCATGTGAATTATATCGGTTATATTTCCGCGAACATTTGAAAATTAATGAGGAATTTAATAATAATCATTTTGAAGAATTAAAACAACAAAATCAACAATTAATTATCCTCTCTAGCTTGGATGAACTAACTCAATTACTAAATCGGCGCTATTTTCAAACTTCCCTACAAATTGAATGGCAAAGTTCTGTTCGTCAGCGCACCCCAATATCACTAATTTTATGCGATATCGACTATTTCAAAATTTATAATAAAACTTATGGCCTTGCCGCAGGAGATCAATGTTTACGAGAAATTGCGAATACTATCTGTAACTGCGTAAAATGCTTACTAGGTAATAGTAGTTTCTCATATTCCACTAACAAAATCGCTTATCCTGCTACTAATTCTTTTGCAACTTTCCCAACAGAAGATTTACGAAATGAAAATAACGAGGTGTTAGTGGCTCGTTATGGTGGTGAAGAATTTGTGATTCTTGCAAAAATAGATGTCGCTGCTGCAATGTACATCGCTGAATATATTCGAGAGGAAGTAAAAGCTTTGGCGATTCAGTGTGAGTATCCTAGCATTGGTGGTTTGCCTGCTCCTGTTTTAACTGTGAGTTTAGGCGTAGCTAGTATCATTCCCGCCCTGGAAACTGAGCCTGCTAATTTAATTAATGCTGCGGAAAAAGCACTTTATCATGCTAAAAGACAAGGACGCGATCGCGTTGTTTTAGGTTAGCAACTTTTCGCCTAACTCTAATAAAATCTCTCGACAAGTTACAGATTCAATCCGCCCATTCCTCGCAAGTTCTAAACAACGATAGGGACTACCTCGCCAACCTAACCCCGAAAAGAGCGTGTTTGTATCGAAAACAACTATAGGACTCACATCTGCATTCATTCACCAGCTTTTTTCTAAAGCAACATCTTCTTCACAGAGATACGAAAACTCAATTCCCATCAAGTCTAGAATCTTGAGTAATTCTGCTGGTTCTAGCTGCATGACTTCCGCAGCTTTTTTTAAGCTAATTACTTTAGCAATTAAAGCACCGAGTAAAAACAGAAAGTTTTCTTTTTGTTCGATATTCTGAAATAACTGAATTTCAGAGGCGATCGCTTGAGTCAGTTCTTGATTCATGGGTAATTTTGTACTAATCTATTGTGGGTCAGATCCTTCTACAATCAAACTAGAGTAGAGTAATATCTCTGACGGGCTACGCCTACGCCCCCAGAACACCATTATTTTACCTGGGAACATGAATTTTGCTATTGTTAGGTGAGGCGATCGCGTAAATCTGCTAAATTTTTACAACATTTAACAGTATTGGGATGATTTATCCCTAATCGTTGCTTAAAAATCTCCAATGCTTGTAAGTACAATGGTTCAGCTTCACTGTATCTGCCTTGGGAGCTATAGAACGCTGCTAGGTTGTTGAGACTCTCTGCAACAAGAGGATGTTCTTTTCCCAGAGAGTTTTGCCTTAGTTCTAAAGCTTGTTCTAAACAGGATTCAGCTGTAGTGTATTTTCCTTGAGAATGATAGATATACGCCAGATTGTTGAGGCTTTCTGCAACAGGAAAATGTTCTTCTTTCAGCAAGTGTCGCCTTAGTTTCAAAGCTTGCTCTAAAAAAGATTCGGCTGTAGTATATTTCCCTTGGGAAGCATAGAGTAACCCCAGATTGTTGAGGCTACTAGCAACAAATGGATGTTCTTCACCCAGCAAGCATCGTCTTAAATCCAAAGCTTGCAGGAACTGAAATTCGGCTTGGCTGTATTTTCCTTGGGAAGCGTAGAGTAACGCCAGATTGTTGAAGCTTTGTGCAACAGATGGATGTTGTTTACCCAGCGAGTCTCGCCTTATTTCTAAAGCTTTGAGGTACAGGGGTTTGGCTTCGCTGTATCTTGCTTGCGAGTTGTAAAGTAACGCCAGATTGTTAAGGCTAATAGCAACATCAGGATGTTTCTCACCCAGCAAGCGTCGTCTTAATTCCAAAGCTTGCTGGTAGAGGGATTCGGCTTCAGTACCTCTTCCTTGGGAGGAGTAGAGTGCTGCCAAGTTGTTGAGGCTAGTGGCAACATTTGGATGTTTTTCTCCAAAGCGCTGTTTAGTGACTTCTAAACATTCCTTTAACCAAGGTGCTGCTTTTTCATACAATCCCTGACCTTGGTAAAATCGAGAGTTACCGACGAAAGCCCAAAGAAAATCTTCATCACTAACGTATTGAATGAGATTTTTAGCTACTTCTGCTAGATGAAGTTTGGCAGGGGTAACAGCAGTGATTTGCTCAAGGGTGGGTGACTGAGGAATATCTTTAGCAACTGCTATCATTACCTTGCAAAAACTTCGCTTTAATTCCTCTGCCTGTTCTAAATCTGTAAGCTGATATTGGAAAAACTCACGCAACAGTGGATGCAATTGGTAAACTCCCTCATCTTTGCGCTGGAGTAGATGCAAATTCAATAACTTCTCATCCCGAATTTCCTCTAACTCTTCCTCGTCTTCCTCTGGTAAACACTGTTCCACCAAATCCCAAGCTATAGGCGCGGGTGCAAATAAACTCAATAAACAGCCCAACTGCTTATCATCGTCCTCTAATTCCTGCCAACTCAACTCAAAAGCTGCTAACACACCCCATTGCGCTGTCATGTCGCCTTCTGGTTTAATGAGTGCGGTTTGTTCTAGTCGCTTTTTCTCCAACCGTCGCAACATTTCTGTTAAAGAAAGGTCTACTTTGCACTTGAGATATCGCCCCACTAATTCCAAACCCAAAGGCAAATATCCCAACCACTCACACAACTGATTTGCAACAGCTAATTCTTGCTCAATTCGCTGTGGTGTTTCTTTAAAAAACGACTTTAATAACTCCAGCGCCGCTTCTGGTTGCAATACATCCAGAGATAATTGCTTAATAGATGCTCCCAAGTATTGGCGCGTGGTAATCAACACTTTAAACCGGGAAGATGACGAGGGTAAATAAGGCTTAACCTGCTGATATTCTCCAACATCGTCTAACACTAGCAGCACATCGCCCTCACGCCAATGCCGCCAGCAGTATTGCACTTGTGCCGGGACATCCAAACCTTCTGGTGGGTTTAAATCAAGCACAGTTCTGGCAAACTGCACAACTTGAATGCCCACATCTCCAACTTTTGCCAGCAACCAGCAAATTCCACCTTTGTAAGTTTCCCGGTGATTCCTGGCATATTGTAGAGCAAGTTCTGTTTTCCCAACTCCACCCATCCCCGCAACAGCGGCTATAGCCACCTGTTCGTTTTCCTGCAAAAGCTGGTGTAGATTTTCGAGGTCTTTTTCACGTCCAACAAACTCCACCACCCCACTTAAGGGAATATTTTCGTAAAACGTCGGCTTGGGTTTAGCTTTTTTCGCCTCAGCACGCTGCACACCGGGTAATTCTTCTCTACGGCGTTGCCATTCTGCATCAAATTTACTTAAGTTCCCCTCTTTGTCCCCTTTGTCGCACCAAAGCGTCAGCCGAAAATGCCAGTTCTCCGAACCTCGCTTGTGTTCCCGCAAATCTTCCAGAATATCCAAAAACTCAGCAACTGCTTTTAGCGCTTCTCGAACTTGTTCTTTCTCCAAACCACCAAGTTCTGCCAAAACTATTAGCTGTGTCCTCACAACTAGTTGCTTTGGTGTTTGCCAATTAAAGTCAATTTTAAAACGCTCACCATTTTCTATCTCATCATTGGCATAAGCCAACAACCTTTCTAATAGCTGCCTTACCCGCGCCTTGACATCATCGCCATAGCTAACACGCGCCATCGGTTACTTTTGCTCAAATTTGCGATAAAGTTTCGGGAATCCCCAAACTTAATCTAGCATCCCCAAACTCAAATCTCCGGGTATTCACCCATTACAGCCAACAGACAACTGCATTTGCTTTCACGGACTACCCCAAATTTACCGTTGCTTCAGTATTCCAGGTGAAACAAATGCAAAAAGCAACGAAATCTATCAATATTAAAAAGCTGGTGATAGTTTTACTATTCGTGATTCCTTTAATTGCAGAGTGCTTAATCCCAGGTTCCGGTATTTTCATTGAAATTGCCTTTCTAATTTGGGAATTGCTGGAACCAGAGGAGACAGAGGGGGATGATTTGAACTAAAAGTGACATTTTACTAGAAAAGGTTTGTAGTTGCGCTTTAGATACGTAGGGTGCGTTAGCAACAGCGTAACGCACCATTCATTCTTAAGGCTTTGGTGCGTTACGGCTTACGCCTAACACACCCTACAAATACTTAATTTTGTCCCAAAATAAAACCGCATTCCTATATTTGCTAAAAGATTGCTGAATTCTTCTTCAAGAGATCATTCTCTGAAGTTTTTTGCTAGATTTTTTAATAAAACGATTCATTTGTGACATCACACTAGGAACTTTCAACTCTTTGGGTTTTCGTTCTGGCTCTTTGAGAAATCGATAATATAAAAACTCATCTCTATAATCAATATTGACATCTTCTCCTTGACATAAACGCGTAAAGTCAGTGGAAGAATAGCTCATGTAGTGAATGCGATGAATTGGTTTTAAGCCATCTTGATTATAAAGAACATTATTAATATTCACGAATCGGTCTGCATTAGCACAGTTACCTGTTCTATCTTCACCATTCGGACTGAGGGTAAAGTTAAATATTCGAGGATCGCCGTATAAAGTTATATAAACAAATATGCCTGAACTAGACCACCAGGAACCAGGGCGAATCCATTCAAATTCACGTTTTTCAATCCATCTTTCTTTGATGATATCTAAATCTTCGCCACCGAAAAGCAACCTTTTAGAACCAAAAAAGCTATCACAATGTATTTTGGCACGCAAATCAGTTTCTGTTAGTTGTGTTACTCTTTCAAGTACTTCTAAATTTAATTGTGTTTTTTCTCTGGGCTTAGCATGTTCCCAATCGTTAAATATTAGATCGTAATTATCCAGCTTTTCAAAAATGTCATCAATTGGTTTCATGGCTAAACTATCAGCATCATAAAACACAAATCTGTCAAACTCGCCATTAAAAGAAGCAAACTTTCGGTGTACAGAACCTTTGTACCAGCCTGGACGATTTAATTTAGAATCATTTGCCCTGGGATGAGCATCCCAAAGTTCATTGATGAAATTATCCCAGCGATGAATTGCTTCCCAATCTTCAAAAAGCGTGACATTTTTTCTAGATTTGAGTTCCTGCTTAACCAAGTCTAATTGCTGGTTGTAAGGAATCACACAAACAGGAATATCTTCTCCAACATTTACCTCAATACTGTTTAGCAAAGCAACTAATTGGTCGTATACAGTATCATTGGCAAGCGTGTAAATACCAAATGATTTCATTTTGCTAAATCCTACTTAAGTTATAGACTAGTTTGTTCGCTCACCACTTTGTCAGTGACAGTTACATACTGACTTACACTTGACCATAAAAACAATAGCCAAGGTGAAACTATACAGTAAATTTACCATGACGGTCTGTTAATAGGTAACTAGCTTTAACAAGAAAGAATTCAGGAGTCAGAATTCAGAATAAAGGCGTCAGTCGTCAGTCGTCAGAATCCAGAATTCTGAATTCTGAGTTCTCTTTTAATTTATGAAAATTTTACAAATCATATATTAAGGGATACTTATGATGACATCTAGCCATGAATCAGGTCATGGTGTATGTATCACATTTAATGCATTACTTGTATGAACATTTTGATGGTATCTTGCACGTTTCCTTACCCACCCACAAGGGGAGGAACCCAAGTCAGGACATTTTATTTACTTAAGTACTTAACTCAGCGCCATACTGTTACTCTAGTTACTCAACGAGAACGCGGTGTTACTGATGCTGAATTGGTAGGATTACGTGATTGTGTGGATCATTTGGTAGTTTTCGATCGCCCGCAAGATTCTGCAACCACAGCCAAAACTTTGAAAAAGATCCAGCGCTTTGGTAAATTTTTGTTACAGGGCACACCGCCCAGCGTACTCAATCACTATTCCGTGGAGATGCAGACCTGGATTAATAACTGGGTAGCAGCAGGGAAATGTGATGCGATTACCTGCGAACATAGCGTCAATGAAATTTATGTGCAGCCACATTTTCAGAAACAGCTAAAAACCATAGTTAATGTTCATAGTTCTGTTTATGCTACTTGTCGAAAACAATTAGCGATCGGCATTTCTCAAAATGCCATCAGAGATAAAATTAATCTGCCACTTTTGCGTCGTTATGAACAAAATTACTGTGCTAAATTTTCGGAAATTGTTGTGACAACAGCAGAAGATAAACTGCAAATACAAGAATTTAACCCCAATAGTAAAATTACAGTTATTCCCAACGGCGTAGATTTAGTTTCTTTTCCCTATCGTACCAGCGATCCAGGGGGACATCATTTAGTTTTTATTGGTGCAATGGATTATTTGGCGAATGTTGATGCTGTGTGCTTTTTCAGCAATGAAATATTGCCAGAAATCCAAAAAAAATATCCCGATACAACTTTCGAGATTGTCGGTTCTCATCCTGCACCAGAAGTTTTAGCACTTGGTAAAAGACCAGGAATTAATGTTACTGGACGTGTACCTTCAATGGTAGAATATTTACACAAAGCAACCATCTGCGTTGTACCGATGCGGACTGGGTTTGGGATTAAAAATAAGACTTTAGAAGCAATGGCCGCTGGTATACCAATAGTGGGGAGCGATCGCGGTTTAGAAGGATTAGCTGTAGACGGTGCTAACGAGTCAATACGAGCATTACGAGCCAATCAACCTGCCGAATACGTCAGCGCAATTAGTCAATTATTCGAGAATCCACAACTGCGATCGCAATTATCCCAAAATGCCAGACAACTAGTAGAAACAGAATTTACATGGGATATCGCAGGGAAAAGGTATGAACAAGTTTGTCTTGTTTAATTCCTAATTGCTTTCAATTCTGAATTCTCAATTATTAAGGGACTTCCAAAAAATAAATTGTTCCAAATTATTTGTACATTTGTAGGGGCGCACAGCTGTGCGCCCCTACGATGGGACGTTTTTTTATTGGAAGTCCCTAAAACAAATGTAGAGACGTTGTATTATAACGTCTCTATAGAAGTGATGTAAATTCTCTTATCTAAATAAACCGTATTGGCTTTTAGTTATACCAATTTGAATTATGATTGCAATAAATGGAATTCCCAAAAATCCACTGATTAATTCATTTTTTAGGAGATGCACGCCCGAACACAATGGAAAATCTCAAATCCAAAATGGTATTACTTTGTGAAAATCCGACTCAATTATTTTCAAAATTAGCCGCAGACTTCAACACAAGTATTTTTTTATGCTTACGCTTATTTTTATTTTTGAGGATAGCCAAATAATTGTCAACGTAGCGAAAAGCAGATGCACAATCGTAAGCAGCGATCGATATAGCTTGCAAGAAAACCTTTGAGGGAATTTCAAACCCTAAAAATTTTTCTGTTAAAATTAATAAATCTTGATCCGTGGCAGGAAAAGTAATTTCTTGTGCTTCTTCTGAATCATTAAAGATATCTTCAATTAATGCTCTGGACATTTTGTACCTCCCCAAAAGCATAAGACGCAAAGCCAGTGATGAAATTTAGCTGCTGATCGCGAGTTTGTAAGTTATCTGGAAGTTCAGTACCAGGACATCCTATTTCCCGCAAAATTTCTAAACAATAAGCACCGAGTTTGGTGTATGGAGCTTGCTCCAATTCTTGAGCTACCTCCAGAGCCATCTTCAAATTGACCTGGATAACCGTCGTTACAGGGCTGGTCATAAATAAACCCTAATCAACTGGATGCTCTCAGTTTTGATCGGAAAGACAAATTAAGTAACGGTGTTTTTGCGGAATTTATTAACAAGGCACATTAAAGTATCAGGGCATTTGCGGTCAAGCATCCAAATCAGAAGACTACAATGTTGGTAAAGCCGGGTTCTCAGTGAATTATAGGATAAGTATGATGTCCGCTAAATTGCCCATAATAGAGACTTGTGGGGCTACTCTCAGAGAACGCCTCAAGGCTTTGGCGTTCACAACTTCAATTACTGGGCACTACTGAGGGTTTTTTGTTGTTGATAACGCTCTTTAAACTGCTGTTGTTGTATTTTATGATCTACGATTGGCTCCGGATAGCCAGCAGCGTGGCGTTCCAAAGGTGGAATTTTACCAGTAACTAAGTATTCTGTATCCACAGACCGCAATTCTGTCACCCATTGCCGAATATACTGTCCATCTGGATCGAATTTTTGTGCTTGACTGGCTGGGTTGAAAATTCGCACGGGTTTGGGGTCCATCCCACTAGAAGCACTCCATTGCCAACCGCCATTATTAGCAGATAAATCACCATCAATCAATTTCTGCATAAAGTATTTTTCTCCTAATTGGGGATTAATTAGTAAGTCTTTAGTGAGAAAACTAGCGACAATCATCCGACAACGGTTGTGCATCCAGCCGCTTTCATTCAACTGGCGCATTGCTGCATCCACAATGGGGTAACCAGTTCTGCCTTCGCACCAAGCTTGGAAATGTGCTTCGTTAGTTTCCCAAGGAAAGTTTTTGAAGGTATCGCGGAAAGCACCATCAGCCAATTGGGGAAAGTTATACATTGCGTGGTGATAAAACTCCCGCCAAGCTAGCTCCTGTTGCCATGTGCGGATAGCGGCTGTTGCTTCTTCACTGCGACTATTTTCTAGTGCTTGGGTTGTGGCTTGCCAAACAGTACGAATACCAATGACGCCAAATTTTAAAGCTGGACTCAGTTGCGATGTTCCGTCAATGGCAGGGAAATTGCGCTGTTCTTGGTATTCAGTAATCGCTTTAGTAGTAAATTCCTCTAGCCGTTCTTGCGCCGCCGCCTCTCCCGGTGAGAGAATCAATCCTCCATCCCAAATAAATCCTAAATCTTTTGCAGAAGGTAATGTTAATGCTCCTGCAAGTTTCGCAATTTTCTGTTCAGCTTCCGTTAACCCCTCGGCATTTTGCAGAGTTTCTACTGGTTGACTCTTCGATTTGCCAATCCAATTTTTCCAAAATGGGGTATAAACCGTATAAGGTTGATTACTACCCGACCGTATTTCCTCTGGGGAGTGGAGAATTTGATCCCAGTTTTGGCCTAGAAACTGGATACCTTTTTCTTTGAGAGCATTTATAATGGTGCGATCGCGTTCTTGGGAATAAGGTTCTACATCCCAATTCCAAAAAACAGCTTTCGCTGCTAACGCCTCAGCTAAAGCTGGTATCCCTTCCACAGGATCGGTATGAAGTATTAACAACTCGCTGCCAACTTCGGCATATCGCTGTTGCAATTTCTCCAAACAGCCAATCATATAAGTTACCCTCACCGGGGCAACATCATCTCGTTCCAGAATATTCGGGTCGAGGCAAAACACACCCACCACCTTCGGACTTTGCTCCCGTGCCGCAGCCAGTCCCGTATTATCCGAAATGCGTAAATCACGACGATGCCAAAACAGAATTAAGTCAGACATTCCAAACTCAAGATAGTTCACCCGTACTAGCTTAGATGCTAACGGTAACAATCAGCATCATTCTGCTGATAAATTTATTCTGTATTGGGCATTGGGCATTGGGCAAGCAGGAAGTGTGGGAGGTGTGGGAGGATGGGGAGATGAGGGAGATGAGGGAGATGAGGGAGTGTGGGAGGTGTGGGAGGATGGGGAAGTATTAATTCTCTTTCCCCCATCTCCCCATCTCCCCACACTCCCCACACTCCCCATCTCCCCATCTCCCCACACTCCCCATCTCCCCATCTCCCCATCTCCCCATCTCCCCACACTCCCTCATCTCCCTCATCCCCCTCATCTCCCTCATCTCCCCATGCCCCATTCCCCATTCCCCGGTTTCTCAATCGGCAATAGTGGCTTTTGAGTTCAAAGTTGAGTATACTCTTCT
>JAVRBV020000184.1:0-6627 GCA_034531095.2 Nostoc sp. CreGUA01 | reverse complement strand
CAAAAGTTTGATGGAGTGAAGTTTGAAGTTACTAATTCAATTGTATACCTTCCTCCTTCTTTCTTTTTCCGACTTCTGCCTTCTGCCCTCTGCCTTCTGCCTTGCCCCAACCAAGATCACCAAAAGTTGCCAAGAACCTATTTATGGTGCAAAATTAGTGCCCAAACAAGTTGGTTTAAATCGTCTGGGATATGTGACGGAATTGCCGAACCTGTTTTTAGTAGGGGCGAGTGCTGGGTATCCCAGTGTACCGGGTGTAATTGGTAACGGCATGGATGTAGTGGAATTGTTGACAGGGCGATCGCCACGTCAGAAACTGGAAATAACCCAGCCTTTAGTAGGAGTTGGGTAATTGCCTCTTTGAAGGGTAAACTACGCACTTTTGAAATATCGCAAAAAATAGTGAGGGTTATCATGGTGGCTGATTTGAAATCTGACTTTGTAACCGTGCTGTCCCAAGCTGCGGCTGCGTATCGAGGACAAAAAGCTACACGTCCTAGTGCTGAAATATTAGTCAATGGGTTATTAGAAGCAGAAAAAACTGCCAAGCAACAACGGCTGAACTATGACTTTGAGTCTCTTCTCGGAAAATGGCGGCTTTGCTTTGCTACTGGTACAAAAAAGGTTAGGGAAAGAGGAGGAATTGTATTAGGCAAAGGTTTGTATGTGCCCAAATTTGTCGCAATTCATATTTCTTTGAGTGCAAATTTAGAACAGAATTTAGGTAAAGGGGAAATTGGTAATCAAGTTGAATTATTTCCTATACTTTTAAAGCTTACTGGGCCAATACAATACATTGGTAAGAAAAATTTGTTGGCATTTGACTTTAATAATATGCAGTTCAGTATGTTTGGTCGTGTTGTCTACAACAAAAAGATTCGCTCTGGTAAAGTAGAGTCCGATGATTTTTATAGCCAGCCCATAGCTAAATTACCCTTCTTTGCCTTCTTTATAGTCACAGAAGATTTCATTGCAGCTCGTGGGCGTGGCGGAGGGCTAGCACTTTGGATTCGAGAAAGTTGAGAAGAGAGAATTCTGAATTGTGGGGTGGTTATTTTGCCCAGAAATAGAAGGGACGGGCAAGATGCCCATCCCACAAAAATAGTAAAATCATCCTACAATTATGCAACGGCCTAGAGAATTTGTGAATGGGATTGACTTAAAATTTCTAAAAGCGATCGCTCTATAATTTCACTCACAAATTGATTGCCTTGCAAGTTAAGGTGAATGTGGTCGTGAAACAAACTTTTCGGGTCAGGATTTGAATTAAATATGGGTAAAAAATCGATATAGTTAATTTGCTGTGCTTTGGTAAAATCGTTCAAGCGCTGACGTGCTTTGATTTCATAATCGCGGGAGCCTGGTTCGCCAATTTCACGTAGCAAGGGAGTCATGACTAGCAAAAATTTGCTGTTGGTTTGGCGAGTTAGATCTTGAATTTTACCTATAGCCTCCAGATTAATCCCGACGCGATCGCCTGCTTCATTATGCACTGCTTTTAACTCCAAAATTGGCTTTTGTTTGCTAAGATAACGCTGCCAAACTTCTAATAATGCCAAGGATGGTTTACTATCTGGATAGTTGCGATCGCGTCCCACTGGTAAAGAAGTGGGAGGAGTTCCAAACAAATCATCTGTATTAATTAGTAATATTATTACTTGCGCGTTAAAAGTGCTAAACTTCTCTAGATAAGCTAATTCGTTCCTTGGACTCCAAGAATTAGCTGATGCATTTAGCACCTCTACTTCCTGATAATTACTGTTAGTAGATGATGCTAGAGAACGCATCATCAAGCTAGATATTGTATTATTTTGATCCGTCCACCAGCCACCATTGGCAATGGAATCACCTAACAATAAAACTCGCAGAGTCGAAGGCGCAGGTGTCTTTGCAATGGGACTACCTCGCATAGAATACTGATTAATTTCAATGCGATTACCAAAACGACGGGTACGCTGATTAGGAGCCAATAAATAACCAATTTGCTCATCACCAACGTAAATTAGAGGATTGCCAAAGCCAAATAGCGATCGCAATCCTATCTCTAACAGCACAAACAATCCTACAACCACCGCCAAAATTACCAACAGCAATATTTTCATAATTTGTCCTTTGTCAATTTGTCAAAAACTAATCCCCAATGCCCCATGCCCCATGCCCCATGCCCCATATACCCAAACAAGTAAACAAAATAATATTAGGAATTTAACGTTATTTGCCAATATAGGGACTACAATCAAAACGGACAAATATTTCATGCCGTAACAGAGGAGGATTACAAAACTGTGTCCGACTTAAATCGAGGAATTATGAAGTTTGAGGGTGCAGATTCTCCAAAAGTAGTCACTATCTCTACCGTGCTGCTTTTGGGATCGATCGCTGCTCTCATCATTTGGGCGTTACAAGCCGCCTATGCGCTAAACTAAAACCATCATTCAACCTAGAGGACACTGGCAAAACGATCTTCGTGTTTGCCCAGTGTCCCGAAAGAAGAATTCAGACTCCAAACGCCCTCGTAACCATCGAAAATTTCATAAAAATTTTAGAGTTGAGATTTGAGATTTTAGATGGCACATTTATATCTAAAGTCAAAAATCCAGAATGTTTGAACTTTTGGGTATCTTAGTTATTTTAATTGTCTGCCCACTCTTGGGTGGATTGCCGCTGATTGGATGGATTACTTACGCCCTCAAGCGTAAGCAATTATCAGAAGTTGGTACGGGAAACATTAGTGTATCAGCTGCTTTTTATCACGGGGGTACACTGGTAGGTATTCTGGCAGTTTTGTCAGAAGCTTTTAAAGGTGTTGCGGCAGTTTTACTCAGCCGTGTTTTCTTTCCCAGCAGTTCGTTTTGGGAATTGATTGCCCTCATTGCTCTGGTAATCGGTAGATACTGGATAGGCAGAGGGGCAGGTACAACAAATGTCGTCTGGGGATTTGTCGTACACGACCCACTGGTGGCAATATTTGTATTTTTCTTTACAGCGATTAGCTTTTCACTTCTGCATTCCAGGCATGTAGTTAAATTTGGGGTATTGCTGCTGTTTCCTCTGTTTGTGACGCTGCTACACTTGAGTGATATCCCCAAAATGCTTGCTGCTGTTGCTTTAGCTGGTTTAATGGGTTGGATTTACACAAAAATTCCTGACGATATGAATCTGCCAACCGAAGCAGCACAAACAGAATCGCAAGCAATGTTGGAATTTTTACGCGGCGATGTCTACGACGGGCTACGCCAACGCGCTATGGTTTCTTTAGATGAAGAGTTAGATGCTGCCATCGTCGGCGAAAAGGCAGCCACGTTATCTCAAATTAAGCGCTGGGGTTACTCAGTACCAAAGGGATGGGTACTTGCCTCAATTGACGATCCTCAGTTGTTGACAGAATTTCTCCAGCCATCGGAATTATCTCCTTTGGTGGTGCGTTCTTCTGCCATTGGCGAAGACTCAGAACACGCTTCTGCGGCTGGGCAGTATAAAACAGTTTTAAATGTTACCAGTCCCCAGGCTCTGCAAGAAGCCATCGCCCAAGTCCAAGCTTCCTACAATCATCCATCTGCTGTGCAATATCGGCGCGATCGCGGTTTAAATGAAACAGCAATGGCAGTGCTGATTCAACAACAAGTCCAGAGTGTATTTTCTGGCGTCGCTTTCAGCCGCGATCCCATTACCCAGCAAGGTGATGCCATCATCATTGAAGCACTCCCAGGTAGCCCGACACAAGTGGTTTCGGGAAAAGTTACACCAGACCAATATCGCGCCTTCGTTTTTGACGCCGAAAATTCTTCCTCTGTGCAATTGGAGGGTGAAGGACGAGTTCCACAAGCATTAATCAAACAAGTTGCATACTTGGCTCATCGATTGGAAAAACGTTACAACGGCACTCCTCAAGATATCGAATGGAGTTACGACGGCCAAACGCTTTGGGTGTTGCAATCTCGACCAATCACCACTTTGCTACCCATCTGGACGCAGAAAATCGCCGCCGAAGTCATTCCGGGAGTAATTCACCCCTTAACATGGTCGATTAATCGTCCTTTAACTTGTGGAGTTTGGGGAGAAATTTTTACTTTAGTTTTGGGCGAACGTGCCTCAGGGTTAGATTTTACGGAAACAGCAACTCTGCATTATTCCAGAGCTTACTTTAACGCATCCCTCTTAGGAGATATTTTTATTCGGATGGGATTGCCACCGGAAAGTCTAGAATTTTTAACCAGGGGAGCGAAACTCAGCAAGCCTTCTTGGAAGTCAACTTGGGAGAATTTACCAGGACTAGGAAGGTTGCTCAAGCGAGAGTTAAGTTTAGAAAAGGACTTCAAACAGGATTATTACAAACACTTTATTCCTGGGTTGTCGCAGTTGGCCCAGGAAGATATCAACGACTTGGAGCCACCCCAACTTTTGGCAAGAATTTACTTAATTTTAGAATTGCTGCGTCAAGGGACGTATTACAGCATTTTAGCTCCCTTGAGTGCTGCCCTCAGACAGGGGATTTTTCGGGTGAAGGATAAGCAAATCGATCATAGCGTCACTCCAGAGGTAGCAGCATTGCGATCGCTAACTGCCATCGCCGCAGATGCCAAGGAAATATTACCTCAGGTTGAGCCACAGCAGGTGTTTGAGCAGTTAAATCAAACCCCAGAAGGAAAGAAAATCCTGCAAGCATTTGACGAATTGCTTCAGGATTATGGCTATTTAAGTGAAGTGGGAACTGATATTTCCGTTCCCACTTGGCGGGAAAATCCCCAACTCATCAAACAGATGTTCGTGCAGTTAATCCAGGGGGACGAACTACAAGCAGGAGCCAAAGCCACCAACAACAGCATCTTTTTTGGTACGCGCAAACGTGGGTTTGTGCAACGGCGCGTGGATATCAAAGGACGAGTCACCGAAGTTTATTCGCGGCTGTTGGCTGAATTGCGTTGGTGTTTTGTTGCTTTAGAAAAGATTTGGTTAAAGTCTGGTTTACTCAAGAAAACAGACGATATCTTTTTTCTCGACTTTGAGGAAGTGCGGAGTTTAATAGCTCTTGAAGATTCCAGCTTAGTTGAACAGTTGATTGAATCAGTGGAATTTAGGCGATCGCAATTTCTCCAAGATAGCGAAATTACTCAAGTACCCTTTGTAGTCTACGGCAACACGCCCCCTCACCCCTTAGCGCCCTCTCCACTCTACTCTGACCAAATTTTACAAGGTATTGGAGCTAGTCACGGTCAAGCCGAAGGCAGGGTAAAGGTGTTGCGAAATTTACAAGATGTGCCGGACATTGATCGGGATACAATTTTAGTAGTACCTTACACAGATTCCGGCTGGGCACCATTGTTATTAAGGGCTGGAGGCTTGATTGCCGAAGCTGGCGGGCGGCTTTCTCACGGTGCGATCGTTGCCCGAGAATACGGAATTCCCGCAGTCATGGATGTTCGCGGTGCTACATGGCTATTGCAAGATGGTCAACGGGTACGGATTGATGGAACTAGGGGCATTGTGGAATTATCCAACGATTTAAGACCAGAATGATTATTACTCGTTGACTTATCATGTAGACTGACACTCTGACGCAGAGAATTTTTTGATAAGTTAAGGATAATCGTAGGTTGGGTTGAACGAAGTGAAACCCAACAAATAGACGAAAATGTTGGGTTTCGTTCCTCAACCCAACCTACGCAAATTTATTTTTCTGGCTTAACCCAAGCGTATTCAGAAATGATAGGACTGAGAAAAAATAGTTCGCGGAATGTAAAGAAATGTAAATTTGCGGGATACAGGCGATGGCTGAAACCCTGATTCTATCGCTGACCCCCGCGAATGCTCTCTGGGCAAAGGTTTGAGGGATTTTGCCTGTTGTTTATTCATAATAATTCCTATTTATTTGGACAATCTCTTGACCCCCGCGAAAATGAGGGTGTACAATTCAGTCGTGGTAAGCTTTCTAGAAGGCTACCCTTTTAGCTTCTTCGGAAGCTGAATTAATGGAAACTATTAAACATGAAATTTGTTCCTTTCTGAATTTACAGCAGCTTTTAGCTTCTTCGGAAGCTGAATTAATGGAAACTTTGCGGCACTTATAAATGCTTGGGATCTGGTAGAATCTTTTAGCTTCTTCGGAAGTTGAATTAATGGAAACCAGCTTGCAAGGGAAAACTGTCCGATTACTTGACCTGTTCTTTTAGCTTCTTCGGAAGCTGAATTAATGGAAATGTAAAAAGATTTCCAAAACAAAAGAGACCCAACTTTTTTGAAAAGTTGGGTCTCTTATTTGTAAGGAAGAGTTGAACCTCAATAGATCTCTTGCACGAATATTTTATGAATTACAGCTATTTTCAGATAAATAGGACTTACGCACACTCTATCAATTCTTGGCGTTCTTGGCGTCTTGGCGGTTCGATAAATTAAGCTTTTTCGTGATTTTTGCGTAAGTCCTGATAAATAAACCACGCGGTAGGGGCTTTAGCATTGCTCATTGGTGTCAACTTAACGTGAAACCCGCCGTCCGCCAGGAATTTCAATTCCTGGCTAATAGCGAAAGTCCTCTTTATAGGACTGAAAATTACAGTCCATTTCAATGGACTTCAGCTATGAGACCGCCGTTTTAACGGTGGGCGGACGCGCAACACCCAACGAGTACGC
>JAVRBV020000183.1:0-38380 GCA_034531095.2 Nostoc sp. CreGUA01 | reverse complement strand
AAAGTCCTCTTTATAGGACTGAAAATTACAGTCCATTTCAATGGACTTCAGCTATGAGACCGCCGTTTTAACGGTGGGCGGACGCGCAACACCCAACGAGTACGCTATTTTTAGCTTAAGTTGACACCTATGAGCAATGCTGTGCCCCTACAACATGGTCTATTTACGATCGCAGGATAATTAACAAAAGCCTGAAACAACCTATGCAGTTTAGGGAATTTCTGAAATTAAATCGCACATATTCTTGCAATTTAGAACAAAATCTTGCTATGACTTGCGAAACTGTTTCGGATTCATTCCGGTGCATTGGCGAAAATACTTAGCAAAATGGCTCTGATTTGCAAAGCCACACTCTAGCGCGATCGCTGTAACAGTTTATTCGGATCGCTTTAGTAAATGTTTTGTCCGTTCTACTCGTTGTTGAATTAAGTGTTTTAGTATACAAAAAATTGATTTTGACAACATAGCTACAAGTAATTAACATAAAATTATCTGTTAATTATTTGAAAATATGACTCTTAGCCTGCGTAACATTTACCCACTGTCAGAATTTCAACGGGGTGCTAAAGCCTTTTTGGAAAAGCTTCGGGGAACAAAAGAACCTATTATCCTTACTGTTAACGGGAAAGCGTCTGTAGTTGTTCAAGATGCCCAAAGTTATCAGGAATTGCTAGACAGGCTAGAACTTTTAGAGACAAGCGCCGGAATTCGCAAAAGTCTTGAGGAATTTGAGCTTGGTTTAGGTATCCCCCTAGACGAAGCATTCAAGCAGTTGCGAACAAAATAAAGGTTGCTTTACAGACATCATCCCTTCCCTTTTTCTACCTTATGGGGGATTACATTCACGCTTAGTAAGTAGCATATCCTCTTTGGCAACACAAAAGTGACAAAGGGCTGTATCCTATCCCTTTGTTAAAACATCCTGAAAACCAAAATAGCTAATCGCTAGTTTTAAATCTACCAGCAATTAGCTATTAGTAATAGTTAGCAATTGAGTTCTAAGTTAATGCTTCGGCACCACCGACAACCTCAAGCAGTTCTTGGGTAATTGCTGCTTGTCGGGCTTTGTTGTAAGACAGGGTAAGAGTGTTAATCAATTCACCAGCATTTTCACTGGCATTACTCATGGCTGTCATCCGGGCTGCTAGTTCACTAGCTGCTGATTCTTGCAGCGCCCGCAATAGCTGGTTACTTAGATACAAGGGCAACAATGAATCGAGAATCTGCACTGGATCTTGCTCGAAAATCATGTCAGGAGCCAATGTGCGGACTTCCTTAGTCACTTTCTCCCGTTCGACTTCAAATTTACCGCCACGGGTTGTCAAGCGGAAAATTTCATCATCCCCTGCTTCTAGACCTTGAGGATCTAGGGGTAGCAAGGTTTGGATCACAGGACGAGAGCTAACCAAGGAAAGGAATCTGGTATAGATTAATTCGATGCGGTCTACTTCTTCGGAAAGGAATAAGGAAAGTAGTTGGTCAGCAATCTGATTGGCTTCTGCGGCGGTGGGAATTTGCTCTAAACCGCTGTAGGTGGAATCAATGGGCTGATCGCGGCGTTGAAAGTACTGTGTAGCTTTGCGTCCGACGATGACAAATTGATAGTCTAAACCTTCCGCCTTGAGTTCCTTGGCGCGGGTTTCTGCACGACGGATAACGTTACTATTGTAGCCACCACACAAACCCCGATCGCCTGAAATTACCAATAGCCCCACGGACTTAACTTGGCGTTTTTTCAGCAGTGGGAGGTTTGCTTCTTCAAACCGCAGACGGCTTTGTAAACCATACAACACTTGTGCCAAGCGATCAGCAAAGGGACGAGTCGCTAGGACTTGTTCTTGCGCCCGACGGACTCTCGCCGCCGCAACTAGGCGCATGGCTTCTGTAATTTTTTTGGTGTTTTTGACCGACTGGATGCGATCGCGTATTGCTTTAAGATTGGCCATAATTTTTAGTTCTGAGTTAGGAGTTAGGAGTTAGAAGTTAGGAGTTAGGAGTTAGGAGTTAGGAGTTGGGAGTTAAAAGTGTTTCATTAACTCGCAACTCTTAACTCTTCACTCCTAACTTTTGATCTTGAGTTAAAAGTGTTTCATTAACTCCTAACTCTTAACTTTTCACTCCTAACTTTAATTACGCTGCTGCTTTGAAGGTCTTCTTGTATTCCGTGAGTGCTTCCTTCAACGCTGCTTCTTCTGTGTCACCTAATGCTTTGGAAGCTTGCACTCCTTGGGCGTACTGGGGTTTACCAGTTTTTAAGTACTCCCGCAGACCTTGGGTAAAGACGGTGACTTTATCTACAGGTACGTCATCTAAGTAACCGTTGATACCAGCGTATAGAATTGCTACTTGTTCGTATACTGAGAGAGGAGCGTTTTGGGGCTGTTTGAGCAGTTCGCGCAACCGTTGACCCCGTGCCAACTGGTCTTGAGTGGCTTTATCTAAGTCAGAAGCAAACTGCGCGAAGGCTTGCAGATCGTCAAATTGTGCTAGTTCTAATTTAATCTTACCAGCAACTTTTTTCATTGCCTTGGTTTGAGCCGCAGAACCTACGCGGGATACGGAAATACCGGGGTTTACAGCGGGACGGATACCAGCGTTGAACAAGTCAGAAGACAGGAATATCTGACCATCAGTAATGGAAATTACGTTGGTGGGAATGTATGCTGAAACGTCACCGGCTTGGGTTTCGATGATTGGTAGGGCGGTCATACTGCCTTTACCTAATTCATCACTCAGCTTTGCTGCTCTTTCTAACAAGCGGGAGTGAATGTAGAATACATCTCCGGGGTAAGCTTCCCGTCCTGGTGGACGACGCAGCAACAGAGACATTTGGCGATAAGCTTGGGCTTGCTTGGAAAGATCGTCGTAAATTACCAAGGTAGCTTTGCCTTTGTACATGAAGTACTCAGCAATAGTTGCGCCTGTGTAGGGAGCTAGGTATTGTAAGGTGGCTGGGTCACTGGCGTTAGCGGCGACGACGACGGTGTAATCCATCGCGCCTTTTTCTTGTAATGTCTGCACCACGTTGGCGACGGTGGAAGCTTTTTGACCGATCGCCACGTAGACACAAACTACATCTTCTTCTTTTTGGTTGATGATGGTGTCAATGGCGATCGCAGTTTTGCCAGTTTGACGGTCGCCAATAATCAATTCCCGCTGACCACGACCAATGGGAATCATGGAGTCGATAGCTGTAATACCCGTTTGCATGGGTTCGTGTACAGATCGACGGGCAATAATACCAGGTGCTGGAGATTCAATCAAACGGCTTTCTGTGGTTTTGATGTCTCCCTTGCCATCAATGGGAAGACCCAAGGAATTTACAACTCGTCCAATTAAGGCTTCTCCTACGGGTACTTGGGCAATTCTACCAGTAGCAGTTACAGAGCTACCTTCTTGAATTTCCAGACCTTCGCCCATGAGTACCGCACCCACGTTGTCTTCTTCTAAGTTCTGGGCGATACCAATTGTGCCGTCTTCAAATTCTAAAAGTTCCCCAGCCATAGCCTTTTCCAGACCATAGATCCGGGCAATACCGTCACCAACTTGCAGGACAGTACCAACGTTAGCAACTTTGACTTCTTGGTCATATTGCTCGATTTGTTGTTGGATAATGCTGCTGATTTCGTCTGGTCTAATTGATATGCTCATGTGTGTATCTTTTTTGCTTTCGAGACTGAAAAATTCAATAGTTAGGAGTTAAGAGTTAGGAGTGATGAGTTAAGAGTGATGAGTTAAGAGTTAAGAGTGATGAGTTAAAAAAGCAAAGGTAAAAAGTTAAAAGTCAAAATAAATTACTGTTTACTTAACTCCTAACTCCTAACTCCTAACTCCTAACTCCCAACTCCCAACTCCTAACTCCTAACTCCTAACTCCCAATTTTCTACCCACTAGTTAAGCGCAATGAAAGGCGGCGTAACTGACCCCGGATACTGGCGTCAATTACTTGGGAACCTACTTTAATGATCACGCCACCAATTAACTCGCTGTCTACTTTGGTTTCCAGTTCGACTTGGCGAGCATTGGTGATGGCGATAACCTTTTGGATGATTGCTTGCTGTTGAGCTTCTGTGAGGGGAACGGCTGAAGTTACTTCCGCTAATACGGTTTGGTTCAGCTGCCGCAACAGCGCCAGATATTGCTGTAAAATCGGTTCCAAGAAGGCAATGCGCCGTTTATCTACTAGTATTAGCAAAAAATTGCGTAAGTAGGGATTAGCGCCTTCACCAAGTATTTGTTTGATGAGAGCCTTTTTGCTCTCAGGCTGAATAAACGGGTTGCCAAAGAAGTTTTGTAGCTGTTTGTCTGCTTTCAGCAGGCTCAGGAAAGTACGCGCATCTTCCCCGAACTCTTCTGTCAAATTTTTCGATTGCGCTATTGACAAAAGTGCCTGTGCGTATGGCTGGGCTACTTCGGCTGTGGCTACTTGACTTGTCATACATTGCCTCCGAGTTGTGCGATGCTGCGGTCAATTAAACTTTGTTGAGCATCGTCGGCAATCCCGCCTTTGAGTTGCGATTCGACTTTTTGCAATGCTAGAGTCGCTACCCGTTGCCGCAGTTGAGCGATCGCTCGCTCTGTTTCGGTGTTTAAATCCGCTGCTGCTGTTTGTTTCAAGCGTTCTACGTCTTGTGCCGCCTTCGCTAACAGAGCTTCTTTCGCTTTTTGGGCGTTTTCTTCAGCAGATTTACGGATGCGTTGTGCCTCTGCTTGAGACTGGGTTAACTGCTCTTGTGCTTGGGAGAGGGCAATCTTTGCCTCTTTTGACCGTGCTTCTGCTTCCTGAATTGCGGTGGCAATATTGGATTGTCGCTCGTTCAGGATATTGCTTAAAACTTTACGTCCGAAGTAGAATAATATGCCAACCAGAATCGCTAAATTGATGAGGTTGGTTTCAAAAAGGTCTAGGTTTAGACCAAAACCACCCTCTGCTGCGCCTTCTGCCAATTCAGAGCCAACAGCGTTCGCTTCTGCGGCAAGTAATAAGAATGTGCCCATGATACCCATCTACAAGTGCGCTGCTCGCTTGCTAATACGTTGTATTTTCCGTTTAAGGAAATCCAGTATTTTTATCCCGAAGGGAAATCCAGTATCTTTATCCACGAAGGGAAATCAAGTTTGTTTATCCCGAAGGGAAAAAGTGCCTTTTTTGACACTCAATTAAGCGCTCTGGACTAGGGGCCAGTTGCGCGTATGGTTTAGAGAACCAGTTTTCTCAGCTTATCTAACTGGAGTTGGTCCCAATAGTTTTTCTAGAATCTGTCTGCTTAGAGCATCAACTTGTTGCTCTAAGGTTTGCATTGCTTCCTGCTTTTGTTGTTCTATTTCAACAGCAGCTTGTTCTCGTTGAGACTGAGCTTCTTTTTGGGCCTCAGCGATTTTTTCGGCAGTAATTTTCTTAGCTTCTACTTGAGCTGCTTCTACAGTAGCTTGCGATTGTCTGCGAGCATCTGCGAGCTGCTGCTCATATTCTGCGGCTAAACGCTCAGCTTTCGCCAAGCTTTCTTTTGCCTCAAGGGTATTCGTTCGGATATAGTTATCGCGATCGTCTAGTACCTTGGTGAGTGGCTTATAGAAAATTACATTCAACAAAGCTGCCAATAACAGGAACTGCAATGCCATGAAGGGCAAGGTAGCATCGAAATCAAACATTTCTCTCCTCTTTGGCTGGAGTAGCAGTTTTCATGGCTAGCAAAATCATCCAACCTTTGATATTTTAGAGACCCATAGCCAACGAGGGTCAAGGGATTTTGGATTTTAGATTTGGGGTTTTGGTGAAGCAGCGCGGTTTTCTCCCAAGGGGAGACGCCAAGGGCGATGGGGGTTTCCCCTATGAGCGACTGCACCAACGCGAAGGGATTTATTTAACCCAACGGTGTGTTGTTCTGGGCATTTTAGATTGACGATAGCGTAGCGTTAGCGACGCAGGAGCGTCTTTGAGATTTGTTCCACCAAGTAGCTTCAGTAAATGTACCGAAAACTCTTGATAATCCAAAATCTAAAATCTAAAATTGGTAATCCCCAAAATTTCCTGGATTGTAGAGGCGTGATGGTTCACGTCTCCACACTCACAAAAACTTTGAGGTCTTATCCTGCGAAGGGGTTAGCAAACAGCAATACCAAGGCAATAACTAGACCATAAATAGTCAGGGATTCCATGAAAGCCAAGGTTAATAGCAGAGTACCGCGAATTTTTCCTTCTGCTTCTGGTTGACGGGCAATACCTTCTACTGCTTGTCCAGCAGCGTTACCTTGACCAATACCAGGACCAATTGCAGCTAAACCGATTGCTAGAGCAGCAGCTAGAACTGAAGCAGCAGAAACTAATGGATCCATTTTGATTTTCCTTGGTTTGATTACAGAACTTACAAAAGTACGTTAACTACTAGAAACGTGTTTTTCACGCTGCACCGAGTCCTCACCTATCGCTATTGCGATGTTTTGAGCGCATACGGCTCTTGGAACTGTGCTATCAACTGAGAAGCTTAATGCTCCTCATGCTCTTCTCCACCATGTCCTTCCATTGCCTCATGAATGTATGCCCCGGCTAGGGTTGCAAAAACTAGGGCTTGAATGGCACTAGTAAATAAACCCAAGGCCATTACAGGCAGAGGTATAAATAGAGGAACTAGCAGCACCAGCACCGCTACTACCAATTCATCCGCTAATATATTCCCAAATAAACGGAAGCTTAGGGAGAGGGGCTTAGTAAAATCTTCTAGGATTGCGATCGGCAACAGCACAGGTGTTGGCTCTATATATTTCTTAAAGTAGCCCAAACCGCGCTTGCTAAAACCGGCGTAAAAGTACGCTAAAGAGGTCAGCAGTGCCAATGCAACAGTCGTATTGATGTCATTGGTGGGAGCTGCCAATTCACCCGAAGGTAGCTTGATGAGCTTCCAGGGAATGAGCGCACCTGACCAGTTCGATACGAAAATAAACAAGAACAAAGTACCAATAAATGGCACCCAAGGGCGGTACTCTTTCTCACCAAGTTGGTTTTTTGCCAGATCTCGAATAAACTCTAGGGCATATTCCATCAAATTTTGGATGCCCTTGGGAATTCTCTGGGCGTTGCGAGTAGCAGCTATGGAAGCCACTACTAAAATGCTAATCACAAACCATGAGGTGAGAAAAACTTGCCCATGAATTTTAAGATTGCCCAATTGCCAGTAGAAATGATGACCTACTTCTAATTCGGCGAGGGGAAAAGAATTAAAGGCGTTTAAGACACTAAGCATTTGCATTCTTCAAGCATTTTCCCCAACGAGCGAGGATGGGAGTATTGTCTTTAGTGAGCCTGAGTTTTTAAGAATCAGGAATGAACGCAGTTTGCACCGTATAGACGAGGAGCGTAGCTTTGTAGGTTAAAAATCCCAAAAATATGGGCAAAATCTTTAGCTCATGCCATTGAGTTGCCAATACAAACACCCCAATAAACACAGCAAAGCGAGTTTTGCTCAGGCGGGTTTTCTCACTACCGAGCTGCTCAACATCTTTAGCCAGCATTTTTAAGTAAACCACACCTGTACACGCTCCAATCAAATAATTGAGAGCAATGTTTAAGGAATAAAAAATCCACACAGAGATAAAAATAATCCCCGTCAAGACAAGTGTGATTACCAATAACTTCTGAAAGAGTTGATAAAACTCTCCCATAGTGTTATTTGATTCTGTGTTTTCAGAATCAGTTTTAGCATCTTGTCGTGTCGTCGGAGTTGGTGCAATTGGTTCTTCTGACAAGCTCACGGGACTCGAAACTAGTACAGTTAACGGATGATGACTGCACATTCAGTCAGCTGAATCATATCACGATCCGGTAACAATACTTTAGAAAAAAACAATTAACTTCTTGCCAGGGCGAAAAACTAAACGAAGTTACGCTCTGAGTATTAAGAGAGCGTTTGATGAGGAAATAGGGCGAAATAGGGCAATAATTAACAATTAATGCCTGAACAATTCCCAATTTATGCAAATTTTCGCTTTTTTTAGTGAGTGATTGTCCTCCAAGGTTTTTGTATAATCAGCAATTTTGGTGTTGAAACTAAGTCGGTGTTGAGGGGTACAGACGCTGACTGCAAAGCAGAATTTGTAGAGTAGCGCCTTGTTGTTAGATATTCCACCACTGCTGAATTCCAAAAAATTCCAACTTTTTCGGATGTGCAACACCCAGTTTGTGGGGCACTTTTCTAATCTACCTCAGATTTGCCAAAAGTCGTGATGAGCGATCGCCCATCACCAAAAGTATAAATTTCACTGTGATTAAGCAGGTGTCAATAAAATCAACTGCTGCTGGATAAGCCTTCTTACCCCATTTAATTCCAGTTCAACGCCTGCCAAAATCTCTGCCACTGTGGAATTAGCATCACATTTTTGCATAAATTCAAACTCAGCATTTGACAAATTTACAATCTGGTAATCGTAATTAAAGAAACATTGACTAGGAAATCCCTCAATACAAGGATTAAGTTCGCCAATTGCTGCCAATAGCGCGTTATCGTCTGACCAGTCGGCTTTAACTAGGGGAGGACGACCGAGGAAAAACTCGTAATGGCTAACTTCTGGATCTAGTAATTCTATCAGACGATAACGTTGGCGATCGCTCAATCCCTGTGCCCGTTCTACCAACTCTGGTGCTTTAGCCAAAAGTCTCTCTAAATCCCAAAAACTCGGATTCGAGAAACCAATAAACTCCAATCCCGAAGCATCAATTAATTCAAACAGCGTCTCAATGTTGTAGTCAATTTCCTGGGGATGAACGTACATATCAGCAAAGTGTTCATCTTTGTGATTTTCTAATGACCAACGCTGCTTTTCATACTTGACAATTCTATTATTTTCTGGTAAGGAAGCGAATATTTTTCGTCCAACTTGGACACCATCGCGGTAGTCGCCTTTTTTGTCACCTTGGAGAAGTGCGATCGCTTTTTGCATGAGTTGAATTTCCCAGCGTCCCAATTCTCCGTAGACAAAAATGTGCATTAAGCCGCCTGGGGCTAACTTTTTCGCCAAAGCTTGAATTCCACCAATGGGGTCGGCGGTATGATGCAAAACGCCAACGCAGTTAATTAAATCAAACTCACCCGGTAACTGTTCGGCATCAAACAAGCTGAGGTGATGAAACTCAACGCGGTTAGCCCCAGAACGCTGACAACGTTCTTTTGCTACATCCAAAGCACCGCTACTGAGGTCAATTCCCACAACAGAAGCCTGAGGATTGAGGTGAACCAAGTACTCAGTACTTACTCCGGTACCGCAACCAGCATCTAAAATGCGGACATCTTGCTTTTGGGGTTTTTGACCTGTGCAGAAGTTATAAGCAGCCAGCCAATTCCAGCGCCAATTGTACCCTGGGGGTGGTTCATCCAACAAAGCTTCCGGCGGAAAGGGATAGGTATTGTAGAGTTTGGCAACGGCAGCACTAACAGTTTGAGAATCGGACATGATGAGGAATAACGCAGCAGTTCTGAGTTTATCGAATACTGGACACTTGAGGTAGACCACATCAGGACTTACGCAACTGGCACAATGCGATCGCTAATTAGTAGTACATGTGTATTTAGTTTTTAAACGCTCGGCGCGTTCGACGCACCATTGCTTATACCAGTTGCGTAAGTTTTATATTAGTAGGATAAATTTATTTATTAAATATTTCTTAAATTTATTAACTGTCTTAACTGTTCTTGTATCTTAATCAAAATATTGAAATACTACTAAATAGTTCATCCACACGTAATGGTAAATATTACGGTTGATGTAAAACTATTAATGGAGATTCAATATGCCTGTTGTTGAAACTAAAGATTTATTAGATCGCAAATTCGACGTTTGTTTTACTCACGGCGACATAAACGGTAACGGCTTTCTAGAAGCGGCCGATGCACTCGCGCTTGCTGCCCGGATCGCCACTTATCTCGGTGAGCCTATGGGTAGCCCCAAAACGCTAAAACTGTTCCAAGCGTTCGAGAACTTTTGGAATCATGTAACAATTAAGATGGATACCGACAATGACGGTAAAATCAGCCCACAGGAGTGGCGCAAGGGCTTACGCAAGGCCTTGGCTGAAGATCCAAATGGCTATAAAGAAGGCTCCCGTCCCGTTGCAGAAGCGATCTTCACAATCTGCGATCGCGATAACGACGGTACTTTGGAACAAAGTGAGTTTGCTAAATTTCACGAGGCCTTTGGCTGTACGTCTGCGAACAGCCAGCTAGCCTTTCAGCACCTCGACACAGACGGCGACGGCACCCTTACGGTCGAAGAACTCCTGAATGCGTGGCATGAGTACTACACTAGCGACGACCCGAATGCGCGAGGCAACTGGCTGTTCGGCGATGCCTGGGATGAAACAGTGGCTGTCGGCAAGGCAACAAGATAATTTAATTGGCCTGTGGACTTTGCCTGACTGACGCTACTGTGCTTATCCTCGTCTCAGTCAGCGTAACGCTCGACAACATGAAAATTTACGTATCCCTAAATACTTTGGAATAAATAATTATCCTGTTTACCACGACTAATTAAAAGGATTGGATTAAGAGAAGATTTCTCGCCAATATTATAGTCGTTAAAGTTGGGATTCTTTTAGCTTGAAAAAGTGATGCCTACGCACACATACTCAAAAAAGTTGATTCCCAACTTCCTAATAGTAGCGAATTCTATTCGCTCAATACTTTACAAACAACCTCTGAGAGGAAACGCGAGGCATAGCCCATTATTACAGTGACGATAACCAATTAGTTAAATCAATAACCGAGTTAAAGTCAAGTAATGCCTCACCCAATTCTTCCAACTTTTCAACAGATAAAGAACGTACTTGCTCAAGTAATACCTCATCAATACTACCTAAACGGTGATTGAGTTGCCGTGTGACAAATAATAATGCTTCTTGCTGCTTGCCGATTTCAATGCCATTGCGAATGCCAATGCGCTCGAAAGAAGTTACATATTTCATGGTTCGTTCAGCCTCAAGTTGTTGTAATTCAAGTTTAAACTGTTGTTCTAAATCCAGTGGGAGAGTCAACATCCAATCAATAAATGCCACTAAATTTAAAACATCCTGTTGTCTTAATCCCTGTTCGTATAATCTTCGTACCAAAGCTAGTTTCTGCACTTTTCGCTCGTTGCGGTTACTTTGAGTATTCAGTGCAGCTAAATGTGCCATCACAACTGTTGCAAATAGATTGCTATCGTTCTCAAGTTCAGATAAACGTTGTTGGTAATCTACTAACTTGACGATGGGAAATTTAAAATTCAACTCACATCCAAACAGACTATAACCAAATTGTGCAGGTCGCCAATTTAGTCTTTCATCACCAAGAATAGCAAACGATGCTACCCTTTTTTTATATCTATCATAGATACGATAGTTGTAGTTATATATCCTCGCAGCAAAGTCTGATTATTCTTGAGACTGAACTTCAACATGGATCAATACCCACTCTTGTTGACCATTCTTAAGATATAATTTGACTAATTTATCTGCAAACCGACGCCCGATTTCGGCATCTTTCACAGCTTCCATAAGTTCTTTATCTAAAAACTCTATCTCCTTTGTCCAATCAATTTCCTTGTATGCAGATGGAAAGAAAAATTGCATAAATTCAGGAAAATATGTTTGTAAAATGTCTTTCCAAGGAGAATCATATTCAGTAGATGGATTTTTAATTTTGTTATCGTTCTTATCAGTCATTGTTGTGAATATTAGAATTGATAACTATAGCATTTCCCAATAAGCGTGAGGTACTTGGTAGGGGCGCAAAGCTTTGCGCCCCTACAAATTTCTGGTTATTGCATCAGAATTTGACGAATTAAAATACTCATCACTTCATCTGAGTTAGCAGTTGGTAGCAATGGACTCCAATCTCCAACGCTGGCGTAGCCATTTACCTGCAAACGGTGAATTGTATTGGTAACCGCTTTCGCAGAACCAATCAGTACATGCTTAATCGGTTCTCTTTTAGGAAATGGCTGTTGCGGAGATTGATTGGGGCTGGGTGTATTTAAATCTTCGCCACCTAAATACTGCTCTAACTTGGATTCGGCGGATTTTTGATTGTTTTGGAACTTTTGTGATTGTGCCATGATTGTAGTTGTACTCCATTTGTGGGTGTATATAAAGGCGATCGCTCTCTTCTTTGGCGGAATCAGACGATCGCCTTTATCAATTTGTGGGCTTAGATAAAGGCGATCGCTCTCTTCTTTGGCGGAATCAGACGATCGCCTTTATCATGCTTTTTATTATAGTGTATAAATTTATACTTGCAAGCTACTAATTTCCAAATAAACTTTGCGTTCCTCTGTCTTGAAAAGTTCCGATCGCCGGAAGCCGGCGCTCAGACTTTTCGCTGCGTTCAACTTTGCGCCCCTTTGCGTTTTCAACCTCAAAATTCCCCAAAAAACCGATACAATCATTAAAAATCACTTAATCACACATAAGCGATTCACATGGCAACCAAATCTGAGGTTCAGGTAACAATTTCTCTAACTGAACTGGGTTTAAACGAAGAAGAACTGCAAGCAGAGGTGCAGAATTTGCTACCCCAGTTGCGAGAAGTAGATGGAGTAGAAGAAGCAGATTTAGTTCCAGTGGAAAACGCACCCCAGAATACCAAAAGTATCAGCGGCTTTGTCTGGGGATTGTTAAAAGCACAAATTAAAGCAGCTAATATTGCGACTTTGTTTAAATTTTTGAGCGATCGCTTTGGCAACAAACCAATTAAAATCGGGGTGAAAGCACCTGACGGTAGAGAACTTAACATTGAAGCCAGCAGCCGCGAAGAATTTGAATTTGCTCTCCAGAAAGCGGAAGATTTTTTGAACAATAAATCAAATTAAGAGAATGTTTGAAAAATATTGGGCGAATATAATTCGCTACTACACAAACTCTCGTCCGCCTGTGCGGACTAATCAAAAATCAAGGGCTTTCTAACCTGCGTTCGGCTTTGCCGTTACCGCAGGCTAGGCAGGTTTTGTCTGTGTAGCCGCGATTTCTAATCGCCAAGGCAAGTAATAAATTAAACTTTTCAAACAGCGACAATGGCGAAAAAAATAGCACTGCTAATCGGGATTAGCGAATATGATGAGCCGACGTTAGCACCGCTACCAAATGCTGTGCATGATGTTGAGGCGATGCAACGAGTTTTGCTCAACCCAGAGATGGGTGATTTTGCTGCGGCTGATGTCACGGTGCTAAAAAATCCCCAACGGCAGGAAATGGAAGATGCTATCTATAATTTGTATGCCAATTGTCAGAAAGATGATTTAGTGCTTTTCTACTTTTCTGGTCATGGTGTGGTAATAGAAAGCGGAGAGTTTTATTTCTCGACTCGGCACATCATAAGTTAATTTAGGTGCAGTGTTGCTAGAGGAAGTTTTTACAACTAAATTCATCTAAATCTACCTTAGAAATAGCTAATTTGGAGTAAAACATTATTAATCATCAACGTCAACTTATTCCCAGAGAGGGCAGTATAGGTACTTATGGCAACTTACTTAAACTAGGACGTAGAGGCGATAACCTTACACCTCATCATATACCTGCGGATGCCTTTATGAAAGCTAAAGTTCCTGGTTATACTACAGATAAAGGAATTGCCATTATGATGGAACATTTATCACCAGGAAAAGGAGGTCGTCATCGGCAAACAATTTCTTACGGTAAATCTCCTAATTTAAGCTTATCAGCAAGAGAAACATTAGCCCAAGAAGTTTGGGATGTGCGTTCTATTTATCTTCGTCAAGGTTTGTACAATAGAGAAATCAGGAAAAGTTTGCAAGGATTAATTAACCTGAATAGACTAAGTTGGCAAGGTATTTTTGATAAAGTAGGTTGATATCCATGAATCAAAACAATCTATTGGCAATTTTAAGAGAAAATCGGTTGATGCAAACTCAACAGGAAGTTACCGACTTTGAAAATGCTTTAGCTGAAATAGCTGATAATCCTGATGAGCAAAATTTATCTGCATATCATCTTGTTTTAGACGATCGATGTCAACAGCCAGAAGTGATGTTCAGCTTAATTCATTTTCTCGAATCTTTTGATATAGAAAAACAAATTGCGGCTTTTATTAAAGTTGTACCACAATTAATGCTTGATGCACCTGAATGGACAAGAATCATTCATGACAGAATTCTAAATGATGATTCAGCGTGCCACGTTTATCAAAAACTTTTACACTCAGCTAATTTGAACACCCCTCATTTTCTCTATCATCTTTTGGAAGAAAGTATTGCAAATAAACTAAAAATAAAAGAAACTTTGTCCAGTATAACTCAATAAATATTAAACTAATTTGGCGAGGTTTTGAGTATGACTTTGGGGACTAATGGACAGGTAGGAATCGTTCGTACAGAACGTGGCGATCGCTCTCAATCGCTCAAAGTAGCACCCAAGTGCTGACTATAAACCTTTCATTATTTACTTATCTGTGGTTTAATTTCCATCGGATTGTTTGTGGCGATCGCACTTATGATTTACGACCAATCAGAGTTTGATTTACGCTGTGAATGGGGCGCACAAGGAGTTTCTCAACTTGCTTCTATCAGTGATGCAGTTATAATATCTGAATTCTGAATTCTGACTCCTGAATTCTGATTTCTAAACGTCACATTGATTAGTTTGACAATATTTTGCACTATCGATAAATTCTTGCAAGTTTCTCACAGGAATTATCTGCAATGATGACCCACCTTGCACCTCAGCAGTGATGTAAGCAAACTTTTGCCCGCGATAATACAGGTCACGATCAACTTTGGTAACGTAGCGGGACTTCTGGAAGTCATTGGCAATCTGAGAATTATAAATATTTTGTAACAATTTGACAGCATTGGCATTTTTTGTGGTGAATTTGAGTCCGCTACCACTAACTGTGATTCCTTCTTTTGTTACTGTCCCATTTTCAGCAGTGACATCGGCGTAAAAGTACAGTTTTCCCTTTGTACCGTCATAGCCGTGGGCTTCGCTGTTATATCTGAGAGTCGGTAGTTGAGGCTTCGTTTTTGCCCACTTGACAACGGTGCTAATTTTTTGACCAGGAAGCGCGTTTGCAGGAGTGACAGCCAGTAGAATTGCTAGGGCAGATACAGTAGCATTGAAGAAATAGTTAAATTTAGAAACTTCACGCATAGTATTTTCACGTATATAGTTATGATAACTAAAGCTTGAGCCTCTCTTATTTAAGACTATTTATAGAATAAGGTTATTTATAAATTTTTAGCTATCAGTAGCAAAATTAACTTAACACTGACTAATGTTCGCTGTCCACTGGTGTTACATACTGTAGGGTAAACATCAAGCTATTACACGTTTGGCGTTGCTCATTCGTCATTAGCCATAGGACAAACGATAAATGACAAATGACTGCCTACTTAGTTACAAAACTTAGTTTTGTCTCAGACAAACAAGAGTATCTATTTGAGATTTGATGCATTAAAGCTACATATTCTACATACTTCTTAATAAACCAGCCTTGAGAACCCAAAACGTTTTAATCTAAAAGCTAACTGGGTTAATTTACTGGCAGTTTTGCAGGCAGTACTCTTAGGCTCATAAGCATAGACGCACCAATGTGTCAAGCCTCAAAGCGACCCAGACTTAACACATAAACGATTATGATGGGAGTTTTACAAATCCGATGAGTGTTAAGGCAAGTGGTGGAAGCTCAGTTGCGCGTCCGCAACTATATCAAACCCTAGCTGTAGCTACAATTACCCAAGCGGAGCAGCAAGACCGCTTTTTGGGTACTGGTGAACTAAATGAACTGGCAAGCTATTTTGCATCTGGAGCAAAGCGTCTAGAAATTGCCCAGACGCTCACGGAGAATTCCGAGATCATCGTATCTCGAGCTGCCAACCGGATTTTTGTCGGTGGTTCGCCAATGGCTTTTTTAGAAAAGCCCAGAGAACCTGAACTAGTAACTGCTGGTGCTGCTAGTGGTGATGTTCAACAAGGGATGCAGCTGGGAACAATCACCTACGTTGAAAGTCGTGGTGGGTTCCTAGAAAATTTACGATCAATCTTTAACTCATCCCCCTCCGGCCCAACACCTCCAGGTTTTAGACCAATTAACATTGCTCGTTATGGGCCGAGCAACATGGCCAAGAGCTTGCGGGATTTATCCTGGTTCTTACGCTATGCTACTTATGCGATCGTTGCTGGCGACCCCAACATCATCGCAGTCAATACACGTGGTTTGCGGGAAATAATCGAAAATGCCTGTTCTGGTGAAGCGACGCTGGTGGCTTTGCAAGAAATTAAAGTTGGGGCACTTTCGTTTTTCCGTAAGGATGCTGAGGCTACAGAAATTGTGTCTCAGTACATGGATGTTTTGCTTACAGAATTCAAAGCAGCCACACCTTCCAATAAACTGCGCCAACGTCCCTCTAGCGACCAACAAGGCTTGCAGCTGCCACAAATTTACTTTAATGCGGCAGAACGGCGTCCCAAGTTTGTGATGAAAACTGGGTTGTCAGCTAGCGAAAAAAATGAGGTAGTCAAAGCAGCCTATCGGCAAATCTTTGAGCGCGACATTACCCGTGCTTATAGCTTGTCTATTTCTGACATAGAATCCAAAGTCAAGAATGGTGACATCTCCATGAAGGAGTTTGTTCGCCGCCTAGCTAAATCTCCTCTTTACCAAAAACAGTTTTACCAGCCTTTTATTAACAGCCGAGTCATCGAATTAGCTTTCCGTCACATTTTGGGACGGGGACCAAGTAGCCGCGAAGAAGTACAAAAATATTTCTCGATTATTTCTACCGGTGGTCTGGCAGCTTTAGTAGATGCCTTAGTAGATTCTGCGGAATACGGCGACTATTTTGGTGAAGAGACAGTACCCTACCTCCGGGGTCTGGGTCAAGAAGCCCAAGAATGTCGTAACTGGGGACCGCAACAAGACCTGTTTAACTACAGTGCGCCTTTCCGCAAGATACCTCAGTTCATTACCACATTTGCGGCTTACGAGCAACCTTTACCAGACCAACATCCTTACGGTTCGGGTAACGACCCCTTAGAAATTCAGTTTGGGGCGATTTTCCCGAAAGAAACTCGCAACCCCAGCACTAGTCCGGCTCCTTTTGGTAAGGATACTAAGCGCATCCTGATTCACCAAGGGCCAGGGATTAATAACCAAAATAGTAATCCTTTGGCACGCGGTGAAGCTCCTGGCACCCTTGGACGCAAAGTGTTCAAGTTAGATCAATTGCCTGGGACTGTGGGCAGAAAGGCTCTGAAAAATTCTAGTGTTAGATTCTCCGAAAGCTCTACCCAAGCAGTGATTAGAGCTGCTTACCTACAAGTTTTTGGTCGGGATGTTTACGAAGGTCAGCGCCCGAAGGTATTGGAAATCAAGCTGGAAAACGGCGACATCTCCGTGCGGGAGTTCATTCGTGCTTTAGCTAAGTCCGATGTATTCCGTAATTTGTACTGGTCATCGCTGTATGTTTGTAAAGCGATCGAATACATTCACCGTCGCTTGTTGGGTCGTCCGACCTACGGTCGTCAAGAAATCAACAAGTACTTTGATATCGCCGCTAAACAAGGTTTCTACGCGGTGGTTGACACCATCATTAACAGCGTAGAATACAGTGAAGCATTTGGTGAAGATACAGTTCCTTACGAACGGTATCTGACTCCTGCTGGTGTAGCACAACGGCAATTGCGCGTTGGTAGCATTCGTGAAGATATAACTCCAAAAGTCCAGAAGGAAGTAACACCGAGCTTTGTAACACTGGGTACTGTTAGTGAGAAACGGACAGAACCAGATATTCAGTTCCGCATTAACCAAGGTGTTAGCAAGCAGCGCGAACAGACCAAAATCTTCAAATTGGTGGCGAATACCGGTGACAAAGTTGCAGTGCAAACTTTGATTAGTGCTGCCTATCGTCAGATTTTTGAGCGCGATATTGCACCCTACATTGCCAAAAATGAATTTACGGCGTGGGAAAGCAAGCTGGGTAACGGCGAAATCAGTGTGAAGGAATTTATTGAAGGTTTGGGTTACTCAAATCTCTACCTGAAAGAATTCTATACACCCTACCCTAACACCAAGGTAATTGAGTTAGGAACCAAACACTTCCTGGGACGTGCGCCGCTAGATCAAGCAGAAATCCGCAAATATAACCAGATTTTGGCTACTCAAGGTATTCGTGCCTTTATCGGTGCTTTGGTAAATAGTGTAGAATATAACCAAGTCTTCGGTGAAGATACTGTACCTTACCGTCGCTTCCCGACCCTACCAGCGGCAAACTTCCCGAATACCGAGAAGCTTTACAACCAGCTAACTAAGCAAAATGACGATGTAGTTGTACCGAGCTTTAAGCCTGTGCAACCCCGTCCGGGATCTAGCGATACGCCACTTTTAGCCCAAGCGATCGCAGATATGGCCAGCCAAAAGGCGAGCCAGCCCTCATATGCTGAACTGGGTCGTTCTTACAGCAATGGCAGTGGACAAAGCCTAGAGATGGGTGTGCGTAAACATGCACGTATTTACCGTTTAACGGAAAGTGCGAGCTTAGTTGAAAGACAACAGGCAGTTAACGCCATTTATTCTCAAGTATTAGATATTTATGGCGGTCAAGTATCAGATAATTTCCGCCTGAGTGACTTAGACAGCAAACTCCAGAATGGTGAAATTTCCGTCCGCGAGTTTGTACGCCAACTGGCTAGTTCCGAAATCTATCGTCAACGCTTCTTTTCACCTTATCCCCGTGCCAAGGTGATTGAGTTCCTCTTCCGGCATCTACTGGGACGCGCACCCGCGACTCAAGAAGAAATTCGGCAGTACAACAAGTTGCTAGATGATAGCGGTTTACCAGCGGCTGTAGAAGCAATACTCGAAAGCCCAGAATATAACCGCTACTTTGGTGAAGATGTTGTACCTTACAACCGCTTTCCATCCTTGCCAGCAGGTAACTACCTCGGTAGCGTGCAGGCGGCTGAATAGGGACTAGGGAATGGGGATTGGGGAGATGAGGGAGATGAGGGAGATGAGGGAGCAGGGGAAAGGGGGCAGAGGGGAAAACTCTTCTCCCCATACCCAATGCCCCATGCCCCATGCCCCATGCCCCATGCCCCTTCTCAACCTTTCGTAATACTGCTCTCAGATTGCAGCTAAAAAGAGTAAATCTGAAAAGTAATATTACAAAGTGTTAAGAGCAGTCATAAATGCTCAACAGAATGCCGGAAAATGTTTTGCGGAAGGTAGCTGAGTTTAAAGGCTTGTGTACTTATGTTGACTCAAGCAAACTCGTAGTCTTAAACGACGAGAAAATAAACTCAGTCAACCAAATCAAAGTCGCACCAGTTTAATCAAATCCTGGTTTCATTCGTATTGGAGGAATCCATTAATGAGTATCGTCACGAAAGCGATCGTGAATGCTGACGCAGAAGCCCGCTATCTCAGCCCCGGTGAGTTGGATCGGATCAAATCCTTTGTAGCAGCTGGTGAGCGCCGTCTACGGATCGCTCAAGTTTTGACAGAAAATCGTGAACGGCTAGTTAAGCAAGCTGGCGACCAACTGTTCCAAAAGCGTCCTGATGTTGTGTCTCCTGGTGGTAACGCTTACGGTCAAGAATTGACAGCTACTTGTCTGCGTGACCTAGATTACTACCTCCGCCTCGTTACCTACGGTATCGTTGCTGGTGACGTTACCCCCATCGAAGAAATCGGTGTTATCGGTGCCCGTGAACTGTACAAGTCCTTGGGAACTCCTATCGATGGTGTTGCTGAAGGTATCCGTGGGTTGAAGAATGGCGCTGCTACACTGCTGTCTAGTGAAGATGCTGCTGAAGCTGGTGGCTACTTCGACTATCTAGTTGGCGCCCTACTGTAGGCTGAAGCTCTTTACTTGGCACGAAACAGAAGTATTGCAATACGGTTGGAAATAAGGAATTAACAACATGGCTCAAGACGCAATTACCGCTGTCATTAACTCCGCAGACGTTCAAGGTAAATACCTCGACTCTGCTGCTTTAGAAAAGCTGAAAGGCTATTTCTCTACTGGCGAACTGCGGGTACGTGCTGCTAGCACCATCAGTGCTAACGCTGCTACCATTGTCAAAGAAGCTGTAGCAAAATCTTTGCTGTACTCTGACATCACCCGTCCCGGTGGCAACATGTACACCACCCGTCGCTATGCTGCTTGCATTCGTGACTTAGACTACTACCTCCGCTATGCCACCTACGCTATGCTGGCTGGCGATCCTTCCATTTTGGATGAGCGTGTACTCAATGGCTTGAAGGAAACCTATAACTCCTTGGGTGTACCTGTTGGTGCTACCGTGCAAGCTATCCAATCCATCAAAGAAGTAACTGCCAGTTTGGTAGGTTCTGACGCCGGTAAAGAAATGGGCGTTTACTTAGACTATATCTCCTCTGGCTTAAGCTAAGAACTAGTTTGCGCTTAAGAATTTAGGTGCGGCTTTATTAAGGTCTGGAAATCAATCGTGAGTGCTAGAACGTTATATTGCTTATCTCGATTAATTATGAGTGATGAGTGTTGGTGGTCTAGTATTGATGTTTGATTTCCAGCCTTTGAAAGATTAATTTAAAGATTTGCACTCAAGATTTAGAGATAAAAAAGTTTCCACAAACAATACAGGAGATTTTCAGAACATGGCCCGTTTGTTTAAGATTACTGCTCTAGTTCCCAGCCAAACCCGAATTCGTACCCAACGCGAACTACAAAACACCTATTTCACTAAGCTAGTTCCCTATGAGAACTGGTTCCGCGAACAGCAACGCATTCAAAAAGCAGGCGGCAAAATCATCAAAGTAGAACTAGCAACTGGTAAGCAAGGCGCCAATGCTGGTTTGTCGTAATTGCTGTAGACAGAACATTTTTTTAGGGAATTGGTAAGAGGTCTTTTTCGACCTCTTTTTTATTATTAAAAGTTAAACATATTAACCAAGCGATACCCGCGAGTATAAAGTGGAACTGGAGCGCCAATATTTTGCCTATTTTTAGCTTGTTCAACAGTTTCATCAAACACAATCAGTGTTTCATTACCAACCTTCAGCCAGTCTTCATAAGGGACGCTCATATCATCTTCAATACCAGCAATACTAGGTGGTACCATTGCGCGGTAAGCTTCATTAAATTTTCTGCGGAACCGAAAATCTACTGAAATTCTCAGACCTTCAGTTTTTCGTCTTACTGTTTGGTGCAATCCACGGGCATCATTAAAGTACATTGTACCGTGTTGTAATTGTGCTTCGGTGTAGGAAACAACCATTGGAATTTCTCGACCTTCATCGAAGTCTGACATTACCTGCATAGCCTGTAATTCCATTTCGCTCGGCATTTCACCGGCTTCGATGGTTATATTATCGATGTCGCCGAATAGTGGCAGAACAACTACAGTCGCATCAGCGGGAACCCCTGCCCAGACATCGCTATGGCATTTCGAGCTAGCAAAGGGCAAAGCCAACTTCGTTGCGTCAGTTTTGCCGTAGACCATGCGGAGATTCACTGGTAAATCGACTGCATCGATGAGGTCATTTGCGCCTAGTTGATAAAAAGCCTCAGCTACGCTTTTTTGAAAAAGGTTAAATGCCAGAGTGTGTTCTCGCTTGGGCATTAAAAGACCAGTGCCGGTGTAGTTGGGCAAAGTATTTCTTGCTTCCATTAGTCGTTCCAGCATTTCAGCTTCGGAAAGAATGATGGGACTATTCAGGCAAGCTGATATATAACCCGCAGCAGCAACTCGGATTTGCTGGAATAACTCAGGCTTTAATGTGTGTTCAAACAGCAGCCGATACTCGTGTCTCGTAGCCATTTTATCAGCAAGTTCATCAAAGAGGCGATCGCCAAGCTCAGAAAATGCCATCGCACGCTCATGTTCTAAGCTAGATACTGGTGATTCTACTGGCTGTTTTGTTAACATTATTTCTCCCAAAGTTGTTGCAAATTAGCTAACAGGACTTATGTATCCAAAGCTGGTTTGTTGTCAAAACGAATTTTGTTATTACAAATTAACAAGATTATTTTGCTAGCACTTCGTCAAATATACCGTTTTATTTCTGTTGTTTATCTTAATTAAAAGAGCAAAATTTAACGATTTTAATCAAGTAAATATAAAGTTAAATCTGAAAAAGAAAATTGGTTTTATTTAAAGCCAATTTAAAAATAATCTGAGAGGAACTTCATGAAGTTCAATTATCTACAGTTATTTTTTTTGAAGAAATTACAAAGTAAATCACCTTGAGGCTGGCTATGACTTGAAAATATTCAATTTTCAACACGGCAAATCCAGTAGATAAAAATCGGTAAAATCAACGTTAGCAATCAAAAATTTAAATGCTAAAAGATATATATCTCCATATTTAATCCTGATAGTTTCAGACCTCTTAAGAGAAACCTAAATCAAATATAAATAAATAGTTAAAAATGTCAACATTGAATCACAAAAACTCAACTAGGAATCTATACAATCGCACAGCATCAGAGTGGATTAGAGGAGAACCTATTTCCTTATCAGACTTTACAGCACGCCCTTTGGTACTAGGGCTTTGTGAGCCTTTAAGCGGGTTACGAGTACTGGATATAGGTTGTGGTGAAGGTTATTGCAGCCGAGAATTACGCCGACGTGGGGCTGCACAAGTGCATGGAATAGACCTTTCTCAAAGCATGATTGAAGCAGCCACTTTGCAAGAAGTAGAAGATGCTTTGGGTATTAGCTACGAAGTAGGATGTGCTACTAATCTCAAGCAGTTTAATGATGGTGAAATTGACTTAGTTGTTGCAGTATTTCTATTTAATTATTTAACAATTGCTCAAACTGAAGAATGCATGACAGAAGTTGCACGCGTTCTTCGTCCCGGTGGTCGATTTGTGTTCAGCGTTCCCCATCCATCCTTTCCATATATGCAGGAGCCAGGATATCCATTTTATTTTCAAGTTGAGGGTAAAGGCTACTTCAGCAAGCGAGATCAACAGTTTCCTGGCCGTATTTGGAAACGAGATGGTTCCTGGTTAAATGTGCAATTGATTCACAAAACTTTTGAGGATTATTTTAATGCCCTTAAAATTGCTGGCTTCAATACGATGCCAATCCTCAAGGAATTACGTGTGACTCCAGAGCATATCGCACTAGATGAATCATTCTTTAGCCCCTTACTCGATCAACCCCTTCATTTAGCCATACAAGTATTACGATGACACAGACACTTTCTTTAACTAAAAATTCCTTTCAGAAAATAGCCGATAATCATCCTTTATGGAACCATGAGTTCCTCATGCAGTGTCGTACTGGAAATTTATTTCTCCCAGATGTACAGATACTAGCTGTTCAGATGTACAAATTCTCGAAAGAATTTAATCGTATCCTGGCTAGCATCTTATCTTGCTGCCAAGATGAAAGTACTCAGTTAGTCATCTTAGAAAATTTGTTTGACGAAATGGGACAAGGAGATATGAGTCAGTCCCACCCAGAACTGTTTCGTCAATTTACCCGCGCCCTTGGTATCCAAGATGAAAGTTTAGCAGCATTACCTACTGCACCTGAAACTCGCGCTCTAATTGATACCTACTTACAGATACCTCACAAGTATGGCTATTTAGCTGCGCTGGGTGCTGTGTGTTATGCCTCCGAAGGGATTGTTAGCTCACTGTACACACAACTCTATAAAGGAATTGTCGGCGCTGCTCCGTTACCCAAAGAATCACTGATCTTTTTTGAAGTTCATATTAATATCGATGATAGTCACGCGGCGAAGCTAGCAGCGGCGATTGAAGCTCAAATTGGGATGATTGAAGACGATATCAAGATTAAACAAGCAATTGTAGAAGCTATGAATGCTAGAGTTCAATTTTTTAACGGAATTCAACAGCAAATCTCTCAATATAGCTTATCTCCTGGTTCTTTACTACTTGCAAGCGCATAGCTGTAGGCAAAAGGAAAGGGTATAAATACGGTTGTAAATCCACTAGATCGTAGTACTAAAATACAAACAGTTTTACGAATTTTTTGGGTTTTTAAACCTGTAATCAGAGATTTTAAGGTTTAAGTAAGCGAAATATCGTCATTTTAGTCTCGGTGAAATTCACGAAGCAAAATTAGGTGCAACAAGAGGGGACTTCCATGTATGGATTAGTGAATAAGGCGATTCAAGACATGGTGTGCAGTCGTTTTGGCGAGGAAACTTGGAAAGTAATTAAGCACAAAGCAGAGGTGGATGTAGATGTTTTCATCAGTATGGAAGGCTATCCTGATGACATCACCCACAGGCTAGTAAAAGCTGCTAGTGGCGTTTTGGGTTTATCTCCCAGAGAAATTATGCAAGCCTTTGGGGAATTTTGGGTTCAGTACACAGCCCAAGAAGGCTATGGCGAAATGATGGATATGAGTGGAGATACACTACCTGAGTTTTTAGAAAACCTCGACAATCTTCATGCTCGTGTAGGAGTTAGCTTTCCCAAACTCCAGCCTCCATCATTTGAGTGTACTGATATGGAGGAAAATTCTCTCAACTTGCACTATCGCTCTGATAGAGAAGGCCTAACACCAATGATTGTTGGTTTAGTCAAGGGGTTGGGAGCTAGGTTTGATACACAAGTTCATATTACCCAAACCCAGAGTCGAGATGAAGGTGGTGAACATGATGAATTTTTAGTGATTTATAAACCAAATTGACCGCAGGACAGCAGCATGGCTCCTCCTTACCTGACGCTTTCACCAGACTTACTGGCGAAAGCTTTTCCTTTCCATTTTGTGTTTGGCCGTAATTGCGAAATTATACAAGCTGGTGATGTTTTAGAACGTATTAGTCCCGAACCACTAGTTGGTAAATTGATTGAGGAGCATTTCCAGATCAATCGTCCAAAAATTTCGGTGGATTTTGATGCTATTAGTAAACAGTCTCGTGCCCTGTTTATTATAGAGTTTCTCCACAATCGAATGCAGCTCAAAGGTCAGATGATGTATCACCCAGAGCAGGAGGTGATATTTTTTTTAGGTTCTCCCTGGATTACAGATACAACTAGTCTTGCTCCTTTGGGTATCAAGCTCAAAGACTTTGCAATTCACGACCCAATTGTTGATTTTTTGTTTTTATTGCAAGCTCAGAACACTGCTTTAGCTGATGCCAAAAAGTTAACTGGTGAACTCAAACAACAAAGATCGCAACTACGCAGTGCCTTACAAATCAAGGAAAATCTCGCGGAAATTGCTGAAGCCCAAGCTAAAAAATTAGAAAACTCCCTTAAGGAACTCCAGCATACTCAAGCCCAATTAGTTCAGGCTGAAAAAATGTCTAGTTTAGGGCAATTAGTTGCGGGAGTTGCTCACGAAATTAACAATCCGGTCAACTTTATTTATGGTAATTTAAAATTTGTCAAAGATTATACCGAATCTTTGCTGAAGCTGGTGCATCTTTATCAGCAATTTTATGTCAATCCTATGCCAGAAATTCAAAAATATATTGAGAAAATTGAGTTAGATTTTTTACTAGAAGATTTACCAAAAATCCTCAATTCAATGGAAGTAGGAGCCGAACGAATATCAGAAATTGTGTTGTCGCTAAGAAACTTTTCGCGCCTTGATGAAGCGGAGAAGAAAAGTGTTGATATTCACCAAGGGCTGGATAGTACTTTGCTGATTTTACAAAATCGTTTTAAGAGTAGCGTCGATCATTCTGGGATCAAATTAGTTAAAAATTATGGAAATTTACCTTTAGTAGATTGTTACCCCGGTCAACTAAATCAGGTATTCATGAATATTATTAGTAATGCGATCGATGCCCTCGATAACCATAACAATAAGCGAGGAATTACTGAAATTCACGATCAGCCTAGTATCATTACAATTACTACAAAAGTCATTGAAAATAACTGTGCGATCGTAATTGCTGATAATGGTTCAGGAATGACACAAGCAGTTAAAGAACGACTGTTCGATCCATTTTTCACAACTAAGCCTGTTGGTAAGGGTACAGGATTGGGTTTATCAATTAGCTATCAAATTGTGGTTGAAAAACATGGGGGAACACTCAAATGTGTATCAGAACCAGGACAAGGAACTGAGTTTTGGATTGAAATTCCTTTGTCAGTGAAAAAACAAGCGGTGACATCAGAATTCAGAATTCAGAATTCTGATGTCAGGAGTAATACAGGCTTGATGCCTAGTAGTCTGTCCCATTAATTTTGATGAGTTTGTAGTAAGCACTGAAGTGGTTAAAAATCAAGGACTAAAGTCCTAACTACAAACTTGTAAGATTAGACGATCGCCAGACAAAAACAATCGGCAAAGTACCTGTAGCAACTTACACTAAGGGTGTTGTCAAAACAGTGCATCAGATTACTGAGTTATGAGTTATGATTTATGAGTTTTATTCCTAACTTTTAATTCCTAACTTTTCACTTATAGCGATCGTGAATCTACGCCGCCTGATTCCAATTTTCGATCATTCCGTCTCCAACTGGGCATTAGAAGCGCGGTTATTGCGCTGGCTAACCTTCATTTGGCTCTTTGTCGGCTTGATCATGCTATTTTCAGCATCCTATCCCGTCGCTGATGCGCGTCATGATGATGGATTGTATTACTTTAAGCGGCAACTGCTTTGGGTCTTAGTTGCCTTATTCGGATTCAATATTATTGTTAACTCGCCATTGCAGAAAATTTTGGGACAATCCCATTGGTTTTTGATGGTGTTTTTGACGTTAATTTTTGTGACGTTAGTACCAGGATTGGGAAAAAAGGCTTTTGATGCAGCGCGTTGGATAGCGATCGGGCCAATTCCCATTCAACCCTCAGAATTGATTAAACCCTTTCTGGTGCTGCAAAGTGCGCGGCTTTTTGGTAATTGGGAACGAATTAGTTGGCGGGTTCGCTGCGGTTGGCTGGTGATTTTTGGTTTGGTACTTTTAGGAATTCTTGCCCAGCCTAATTTAAGTACAACAGCACTTTGTGGTATGACTATTTGGCTAATTGCCTTAGCGGCTGGGTTACCTTACAGGTATTTGGGAGGGACTGCGATCGCTGGGGTGATGTTGGCGCTACTGAGTATTAGCATCAAAGAGTATCAGCGTAGGCGGGTGATGTCCTTCCTCGATCCTTGGGCGGATGCGACAGGAGATGGTTACCAGTTGGTGCAGAGTCTACTAGCTGTGGGTTCTGGGAAAACTTGGGGAGCTGGATTTGGGCTTTCCCAACAAAAGCTGTTTTATTTACCAATTCAAGACACCGATTTTATTTTTGCTGTGTTCGCTGAAGAGTTTGGTTTTGTTGGCAGTATGGTGCTGTTGGCACTTTTAGCGATATTTGCGACTATGGGCTTAATCGTGGCGTTGAAGGCGAAAAATTCAGTGCATCGATTAGTGGCGATCGGTGTGACAATTTTGATTGTAGGACAATCATTGCTGCACATTGGTGTTGCTACAGGTTCTCTACCAACTACTGGCTTACCATTGCCGTTGTTTAGTTACGGTGGGAATTCTATGATTGCTAGCTTGATAGCTGCCGGATTGCTGATTCGGGTAGCACGGGAAAGTAGCGAGGCTGAGGTAGTACCCTTGCGAAAGCCTCTGTTGTCAAATGGGCAAAGACGGCGCAGTTTTCACAAAACCAGGAATTAAGCTAGCAAATGCCAGAGAAAATGCAAGACCTAAAACAATTAATCATTAGCTACTCCAACACAGACCTCGAACAGCGCAAAAATTGGTATTCTCCGGCAGCACAAGCTTATAATCAGGTAAGACCCCACTATCCTCAGGGTTTGATTGAGCAAGTCGTAGAAATTGCTCAACTTTCCACTAACTCGAAAATTCTGGAACTGGGATGTGGTCCTGGAACTGCAACGACAGCATTTGCTCAATTGGGTTGCTCAATGACCTGCTTGGAACCCAATCCAGATTTTTTTCGGTTAGCTGAACACAATTGTCAACCGTATTCCAATGTCAAAATTGAAAATACATTCTTTGAAGAATGGCAACTCAAACCATTTGAATTTGATGCTGTTTTAGCAGCAACTTCTTTCCATTGGATATCACCAGAAATCGGATATCCAAAAGTTGCAAATGCTTTAAAAGATAGTGGCTATTTGATTTTGTTGTGGAACAAGGAACTTCAACCCAGCTACGAAGTATACCAAAGTTTATCCCCAATATATCAATTACATACTCCGTCTCTCGATCGCTATGAAAACCGAGAAACTCAAGAATATATCTTGAGGGAATTAGGAAACATGGCCATTGATTCGGGGCTATTCAAAAACTTAATATCGGGACAATTTGTATCAGAAGTGACATACACTGTTGATGAGTATTTAACACTTTTGAGTACTTACTCGGTGTACATAAAATTAGATCCGCATAGCAAAGAGTCTTTATTTTCAGCATTAAAGCATCACATCGAAGATAATTTTGGAAGCAGTTTGCAACTTTCGTATATCTCTGCTTTTCACGTAGTCCAAAAAGTGTAAATTCAGAGGTTCGTAGTCAGCACTAAAGTGCTGAAAAAATCAAGGACTAAAGTCCTGACTACGAACATTATTTACCCTAGATAAACTAGGCTTAAGGTCAAGGACTCTTAAATGGGTTATTGGGTGGAAGATTGGGTGGAATTGGGTTAATGGGAGGTATGGGAGTAGGTTCTGGTTTTGGGATGACTTTGATGGCAAATCCTTTCTGCTGGGGTTGCTGGTTACCAGATATATCATTAACTTGCAGTGCAATTTGAGGCGGGAAAGCTAGATTGACTGGAAGTTTCATTGAACCAACTGCTGGAACATTATTGCCGTAAGGTTGAAGTTTAACTTGAATATTTTCTCCTTCTACTCTCCAATTGAGAGTTGCTGTTGTTCCTTCGTTGAGTTCTAGATTTGGTTGTTGACTACCGTTGATTGTGAAAGAAAGAATCTGAAATGGTTTCGGGAATATTGCTATTTTAGATTCAGTCTTTTTAGAATCAATTTTTGGACTTCCATTATTAGGAAAGGCTTTGATTTCAAAAGCAAAATTTCCTACTTTATTGGCTGGTATGGGAATATTTGTACATTGCAATTGTTGATTTTGCTGTGTGCAAAGTTTTTCTAATTTCGGGTCAGTAATATTACCTTGATTAAATTTAAAAATAATTGGTTCACTATATGATGTACCATTATCTGCACTGCCAGTTAGTTGAATTTGTGCCAGCAATAAGGGGCGGTCAATTGTCCAACTTAAAAGAATATTTTGGCCTTTTGTATATTGTGTTTTATCTGCTTGAAAATTAGCTACTTGAGCAATTTGTTTTTCAACTATTTCTACTGGCGTTGTTTTGGTTGCTACTTGGTCTTTTCGAGAAAATAATTGTACACCATTGCGATAAATAGCTTGTAATTCAAAAGTGTAATTACCTTTGGTTCTCACCCCAGTTTTGACATTGCTACAAATAAGTTCTTGTTTTGGTTGGACTTGACAAGGAGGTATTTCATTAGCGCTGCTTTTACCTAGTGACTCAGGAATACCATTGCCAAAATCATAGGTAACGGGTTGAATTGCTTGGGAACCTTTGGTTATGAGAACCAACTTTTGTAATTGTTGATAATTTTGAATCTCCCAGTTCAAAGCTATCTCATCGCCTTCGGTAATTTGAGGTCTATTAGGATAAAAAGTTTCTAATCTTAAAGGATCGGGATTTAAAATTCGCCAAATAATAAATCCTATGCCTCCCAATAATCCCAAAACTGCTAAAATTAACAGAAGAAATTGCCACCAAGGACGAGGTTTCCATACCAATGTTCCCTGAGGAAATGTATTTGGTAAAGGTAAACTTTGTTGGTCTTTGATGTTAATTTGAAAGTTGACAACTAGTCCAGTGCCAAACCACGGTCGTCGCCACCAAGGTTTAGGTTTGACTATCAAATTAGCGATCGCACTCCTACTAGGTATTAATCTCACCTCATTAGGCTCAAAAGTGTAAGTATACAACTGTTCTTCATCTCGACTTTTTAAGCTCAATGCCAATTCGCGGACAATATTACCCCGATTAGCAAGTGATAATTCATACTTGCCAAGACTACGGCTAACTTGTCCCAAAATGGTATCCAGTTCTATATCCAGGCGATAATTTGTAGGAATTTGGATGTATACCAAATCTAGTAGCACTAAATCTGGAGAGTTTTCCGAATACAAGCGAATTGTTGGAGAATAACTGCCAGCGATGGTATCTGCTGGTGGATGAAATTTCAACAATATTTGACCTTGAGTTGCAGGGTTGAGTTCCAGTGCAGTCACGTCAGATACCAACCCTTGTCCCTCAAATCCTGTTGCAGGATAATTAATTGTAAACCAGTCCTCGTCTAAATCTGGGCAAGTTAAACGGAAACGATCTACACGAAAAGAACGATTGTCAACTATTACCTCGACTTGCAAAGGTTCACTAAAATTGAAAATCAACTGTTTGTTGGGGTTGGTGTTAGGTCGAAGGGAAAATGTCGGGTCATTCACCCGAATTGCGGTTTGTTCTTTTTGCAGAATCTTAATTTGATTTGGGAAGGTGATGGGAGTATCTTGGGGATAATGTAGAGGAGAGTCTACGACTAAGGTATACTCATATGTTCCAGGAAAAGCATCAGGGGAAATTTGAAATTCAAATTTTACTTCGTCACTATTTTGCCCTGGATCTAATGATAAACTTTCTCTGGGAGAACTAGACCAGCCGGTTAAATTTTGAAATCCCTCATCAAAAACAAAATATAAGTCAATAACAGCACTTTGATCTCCCTGATTGCTGACAACTACATAGAGAACAATAGTATCTCCCGGCATCCCAAATTGAATATCAGATGGGTTGATATAAACTTGCAGTGGACTGAATTTAGCTTGCATGTCATCGACTCCCTTATTTGATGCGGTGTAGTTTGACCTGAAAATCTTCACTGCCACTCACAATCATGGTTCCTTGATTAGTTTTCAAGTCGATACTATTAATTTTTTTAGAGGTTTGATAAATTGTTTTACCTTGTGCTGCTTTTGTTTTATCGAGTTGATGTTCGGGGGTTAAATACCAAACTACGACTCGTCCATCATCGCCACCACTTACTAGCAGATTACCATCTTCACTAAATGCCAGACTACGCACAGATGTTTTTGAGGCTGACCAGCGGTCAACTGGTGGGCAATTTAGTTCATTTACTGCTACTTGAGAATTGGGGTTTTTGAGAATTTGGCAGCGATTTAAATTCCAAATCGTAATGTATCCGGCAGAATCAGAGGTTGCGAGGATTTTTTCTGTGGAATTAGGTACAAAAGCTAATGCCCAAATATAGTCTTCACGCCCGACTCTTTCATCTAATTTTTCCAGATTTTGCACTGATAAATCGGGGAATTGTTTATTAGTTGGAGTTTGATTCCACTGCCATAATATAAAGCGTTTAAAGTTGCCAGCAATTACAACAGTTCTGCCATCTGGACTGAGAGTTAGGGCGCGGACTTGGAAACCTGATAATTTTAATGTACTTTGGACATCGATCACTTGCGGTTCTGTGAGAAAATCAGCATTAGGCGCTGGTCTTGACCATAATCTGACTTTACCACTGCCATAACCGCTAAATAAATTTAGTGAGTTGGGAGTGAAAGCTAAATCAAAAACGCGATCGCCTTTGGCTTTGGGATCTTTAAGATCTTGAAGTTGGCTAATCTTGGCACCTGAGGGTACATCCCTGAGTTCTATGACACCATTATCTAGACCAACCGCAGCGCGATCGTTTTGTAATGGCATGAAGCGTAAGACTTGTACGGCGTCATCGGTAATGGCCATCAAACCTTTGGGTTGTTGCGGTTTTTCGCAAGCGATGGGCTGCCCAGCATATGTTACTCTATCATCGGCGTTTAAGCTGTCAGCGCCAATGCTCCAAAGTCTTAATGTGCAATCGTCTGCACCACTGACAACAGACAAACCAATGCCACTAAAACGCACTGAGTTCACAGAACGGGTGTGCATGACACCTCTGGGTTGTACTAGCCATGCTATCAGTGCCGCTAATAATGCGATCGCCATTAATTGCAACCACACAGGTATAATCGGCAAAACCCGTACTTCTAATGTCTGGGTGGCGGGGTCTGTACTACCTAAACGTTGGTCAGATAACTCCGATTTGGCCTCCAGCAACAAAGTTTTACCGATTCCTACCCAAGGACGTTTGGTTTTGACATCGAGAATAACTTTAGTTGTCTCTCCTAAATTCAAATTGGCAATTTCCGGAAGCTTCTTAAAACTACATTTGCGTTCGTCTCTACCTTGAATTTGTACATCGAGTTCCTGATTTAAGTTACTAGCATTTTTAAATAGCAATTCAAAAGAAGCTGTATGAGATTTCCAGTCCGGTAACCATGCCGATTTACTAGGAATTTTTAGCTGTTTTTGTGTGGTGGTAAATTCGACAAAACCCACAGGTAAAACTTCAATATTGCCTTGAGTACTAGTTGGGTAACCATTATTACTAACAGCTTCAATGGCAAAAGCATAGTTTTGACTCGGCGCTTGCACAACAGAAGGAGGTTGACATTGAAATGTGGCTTCTGCTAAACCACCCGGTTCTACGGCTAATCGTCGTTCTGGACTGCTAGTCAGCCAAGACGGATCGACGCCTGTAAAACGTAGCACCACATTAGTCGGTTGTTGACTCAAGTTCCGCACCCGTACTGGTATATCTACAGAATTACGAGGATAAACTTGGAACTCTCGCACAGGTAATTCTAAGCTTAAATACGTTGGTCTGTTGTCTCGCTCAATTTTCAGACGCAGCACAAGTCTGCATTGTTGTGCTAATTGTGGTGAAAAAATCTTCACCATTAGGTTAACAGTCCCAACAAAACCCACTATGGGCGTATTGAATATGAAGACTTGGAATATTGTACTACTGCCCGGTGGTTTAGCTGCTGATACTTCTGGTTCAAGTTTATACCAGCGATATCCGGGATTGCGAGTTTCTCCGGCTGCGGTAATTTCTATCTGAAAGTTCACGAAACTACCGCTGTCATTATTCACAGTCACCTCAAATGAGGCAGGAGTATCACCAGGGCGAAAGGTTAGGTTTTCAGTTGAAAGGCTAGCACTGATACCATTTTTTTCCATATTATTTATTATTTATAATAATTATTTATATTCTGCATGATTAGCAGTATTAGAAAATTAATATTTGCGAAAACATTACCATAATTTTTTTGGTTGAATTATTGCAGTTTATATATTAAGATATATTCTATAATAGATCTATCATTTGATAGATATGATTTAGATAAAAAAATATTAAACATTACATTCATCAATTAATATTTAGTATTATTTTCAACAAAATCAAAATAATTGGTCTTTTTGGCATAAAAAACTAGATTTAGGAGATAAAACCCCAAAAAGTCTGATTTTTGATATCTATGGTTGAGATGATTTGACTAACCTAGCAAAATTACACAGACTTGCTGCTTTACAAAATCAGCAACTTGCTAGATGATATCAACGATGGAAAAATTATCAAAATAGGACTTACGCAAACTCTACGAACTCTTGGCGTTCTTGGCGTCTTGGCGGTTCGATAAATTAGGCTTTTTGGCTATTTTTGCGTAAGTCCTACAAAAGACTTTCAGATAAAAAATATTCAACTTTCCTGGTGGGGTGGACATCCTGTCCGCCCAGTCCGGAGGGCAGACCACAAAATTGGATAATTTATTTGTTGGTAATCCCTAATAGTTTGTCTTAGTTCTTGGTTTAGTTGTTGGTAGTTGTGTGAAACCCCTGTAATTACAAAGCTGAAGTCGGTTTGAGTTTTTCTCATAAACCATAGCTTTAAGTAACCAAATGACAACTCTACACAGATCCGGCTTCCAAGTAAATCCCAAAACTTCCACCTCTGGCGGTTATAGTTTGGTCTTCATCGATATGGGGATTGAAGACCATAGCAGTTTAGCCACGGGTGTGATTGATAACACCAAAGTGTTTGTACTTGACCAAACACAAAACGGTGTTGAACAAATTACAGAAATTTTAGCAAATTGCGATCGCCTGAATCTCACCGACATTCATATTGTCTGCCACGGTAGTCCTGGTTGTTTGCAACTAGGCAACACTCATTTAGGACTCCATACCCTCAACGAATATAGCCAACAGCTGCAACAATGGCAGCAGATATTTTCCACCAAGAACTTACTCCTGTATGGTTGCAATGTGGCTTCTGGTGATGCAGGGGCAGAATTTATCACCAAACTCCATCAACTAACTGGGGCGAATATTGCCGCTTCTCGTCAACCCATTGGCAATGCAGCATTAGGCGGGAATTGGGACTTAGAAGTTCGCACCGCACAGATGCAAGTAAGTTTGGCATTTGCAGAAACAACACAGCAAGCTTACCCAGGAGTATTGGCAACATTTACGGTCAATAGTACCGCAGACGCCGATGATGGCAATGCCAATAACGGTGTCACCACCCTACGTGAAGCAATTAACTTAGCCAATGCTACTGCTGGGGATGATACCATTATTTTCGGCGGTGTATTCACCGATGCCACTCCAGACACCATCACTCTGACCTCTGGGCAACTAACAATCACCGAAGATGTCACCATCTTGGGAACTGGGGCATCTAAGTTGACAATCAGCGGTAACAATGCTTCCAGGGTATTCGAGATATCGGGAATCGGAACAGATGTCAGCATTGATGGTTTAAAAATTACTAATGGTAGTAGTAACAGAGGAGGTGGTATTTATGTTAATGAGAATACCATCCTTACCCTGACCAACAGTAATATCTCTGATAATAAAGCAACTTCCACAACTCAACTAATTCCCAGGGGTGGCGGTATTAATAATCAAGGCGTCCTGAAGCTAACTAATACTAGCGTCTCTGGCAATGAGGCAAACTCCGGTGGTGGCATCGCTAACCAAGGCATCCTCAGCCTCACTAAGAGCAATGTCTTTGGTAATACAGCCACCTCCGGCGGTGGTGGTATTAGTAGCTCTACATTCTATAATTTCGGGAACGACATCCTCAGGCTTGCTGATAGCACCGTCTCTGGCAACACAGCAGACTTCGGCGGCGGCATTTATAGCGAAGGTGACTTCAAGCTGACCAATAGCACTGTCTCTAACAATACCGCTAACAACGGCGCCGGCATTTATAACGGCACAAATTTCTATAGTTTTAAAGTCGGTACAGCTACCCTGACTAACAGCACTATCTCTGGCAATCAAGCTTTAGAAGATGGGGGTGGGATTTATAACTTTAGCGACCTTAGCCTCATCAACAGTACGATTACCAACAACACAGCCGACTCAAACAGTGATGGTGTTGGTAATGGTGGTGGCATTTTCAGCAGTCCGACTGATTTTTATGGTAAGGGACTCACCGTTGTCGGTAACAGTATTATTGCAGGCAACTTCGACAAATCTACTTCCGGCGACATCAACCCCGACGTTTCTGGGAGCAGTTTTAGCGATTTGGGTAATAACTTGATTGGTAATAATACTGGTAGCACTGGCTTTACCACTAGTACCTTAGTGGGTACTAGCGCTAGTCCAATTAACCCAAAACTCGGCTCGCTCCAAAATAACGGCGGCACAACTTTAACCCATGCCTTACTGACAGGCAGTCCTGCTATTAACGCCGGTAATAATTCCCTGGCATCTAGTGTCACTACTGACCAAAGAGGTGCTGAATTTAACCGAATTTCAGGTAATACAGTTGATATTGGTGCTTATGAAGTCCAGTCCACTAACTCGCCAGCCGTTAATACTGACACAGTGGTAACTAATACCAACGATTCTGGAAAAGGGTCGTTGCGGCAGGCGATTCTGAATGCTAATGCCACTGCTGGGGCAGATACAATTACCTTTGCGAGTAGTCTATTCGCTGATGGTGTCCCAGATGTCATCACCCTTACTTCTGGGGAACTGAAGATTACTGATGATGTCACCATTGTCGGAACTGGAGCATCCAAGCTGACCATCAGCGGTAATAATGCCTCAGGTGTATTCGAGATCGCAGGAACAGGAACAGATGTCAGCATTGATGGCTTGAAGATTGCCAATGCTAATGATGTCGTATATGGCAGTATTTTCCTCAATCACAATACCAGCCTCAACTTGACTAACAGTACTGTTTCGGACAACAAAGGAGCAGTAGGAGGCATTTTTAACAGAGGCAATCTCAGCCTAACTAACAGTACTATCTCTAGCAATCAGGGGTCATCATTAGGCGGCGGTGTATTTAATACAGGCACTCTCAGCCTGACTAACAGCACTGTCTCTAGTAATAGTGCCATTGGCAACTTCATTTCTACTTACGGTGGCGGTATATTTAATACAGGAAATTTAAGCATAACTAACAGCACTGTCTCTAATAATGGTACTTTTGCTGATGGTCTTGGTCGGGGAGGCCCTGACCCCTACCCGACCTATGGTGCTGGCATCTATAACTCAGGTACTGCCGACATAACTAACACCACCATTTCTGGTAATGTGTCAAACTATAGCGGCGGTGGCATATTTAACACCGGCTCTCTCACCCTCATCAACAATACCATTACCAATAACAAGGCAGACGATATTTTCCGAGGAGGCGATGGTGGGGGTGTTTTCAATGACTCTAACGGCACTGTGGTTGTTGGCAACACCATCATTGCGGGTAACTTTGCGGTCAATGAGTTCGATGATTCCTCAGACGTTTTGGGTAACTTCACGGATGCTGGTAATAACCTGATTGGCAATAACACCCGTAGCACAGGCTTTACCACCAGCACCCTAGTAGGCACCAGCAGCAACCCCATCGACCCGAAACTCAGCCCACTGCAAGATAATGGTGGTCTAACCTTGACTCATGATTTACTTACAGGTAGTCCCGCCATTAACGCTGCTAATGATAGCCTGGTTCCTGCTAGTGTCACCACTGACCAACGCGGTTCTGGATTTAACCGCATATCTGGTGGACAAGTTGATATTGGTGCTAATGAAGTCCAGTCCGACGGTCTTCACCTCAACGGAACTAATGGGGCTGACATCCTGGTGGGTAGCAACTCCCCAGACAAAATTAACGGTAAAGCTGGTAACGATACCATCACAGGGAAGAAAGGTAATGATACCTTAACTGGTGGCGGTGGCAGAGATAAATTTATCTATAACTTGCGCGACCAAACTGATACAATCACTGATTTCGGTGGGGTGGGTACAGGCACAAATCCTTCAGCAGCAGTGGTGGCCGAAGTGGATACCATCAAATTCCAAGGTGCGGGCTTAACTGCCCAAAATATGCTGCTTACCCAAAATGGTACAAGCCTGGAAATTACCTTTGAAGGAGCGACTGATACAAAAGTCATCTTGCAAAACTTCAAATTAGAAGATTTGGATAACCTGAAAGCTTCTGGTACAAGACCAGCCGTTGGGAATATTATCTTTGATGGCCAAAATAGGATCGTTGATAGTTTTAATGTTCTCAATGCCAACTCCACTGACACAACTATCGGTATCAAGAACACTGTGACCTTTTTAAATGACCTCAACAACAACATTGTCGGTTTAGATAACTCAAATGATGTCTTTAATGGTCAGGGGGGTAACGATAAAATTGATGGTAAGAGTGGTAACGATTTGCTACGGGGTGGTACAGGCAATGATACCCTCATTGGTGGTGCTGGTAACGACACCTTAGTTGGTGGTGCTGGTAATGACATCCTCACTGGTGGTAGCGGTAATGACCAGTTCGTTTATCATTCTTTAAGTGAGAGGGGTACTACTGGTGATATAATTACCGATTTTAATCCAGACCAGGATAAGTTGGTTTTAACTGAGCTATTCAAAGGTACTAGCTACAGTGATATTAATCTCATCTTTTATGGCTATTTACAGTTTGTCCAATCAGGTACTTCTACCGAAGTTCAGGTTGATGCCAACGGTGGTGCTGACAATTTCAGCACGTTGGTGACTTTGAATAATTTCACCGCCAGCAACTTGAGAATTGGTACTAATGTTATTGTCTAGCGCTCTAATTTACAGCAGTTTTCATGTATAGCACTTACGCAAACTCTACGAACTCTTGGCGTTCTTCTCTAACGAGACGCTCCGCGTTGGCGTTGGCGTTGGCGTTGGCGAAGCCTCTCGTAGAGAAGCCTCTCGTAGAGAAGCCTCTCGTAGAGAAGCCTCTCGTAGAGAAGGCGTCTTGGCGGTAGCCTACGGCAAGCCGCAAAGCGTCTACGATAAATTAGGCGAAGTTGGCTATTTTTGCGTAAGTCCTAATGTATTTGAACCACATCTTTTGTAAGGGCACAGCAATGCTCATTGGTGTCAACTTAACGCAAAACCGATGTCCCGCAAGGAACTGAAGTTCCTTGCTAACAGCAAAAGTAATCTAAAGATTACTAAATATAGCCAAAAATCTTTAGTCATCTTTTAGATGACTTTTGCTGTTAGCCTGGG
>JAVRBV020000182.1:0-64416 GCA_034531095.2 Nostoc sp. CreGUA01 | reverse complement strand
CCGTGTCCGCCTTTTTTGGTAATATTTGTTACTTTAAAGACACGCCCTAGCCCCCCTTAAAAAAGGGGGGAACTTCTAAAGCCCCCTTTTTAAGGGGGTTGGGGGATCTGAGTGCCTAAGTCCTGTTAAAAATACTTAGACAACAACCAAATAATTATTCCAGTTCCTACAAGACAAATAATTCCCGCCAAACCAGCTAGAGGTTTTTTGTTCTTACCTGTGAACCAGTCAGAGGCTTTACCAGTGTAAGTAATTAGTTCTGCTGTATCTATGGTAGCGATCGCCCATACCCATCCGGCGTGCAATCCCCAAGCTAAACCCAAATTACCGCGATCGACAAACCGCGCCAACACCAAAACCATTCCCATCAACCACAATCCAGGGAGTTGGGGTAAAGTTTCCTGTTGTTCCCAAACAAGGTGTAACAATGCAAAAATCAAGCTAGAAATTATTGCTGCTAACCAAACCGGATAATCCTGCAATAATTCAGTTAACAAAAAACCGCGAAAAACTAACTCTTCTATCCCACCAACTAACAAGGCTATCAAAAAAATCGGTAGCAAAATGGGTAGTAGTAACTTGATATTCAAGTTTTGCAAAGAACACCAACCTAACCCCAATTGCCCACTAAATACAATAGCAAGGCTCAAAACTCCCAAGCCAAAACCTAGTACTAAAGAATTGACAATTGAAACATTGCCAACAAAGCCGTAATCTAAGAAAGACCTATTCACCAACGAACTAACTCCCCAGAGAATCAGGGGAGCTAACAGGTAAAGTGACACCAACAAAGGCGTCTTTTGCTCTGGCTGCAAAAATTTTTTAGGTTGCCAATTGAGCAAGATTCCTGATATTGTTACCACTGGTAACCAACACCCTACCCAGCTAATTAGAAATACCATCACTACAACTAGTGCAGGGGCATTTTCCATAAATGCTAGTAAGGCGTTGACCGAAAGCTCAAAAAAATTTGTCAACACAAACAAAAAAACACGATAGACTTCTTGCACTATAGATTTCTCGCTGATTAATCAAGACTCTACCAAACTTATTGACTCCGGCAAGGGGTCTAATCGTATTTTTTACCTCGACAAAATTCTCTCAATAGGGCTACCAGTTAGCTGTTGCGGTAAGGACAAGTTATCAAGTATTTCCCTGAAACTTATCCCTACCACCAGCTTTATTTACTCTTCTTCATCTAAATCTTCATCCGATTCGTCGTCAGAGTCTAAATCTGCTGAGGTTAGTTTTTTATCACTTTCACCAAGTTGAATCAAGTGAATATGCTTGTATCCCAACCTAATTTCAAACTCATCTCCAGGCTTTAACCCCATTGCTTTGGTGTATGTAGCACCAATGACAATTTGACCATTTTGATGGACACTAACGCGATACGTCGGTTCGCGGCCACGACCATCTTTTGGTGCTTCAGGACTTAGAGGAATTCCTCTAGCTGAGAGCAAAGCGTCATAAAAATCTGTGAGATTGACGCGAACCTGATTATTCTTAGTAACAGTGTAATAGCCGCACTGCTTAGCTCTTTCTCGGCGTGGTAAAGTGGAAAGTTCTTTTACTTTAGCAAGTAACGCTTTTCCGGTTAATGGCGCGGTTGCAGTTTCACTCATTATGCTCAATTTTTCCTTACTCTCTCCAGACTGATAAACGATGTAGTTTCATGCCAGTATTTGGCTTTTTAGCATTTGCATAAAGCCACTTAGGACTCTAGTGTGACGTGTAAATTCCTGCTGAACGGAGCCAAAAGCACTTCTATTATGGTTGTTCACAACCTATTAGAGGTCATAGTTACCAAAGAGATTAATTTTGGTGATTTTACGGTAGTTTTAACCATCATTCGCCATTAGAAAGGAAACTATTTTCTCTTTTGGCGCTACTGTAGGGGTGTAATTTTCAGCCACCTTTACAAATTGGCTAGGCTCTACTACAAATGTGTCGTAGACCCAAGAAATTGCAGGTTTTTTACTTTCAGTACTTGCCTTTCTTACCTTTGAGTTATAGAGATTCCTCTACTCATACTCCAAAGCTGAGGACAGCATAGTATTTCAATAGAGTCCTATGGGTATACACCCTTTTGTCCTGCGAGTAGAGACGCGAATTTTCTTGTCTCTACATTACGAATCAACAAAGCAGTAGTAGCCGCGCTGATACGGCTATTGATTCTGGTTTTGTGAGTTCGTAATTTTATATTAAATACTAGCATGGACTAATAATAGCAAAATAGTTGTTTAATTTTGAATTAAAGTTGCTGGTAAATTTTTATTTAAATCACTGGACTTAAGTCAGAAAAAACCAGTGACGATTTTTCTAACCCTTGATTGCAAGCGTGAGCATTGCCCTATGGCTTTTATAAAAATTTATCTAATTTAGACGAGCAGTTTTGACCAATGAGTAAAATCCAAGATTTTTTGATTTAGAGGAGGCAAAAAGCAAAAACTCTCGCAGATCTAGGTTTCCGGTGCAAAAACTTTTCTTTGAAAGTGCTGAAAATTTTTTCTGGGTTTATTACCGTCAAGTAAAAAGTGGTCAGAGGATTCTCCACGTCTGTCTATGGGAAGAATAAATTTCTTAACAGCTGCCTAGCCCTTGATTGTCACCAGCGTTGATCTTGTGCTTTTACACTTCTATATAATCAAAAGATTCTGGCTTTGCTACTGTTTAACGGATTTTGAGAGCCAGTTGCTCTGACACAAGTTGACATGCATTTAATTTGGATATTATGGCTAGATAGGAAATGAACAACACTCTCTCTTGAAGCAAACCATCTTTGCTTGACACTTGCAAACAGGTAAATTCAATTTCTAGCTGCCATGACTGAAAATTTTCGTGTTTTAGCTCAAAACTGACGGTAAATCTGTTTTATAGGAGTCCTATTTGATTTATAAACGAAGAGTAGAGGTAGGAAATAGTACACAGAAGGGTTAACCCTTGTCCATAGGGGAATAGGGAGTAGATTTGTTTACAACTCATTTCGGACTGCCATACAGCAGTGCTACAAGTAAAACTTTAAATAGTTATCCTCAAACTAGAATCAGTTGCTCTTTTATTGTCAGCTTATTAACATCAGACTTGGAATTAAGGCTAAAAATAATATGGGTGACTTTTGGTGATTACCCGCCTTGACTGATGATTTTTGAGGCTGGTGAAGCAATTTTAAAATTTTGGTTAGAAGCAATGCAAGTTATTTTTCAGGTGATTCGACAGCAACAAAATTCCTCCCCTGTTGTACAAACCTATATTGTGGAGGCTCAACCAAGTAATACAATCCTTGATTGCCTCAATCATATTAAGTGGGAGCAAGATGGAACTTTAGCATTTCGGAAAAATTGCCGCAATACCATTTGTGGTAGTTGTGCTATGCGAATTAATGGGCGTTCGGCTTTAGCTTGTAAGGAAAATGTCGGCAGTGAACTCGCCAGATTACAACAAATACCATCATCCGAAAGCAAAGTAAATGCCATTGGTCAAATCACCATCGCCCCTCTCGGCAATATGCCCGTGATTAAGGATTTGGTTGTAGATATGAGCAGTTTTTGGAACAATCTAGAAGCAGTAGCTCCTTATGTAAGTACAGCAGCACGACAAATACCAGAAAGAGAATTTTTGCAAACACCCCAAGAGCGATCGCGCCTCGATCAAACTGGTAACTGTATTATGTGCGGTGCTTGTTACTCCGAGTGCAACGCCCGCGAAGTGAATCCAGATTTCGTTGGCCCTCATGCCCTTGCCAAAGCTTACCGCATGGTAGAAGACTCACGAGATAGCGACACCGAAAATCGCTTAGCAACTTACAACGAAGGTACTAAAGGTGTGTGGGGTTGTACGCGTTGTTTGTACTGCGATAGTGTTTGTCCAATGGAAGTTGCACCACTAGAACAAATCACCAAAATTAAACAAGAAATTCTCAGCGAAAAACAAGCCACTGACAGTCGCTCAATTCGCCACCGCAAAGTATTAATCGATTTAGTCAAACAAGGTGGCTGGATTGACGAACGTCAATTTGGCTTACAAGTAGTAGGTAATTATTTTCGTGACCTCAAAGGACTACTCAGCCTTGCACCCTTAGGATTGCGGATGTTATGTCGAGGTAAATTCCCCCTATCATTTGAAGCTTCTCAGGGCACAGAACAAGTGCGATCGCTCATTGAATCTGTGCAACAAGAAGAAAAGAAAAGTTAGGAGTGAGGAGTGAGGAGTCATGAATTTTAACTCCTAACTCCTAACTCCTAACTCCTAACTCCTAACTCCCAACTCCCAACTCCTAACTGTAGTTCAACGCGGTTCCTGGGGTATATTTATCGGTCGTCCATAACGGTCATATACTAAAACATCCCACTGCCCGTTGTTGCTGGACTCAAAAGCAATCCGATTACCATCAGCGCTAATTGTGGGGTTGCGGACTTCTGCTTGCAGGTTAGAAGTCAAATTCCGTGATTGGCGTGTTTCTCGGTCGTAGAGAAAAATAGCCGATCGCCCTTGACGATTAGCTGCAAAGACAATAGAACGACCATCTTGGGAAACACTAGGATGATTGGCGATCGCATCAAAGGAATTTAAGCCTGGTAAATCAACCAAATCACGAGTTACCGTATCAAACATATAAACATCTTGGCTACCCCGGCGATCGGTAACAAAAACAATATATCTCCCAGAGATTTGCGGATCTAATTCCGAAGCTAAACTATTAAGACTCCGCCCCCCCGGATCAAAAGGATAACTCAAAATCCGAGGGTAGCCAAAACACCCAGTCAATAAACTTAAGCATATAAATATAGGTATAAAAAAGATACGTTTCATCATAATTGGGCATTGGGCATGGGGCATTGGGCATTTGTCATTAATTTTTCTTTGCGTCCCCGCGTCCCCATAATTGGGCATGGGGCATGGGGCATTGGGCATTTGTTATTAATTTTTCTTTGCGTCCCCGCGTCCCCGCGTCTCCCTCATCTCCCTCATCCCCCTCATCCCCCTCATCCCCCACTCCCTACGGAGGCGTTACAGTTGCACCATTAGGAATATCTAACTCTACATTCGGTCCCCGGTCTAGAACTTCAATATCCCATTGACCACGGCTGGCGCTTTCAAAGGCGACATAACGTCCATCTGGGCTAATATTGGGCTTTCTCACCCAACCGCGATAGATTGGGGTGAGGATTTGCGACTGCTGGGTGGCGCGATCGTAAAGCGCTACTACTGGTCTGCCTTGGTCGCTAGTAATATAAGCGATATAACGCCCGGTGTAGCTTAAACTAGGACTTTCAGCAATGGTTTCCTGTCGGTTTATACCCGGTGTGGAAATAAATATTTGCCTCTCCAAATCGTACACTAGTAGCTGCTGATTGCCATTGCGATTAGAGACAAACGCTAAAAAGCGCCCATTTCCACTTAAAGCAGGTTGCTCCTCGGTGTAGCGACTATTGAGCGAACTAGGCCCTATGGGAATATCGTTAGAACCACAAGATACAAGCAAGCTTGTAAAACCAAAAACCAGGCTCCAATGAATTGGTCTTTGGAGCCAAAATCTAGGCGTAAATTTTTTCACCTCAAGTCTTTTCCATTGCCCCTAAATCTACCTCACACCAGCTGTTTTAAACATCGTCATCAAAATCCGTTGAATTATCTAGCCCCTCATTAGGCTTTTCCATTGGGCTGTATGGTACATATTCAGTTGGGATCGCGTCATCATCTTCGCGGGGTCTTCGAGGAGTCGAGTCAGTAGGTGGACGACGCCTTCTTGGTCTGGGAGCAACATCATCTTCGCGGCTTTCTGGTCGCCCAGGTGCGTTATTAGTGCGGCGAGACGGTTTTCTCACTTCCCCACCGGAACTTTCCCAATCATCAACTTCCCTGGATGAGGAACCCCAATTTTCGTCTTCAAAGCTTTCAGCAGGACGACTCACTGGACGCCCGGAACTACGCCGCCGCGTTCTATCGCTTGGATTTTGCCTTTCATTACTATTGCTGTTGCGACGTTCTGAACGACGGGGGGGTTGATCCTCGTAGTAGTCATCACGAGTTGAAATTTTATCCCTAGTACCACGAATCCGGCGAGGTTCGGGGCGTTCTTCCTCGTCTTCATAAGGCAGTGGCTCTAAATCTGCATCCATCTGAGCTTCATAGTTCTTGCGACTGCGCTTGTACTGATAATTTCCACTTACCTCTCGCTCATCATCCACAATGGGAGTGTTGCGCTTAGCTTGCTGAGTAGCTATACTCCGTAGTCGAATACTTTCAACCGCAAAAAACACAGTTGTCCCAACTAAAAGTAATTGACCAAATTGGAGAATCGGGTCTAGTCGCCATCCTTGGAAGATAAGAATGAAGCCGCATAGCAAACCGACTGCCGCAAAAAAGATATCTTGATCTCGTGACAGTTCCGGGCGTACAGTGCGGAGAAAATACAGTGCTGCCCCAGCCACAGCCAGGAAAATTCCTAGAATACTGGCTGAGTTCGCCCCAAAATTTACCTGAGCCAGAACACTGGCTGAGTTCAGCCCAAAATTTATCATTGCTGTTTTCCCAATATCAAATCTATGTTAGCGACTCAAAATTAAAATCACTACTCTAATTAGTCATCATATATTGAAGCTTCAAAGCCTCTAGTAAAGAAGCTCTGAAGCTATTCACCGAAAAGTAAGAAACATGTTTTTCTCAGCTACAAGTGCCCCAGCGGCAAAAACTGATGCTTTTGGTGCAATGATTTCAGTAAATAGCTGAGAAACAATCGCTCGTGAGAGTCTATTCGACAATCCGAAGGATTATGAACGCTGAATTTTATCTTTTTGGCTAATGAAGATCAGAGCTACTGTGATGGGGATCACAATAGCTACAGCACCCCAAAAGAGACTCCAAAGAAAATTTGCTAAAGCGGGTGTCATACTTCTCAACCTTTTTTTACACACTTCATCCTAATTTTAATGGTGTAGTACTTTCTTGAGAAGCCTTTAGGCGGGAACAGCCAAAGTTAATAATTGCTTTTTCTCAGGCAGTGCTTAGTAAATTCAGTGCCCAGTTCCTCTCTATTGAAATAAAATTGGAATGAGAGTGCTTTACAAAGCTTCAAAATTACTGGCGTTAGCGAAGCGCGGCTTGCCGTTCGCCCAACTGTTTTGTTTATTCACGAGATAGCTGCTGAAACCGATGACTGGTGTTGACCTGACTGCTTGGATTCTTGGCCCAGTTTTAGGGCTAATGACATTTTTATTTATATTTCGCATTATTCTCACTTGGTATCCCCAAGTGGATCTGAATCGTTTGCCGTTTAATTTAATAGCTTGGCCCACTGAACCATTTTTAATCCCCTTACGCAAACTCGTGCCACCCATCGGCGGAGTAGACATTACCCCCATTATTTGGGTAGGTATTTTTAGCCTGGTGCGGGAAATTCTCGTAGGCCAGCAAGGATTAATTACCATGCTGGCTCATGTTAATTAGGCAATGGGTATGAGGCATAGGGCATGGGGCATTGGCCAAACAGGGCATTGGGCAAGCAGGAAGTGTGGGAGGTGTGGGAGGTGTGGGAGGATGGGGAAGAAATTTTTCCCCCCCCACTCCCCCCACTCCCCCCACTCCCTCATCTCCCTCATCTCCCTCATCTCCCATACCCCAGTCCCCTACCCGTTCATCTCCTGCACAAAATTTGTATACACATTACCCTGCAAAAACTGTGGATTTTCCATAATTTTTTGGTGAAACCCGATGGTGGTGGGTAATCCTGTAATGGCACATTCCCTTAGTGCGCGTTTCATGCGGTTAATAGCAGTAGGACGATCTGCTCCCCAAACAATTAACTTGCCAATTAAGGAATCGTAATAAGGAGGAATTTGGTAATCTGTGTAGACATGAGAATCAATGCGGACACCAGGACCTCCAGGGGGGAGATAGCCGCTGATCCTTCCTGGAGATGGGCGAAAATCATGATCGGGGTCTTCAGCGTTAATTCGACATTCGATCGCATGACCCCGCAAAACTACTTGCTCTTGGGTAAGCTTAAGTCTTTCCCCTTGAGCAATACGGATTTGTTCAGCAACCAAGTCTACTCCAGTAATCATCTCTGTTACAGGATGTTCTACTTGAATCCGGGTATTCATTTCCATAAAATAAAATTTACCGAATCTATCCAAGAGAAATTCGATAGTACCCGCCCCAGTGTAGTTAATGAATTGGGCAGCTTTAACAGCAGCTTGTCCCATTTTTTCACGCAATTCTGAGTCAAGAGCCGGACTAGGAGCCTCTTCCAATAGCTTTTGATTCCGGCGCTGAATTGAGCAATCCCGTTCACCTAAGTGGATAACATTGCCGTAGTTATCTGCCAAAACTTGAAATTCAATGTGCCGAGGACGTTCAATAAATTTTTCTATGTAAACGCCAGAATTACCAAAAGCTGCTCCTGCTTCCCCTTGAGCTGCTAGGAAAAGTTTGACAAATTCATCTTCAGAACGCACCAGACGCATACCCCGGCCACCACCACCTGCTGTGGCTTTAATCATCACTGGATAGCCGATATCCTTAGCAAATTGTAATCCTTCTTGCTCGGATTCTACCAACCCATTACTACCAGGTACTGTTGGGACTCCAGCTTTTTGCATGGTTTCTTTGGCAGTGGATTTATCTCCCATCAACCTGATAGCTTCAGGAGTTGGCCCGATAAAAGCAATGTCATGGGCAGCACAGATTTCTGCAAATTTGGCATTTTCCGCCAAAAAACCATAACCTGGATGAATAGCAGTGGCATTGCGGGTCAATGCAGCAGCAATGATATTGGGAATATTCAAATAACTTTTACTGCTAGCAGGTTCGCCAATGCAAACCGCTTCATCAGCAAGTTGAACGTGGAGAGCATTACGGTCAACACTGGAGTGAACCGCAACTGTCGCAATTCCCATTTCTTCACAGGCGCGGAGAATGCGAAGGGCGATTTCTCCCCGATTGGCAATTAATATTTTGTCAAACTTCATTTTGGAGTTTCGATATTAGTACCAGTAGATTGACATTTTCTCCCATCTGATGTGCAACAACGCTTTCGCGTTATTTCAAATTATAAGAAAAACGGGTGAAAACCCTTAGCCTTTAGGCAAGGTATCAAAACCGATTGTGGTGTTTAGGTTAGGTAACACAAGGAGCCTAGTTTAAATGGACTCGTTGAACCAAGAATCTCCACGCATTTATGCCGGATAGTCTCAAGACAGGAGATTCCCAACCTTCATCTTCACCAAAGCAAAGTCAAGAATTGGACTTGCTGCTTCTAGGGGGCTTAACTAGATTAACAACATTGCTGTTGCCAATCTTGTCCAGTTTCCCGAATTAGTTTTTCGTTCAAAAGGCATCACCCTTTAAACGACAGCTTTTGTCCCCCATTGTGCCTCTTAGAATAGCTCTAACCCTTTTAATATCACTTATGCATCTGCTACATTTCTGTCAGTCTGATACCGCCTTGAGGAAATTTATAAAACCGTACACTCAAACTTTTCCGAACTGGAACTGAGAACTCACCTTACTATAATTATTTTCTTATGCTATAGTCTATATTTAGACAACCTGCGCGGATGTGGCGGAATTGGTATACGCGCACGCTTGAGGTGCGTGTGGCTTTGCCTTGCGAGTTCGAGTCTCGCCATCCGCATTTTTAGCTCATTAATCAAGGGTCAATAGTCAAAGGGTCGAAACACCTGAGACTGTTGACCCTTAAATCTAGGTGGGTATGGGGAGACGCGGGGACGCAAAGATGAGGGAGATGAGGGAGATGAGGGAGTGGGGGGGGGAAAGATTTCTTCCCCATCCTCCCACACCTCCCACACTTCCTGCTTGCCCTATGCCCTATGCCCATGCCCAATGCCCAATGACTAATGACTAATGACTAATGACTCTATGCTTTTTTATGCTTTTATAGAAATAGGTGAAGTTTTGTAAAAACATTGACTATTACTTTTACGCCAACGAACAACTTAACACTGCCAGCGGCTTGGCATCGCCTAACTCCGATTTGGCAAGGGGGGGAGGAAGTAATTCAACGAAGTTTGCCTCACACTCAGCTTGCACCAGCTTGGCAACTACTACTTTTGGGGGACGGTTCGCCAACACGTCACTTAGAATTGCTCACAGGTGAGCCTACAGAAGTAGATGTCATTGATATGTCATTAATTGGTATGGATTTGGATAATGCCCCTGACTTAATCCAAGCTGTGCCAGGGCCGCGACTACGGCGACAAGTCTGGCTGCGTACCGCGTCTGGTCAGCGATTAGCCTATGCTACTTCGTGGTGGGAAGCCAGTCATGTAGATGAGTATTTGCAAAATCGCTCATTACCTATTTGGGCGAGTTTAGCTCGTCTCCGCACAGAGTTGTATCGGGATGTGCGAGGAATTTATCACGGTTACTCTGCGGCGCTACAGTCAGGTTTTAACGTAACCGGACCTTTTTGGGGTCGCCACTACCTGTTTTGGCATCATGGGCAGCCGCTTACCTTGATTTATGAAGTTTTTTCGCCTTATTTAACCAAATATTTGGGGCCTATGCAGCTGAGTGCTGTGAATGCTGAGGCATAGTGACGAAAAAACAAGAATTTCGGCAAGTCATAGTAGAAACACAGAATTTTGTGTATCTACTAAAATGTTGCCAATTGAGAGATTATTTAACCCCAAAAGTGTGATGAAATTTTAATGATTTAATTTTTAATTTAAAAAAATTATCATTTGGTTCTCAGCAAAAATAACAATTGTTTGGCTCAAAATAATACAAGTTAACGAAAATTATAATTCAATAACATATTTGAGTTCGGTGATTGGCAACTCATAGAAAATCAGAGATACTGAATTATTCTAGGTTAGATAAATTCAAAATAACAGACAAATATTATGTAAATATAATGAAGCGTAAGCTGCTGATGACTTGCAGCTTTGTTAACTTCGTTATATCCTCGAAGTGCTTGAAATAACCGATTGAACTAACTAAGACTTTCCGCAGAGGCATCCATTCAAAGGATGTATTCTGCAAAATTCAACAAAGCATGTTAAAAAAGGTAACTAACCACTAAAACAGGGCTTTTGAAACAGTAAGAAAATAGATTACGGCAATATCATCAATAATCTAGGGTGGAAAAATTTATGCACTTAGCAGCCCTAAATAACGAGAAACTTTTTGGTTGACCGTGCCGATTTTAGATTTTAGATTATTTCGGTACTCCTGGATCGAAGCAAGTTACATGCCCCACCCCTTGTGTGCGGAACAAATATAAAATTTAAAATCCAAAATTGGTTGACTAAACCAATCAAGCAATTAATGAGTTTGCTTTTTATGAGGTATTAGGTTTCAATGGCACCGCCTCTTGTGTCTGTTTCCATGAAGAAAAATAAGAAGCCGTCTTTGGTGCTGGCGTTATCGTCTGCTGGATTATTAATTGGTGCGGGGAGTGCAGCATATTGGTTGTTAACACAAAGACAACCATCTTGGAACGATTTGCTAGTAGGTGCAAATATTATTCCTGGTGATGCTCTGTTTGCAGTTTCCTTAACAACAGATCCCCAGCAATGGCAGAAATTACGGGAGTTTGGGACAACAGAAACCCAAGCAGAACTAGATAAAAATTTAGTACAGTTGCGCGATCGCTTTCTAACTAATAATGGTTACGACTTCCAGAAAGATATTGCTCCTTGGGTAGGCAATAACGTTACAATTGCGATTCTCGCACCAAAAACAGCGAGTAAATCTATACCGAAACCAGTGACGACAAATGAAGATGTAACTGGGGATCAGCAGTCGATGGTAATGGTATTACCAGTAAAAAACTCACAAATAGCAAAGAGTATCTTCGCACAACCCAAAACCCTCAAACAAGGCAAATGGATTGACCGCACTTATCAAGGAATTGCCATCAAACAAAATCAGGGACAATCAGGGGAAAACTTTTCCGCAGCCTTGCTAGATGGACGTTTCCTAGTGATAACTGATAGCCCTAAAGCCACAGAACGAGCGATTGATGCCTACAAAAATCAAACATCCCTAGCCACAACAGGGGGCTTTGCGGAAAATTTGCCAAAAATTGCTAATAAACAACCCTTTGCCCAGTTTTACGTCAATGTACCAACAGCAGCCAAAATAGCCGCTGCTTCTCCAAACCGTCCTTTACCTGCTCAAGTTTTAGCTCAACTACAAAATAACCAAGGTTTAGCGGCGACAATGACCTTAGAACCAGAAGGAATCCGCTTAAAAGGCATTTCTTGGCTGAATCCTAATAGTCAACGCGTGCTGGCGGTGGAAAACAAAGCCGGTAAAATGCAAAGCCGCGTACCAGCAGAAACCTTAATGATGCTCTCTGGTGGGAACTTACAGCGGTTTTGGGGAGAATATGTTTTAACATCTCAGAGAAATCCTCTCTCACCCATCGCACCAGAACAACTGCGAAGTGGTATAAAATCTCTTACCGATCTCGATTTAGATAAAGATTTGCTCAGTTGGATGAAAGGCGAGTTTTCCTTATCAGTGATTCCGAATACCCCAAAAGAAGGTTCACCAGATAATTTTCGTGCGGGTTTACTGTTCATGGTACAAACAAACAATCGCAAATCCGCCGAAGCATCCATCAGCCAGCTTGATGAAGTGATGACAAATCAATACCAATTTCAAGTCCAACCGGGGAAAGTTGCAGGCCAACCCGTTGTTAACTGGATATCACCTTATGGCACCTTAACCGCCACCCACGGCTGGTTAGATGGAGATGTTGCTTTCTTCGTAATGGGCGCTCCCATCACTGATAAAATTCTTCCCAAACCAAACAACACACTAGCTAGCACTCTTCCCTTCCAGCAAACAGTTCCTACAGAACCCAATCCGACAAATGGTCAATTTTTCCTAGATGTGGAACGAACTGCGAAAAATTTTCCCTTACCAACTGCGATCCCGAATCAAAAAATTTTGCTAGGTGCAACGCGCTCAATTGGCATGACATCTGCTGTTAGCGATAGTCGTAGTAACCGTTATGACATTTTTATCGCACTCAAGAAAGTTAGTAAATAGGGGAGTGGGAAGTGGGGAGTGGGGAGATGAGGGGGATGAGGGAGTGTGGGGAGTGTGGGGAGTGTGGGGGATGAGGGGATGGGAGATGGGGAGATGGGGAGATGGGGGGATGAGGAAGAATAATAATCGTTTGCTTGCTTCGTTTGCTTGCTTCCTTTACTCCCCTACCTCCCCACCTCCCTACCTCCCCACCTCCCACACCTCCCACACTTCCTGCTTGCCCAATTCCCCATTCCCCATTCGCCTTTAAGCAGATAGGATCAGAACAGTCAGAATTGATATTTTAAAGAATCCACGGAGAGAAGACTCTATGAATCTGGTTGTACTCCAGAACTGGCTGGACAATGCTTCCTTTGCCGTATTATTCCTGACAATGCTGGTGTATTGGGGAGGTGCGGCTTTTCCGAATCTGCCTTATCTAGCCGCTTTGGGGACAGCTGGGATGGCGATCGCTAATTTGTGTATTGCTACACTATTAGGGGCACGATGGATAGAAGCTGGTTATTTTCCTTTAAGCAATTTGTATGAATCTTTGTTTTTCTTAACTTGGGGAATTACTACAGTTCATTTGATTGCTGAAAACAGTAGCCGTAGCCGCTTAGTTGGAGTTGCTACAGCTCCGGTGGCAATGGCGATCGTGGCTTTTGCTACGATGACATTACCATCTCAGATGCAAATGTCAGAGCCTTTAGTACCTGCTTTGAAGTCAAATTGGCTGATGATGCATGTCAGCGTCATGATGTTGAGTTATTCTGCTTTGATGGTAGGTTCGCTATTGGCGATCGCTTTTCTCATTGTCACTCGCGGTCAAAACATCCAACTACAAGGCAGTTCTGTTGGTACTGGTGGCTATCGCAGCAACGGCTACCGCTTGCACAAAGCAGCTGAACTGATTTCTGAATCACCAACACCCCCAGTGGAAAATAACGGCTTTGCTCGTTTTGAAAGTACTAGCAATGGCAACGGTAACGCTAATACTGCTGTTTTGGGTTTAGTCACAACAACCCCAACCACAAATCCCAAATCCGAAATCCCAAATTCTGAACTCCTTTCACCCCAACGCCTTAGCCTCGCCGAAACCCTCGACAACATCAGCTATCGGATTATCGGACTAGGATTTCCCCTCCTGACAATTGGCATTATTGCCGGTGGCGTTTGGGCTAACGAAGCCTGGGGTTCCTATTGGAGTTGGGACCCCAAAGAAACTTGGGCATTAATCACTTGGTTGGTGTTCGCCGCCTACCTTCATGCCAGAATTACTCGCAATTGGCAAGGCCGTCGTCCGGCAATTTTAGCCGCCACCGGCTTTGTCGTTGTTTGGGTTTGCTATCTCGGTGTCAATCTTTTGGGTAAAGGTTTGCATTCTTACGGTTGGTTTTTCTAAAAATCCCACCAAAATTGTGCTAAGTGTTAAGTATTTTTTACTCATCACTTAGTACTTATTTAACAATAAAGAATAAAGGCGTCAGTCGTCAGAATTCTCCAATTGAATAGTCTTTAACCGGACATGATATCAACCACGAAATTTACAAAATCATAATTTTATTTCGGATGAACTGCTAAATCAATGGAAAAGATAGATTTAGTGACAGGAGATTTTTATGGAAGATGGATTTGAGAGACTAAATCATGATGAAGTTGTGTCTATAGAACCAGACACTTTTAATAAGTTAAATATTGCTAAAACTTTTAAAGTTCGTGATTTGATTACAGCAATTAAGGATTATATTGGAGCAGAAAATACAAATGAAGCAGATTTGTATACTCAAGGATTAAATTGTGAAGTTTTACAATTTAGTACTCAGGGATGGAAAAAAGGAAAAGTTAGACTCGCTCTAGAATTTTGCCCTGAGGGTGCTGAATCGCCACTTGATGAAATTTTTCAAAAGCTCAAACAAGTAGAAAACTAAAATAATTCGTAATTCGTAATTCATAATTCGTAATTGAATTATGAATTATTTTACGTAGTTTTTGAGCATGTGAATTATAAAATTACTATACACACTAGTATAATAAATTATTTGTGTCCATGCACGGTAAAAACTCAAAATGGTATGGACTCCTCTACATGCAAAAATACATCGCACTATTCGATCGCGCCGCTTATTTGAGCGCAACCAGCGTCTATTAATCGCTGTCTCCGGCGGACAGGATTCTCTGTGTTTAATAAAATTACTTTTAGATTTACAATCCAAATGGGGATGGGATTTAGGTATTGCCCACTGCGATCATCGCTGGCGTTCTGACTCCCAAGCTAATGCTCATCACGTAGAAAATTTAGCTCAAAATTGGGGTATATCTTTTTATTTAGAAACAGCTAACGAACCGATAAATAGTGAAGCTACTGCACGCGATTGGCGCTATCAAGCTTTAAGCGCGATCGCTTTCACAAATAATTATCAATATATTGTCACAGGACACACGGCAAGCGATCGCGCCGAAACTCTCCTTTACAATTTAATGCGTGGTACTGGTGCTGATGGCTTGCAAGCCCTGACTTGGCAACGTCCCCTAACTACAGGCATCATGTTAGTGCGCCCACTTTTAGAAATTACTCGCCCACAAACACAGCAATTTTGTCAAGATTTTCAACTACCGATTTGGGAAGATTCCACTAATCAAGATTTGCAATACGCCCGCAACCGCATTCGCCAAGAAGCTATACCATATTTACGAGCAAATTTCAACCCCCAACTAGAATCAGCCTTAGCCCAAACAGCAGAACTTCTACAAGCTGAAGTGGAATATTTGGAAAAAGCTGCTCAGGAGTTGCGGGAAGAGGCTATGGTATCGGGCATGGGGCATGGGGCATGGGGCATTGGGCATGAAGAAAATACCGTTCCTCTTCGGTTAAATCGTCGGGTGTTGCAGAAAGCGCCATTGGCATTGCAACGTCGGGTGATGCGTCAGGTATTACAAGAAGTACTTACTGACGCTCCTAGTTTTGAGCATATCGAAAAATTAACGGCTTTAATTATAGCGCCAAATCGATCGCAAACCGATCCATTTCCTGGGGGTGCGATCGCTCAAGTACAAGGCGATTGGATCTATTTGAAATAGTTTTGAATAAAATTAATACTAATTAATAAACTAATTTCGATATTTTAATGAAACGCGACTCAATTTATTACCAAATTTTTAAGCGCTTTCCTGGATTGCTTTTTGAACTCATAGATTATCGTCCTGAACAGGCACAGAACTATCGATTTGAGTCAGTTGAGGTGAAAGAAACTGCTTTTCGCATTGATGGGGTCTTTTTACCTCCAGAGGGTGTAAAACCCAGAATTATCTTTTTCGCGGAAGTTCAATTTCAGAAAGACGAAGCTCTTTATCATCGCTTTTTTACTGAGTCGATGATGTATTTGAACCGGAATCAGTCTCAATATGATGATTGGTATTGTGTCGTAATTTTTCCATCACGCAGCTTGGAACCCAGCGATGGAAGAACTCATCGAATATTTTTAAACAGCGACCAAGTGCAGCGCATTTATTTGGATGAGTTAGGCACTTTCAATACTTTGCCAATAGGCATCAATTTAATGCAGTTGACAATCGCCTCCGAGAAAGCGATTGCACAGCAAGCAAAGCAATTAATTCAACGGGTACAATTAGAGTCAAGGGACGCACTGCCGAAAAACGAAATCATAGATATTATTACCACAATTGCTGTTTACAAGTTTTCGACCTTGAGTAGAGAGGAAGTAGAAGCTATGCTGGGATTGACTTTACAGGAAACAAGAGTTTACCAAGAAGCGAAAGCTGAGGGTCGGCAAGAACGGGAAGCTGAAATGTTGTTAGAGCAAACAAGAGTTTACCAAGAAGCGAAAGCTGAGGGTCGAGAAGAACAGAAAGCTGAAATGTTGAAAGTTACCGTCCCCCTGTTACTAAAAACAGGGATGAGTGTAGAACAAATTGCTCAACAACTGAATGTTGATGTAGAAGCTGTCCGGCTTGCTGCACAGCAGAGTGCGTAGTCATCGGCCTTGAACTAAAGTTCAAGGCTAATAGCTAAAGTTATCCCTAAATGACTAAAGATTTTTTGGGCACTTTTCAAGACGCTAACAATTCTGGTTGAGATATCAAACTTTGAAGAGTTTGGCGCATCTGAGCGATCGCTTGGAGTTGAGAATCGCCATTTTCCTGGAATTTATCCAAAGATTCTCCAATTCCTTGGAGTTTTTGGCGTAAACCATCTAGACAATTCTGAATTGGTTGTAGTGCTTCTTCATAGAGATTGACTCGACCACAGCATTGGGCGGTTGCTGTTCTCAGAGACACCAAGTTTTCTTCGATCGCTTTGAGTTCTTGCTGCTTCTCTTCCAAATCGTGGGTTTGATTGTCAATCATTCCTTGAGCTAGATCGATACCAGCACGCATCTGCTCAATCTCACGTTCTAATTTTTGGATTTCCTGTGAATATTGTTGTCGTTGAGTTTCAATTTGTAACAAAACTGGTGCTAAATTAATTTGATTACCCTCTTCTTCATCAGCAACAGTATGTCCTTGCCGCCGCAGCAATACATTTTGGTGTTGCTTGAGAAACTTCTCATGCTGTAACATGTTGCGGCGTTGTCCCACCAAGCTGGAGTTTAGCATCTGATAAAGGTCTTTTTCATCTGTTAGTTCCAGTTCTAAATTAATGTGATCCTGGTCAGATGCTTGGTTTAATTTATTTTGCAGTTCTTCTATAGCTTCTTGCTTATATTTAAGTTCTTGTTCTTGATCGTGAACAAAGCTAGCGTCTATTTCTAACTTATGCTGTAAGTCTTGGACTATTTTTTGTAGTTCTTCTAGAGGCATTTTCTGTAAAGCTTCCACATCAACTTGCTGTCCCAAAACTACATCACCAGATGTTGCAGCCAAGGTGTGAATTTGTTGATATAAATCTTCTTGATTGCGTAACTGTTCTTTAAGTAACTTAATATACTCTTGCTTGTTGTTAAGCTCGGCTGTACTGACCTGCAATTGGGCTGTTTGCTGGGCTAGAGAATTTTGTCCTTGTTGCCATGCATTTTGGCGATCGCTCAATATTTGTGACAAGCGCTCAACTTCTTCTTGTTGTTGAGCGATCGCAGTTTTTTGTTGTTGGAGTTGTTCCCAGTGTGAAATCAGAATAGCTTGCTGATTTTCTACCAATTCAAAGCCAAGATGAACGTGTTCTGTTAGTGTTTCTGTGGGAGGAATGCGACTTGATAAGCGATCGAGTAACTCACTCATCGCCCGACTTTGCTCCTCATCCAAAACAGTTCCTTGTTTAAAATCTGCTTGACGCTCCTCTAGGCGACGCTGCTCACCGCGCAAATGCTCCCAAGCACCTTCCAATTCCTGACGGTTGCGCTCAATTTCTGCTTGTAAACGTTCAATTTCCCCACGGGATGTATCAACTTCCTGTTTTTGTTCCTCTAGTTGTTGCGACTCATCCTCCATCTGTTGCAACTGTTCCAGGCGTGCTTCCATTTCCATTTCACGGCGATTCAACTCTTGCGCCTGAAACGTCAGCGACTGTTTCCACTGATCGATTTCATCTTCCTTGAGCTTAAATTTTTCCAACTGGCGGGAAAAATTCTGCAAAATATTGACTAGCGGCCGCCCTGCTTCTTGAATCCGTTGTACTTGACGATTTGGATTTAGTTCAACCAGTACCAAGGCGCCATCATTTAATTTACTTGCGTCCTCAGCGGCAATCACTTCTTCCGACACAGTACTCCAATTCTGGTCAGTTCGCTGACAAGCTAGTAGTTTCAGTTCGGTTTTGCCACCACCACTGAGTAAACCACCTTTCTGTTTTTGTACTTCTGCTAAATACAGCACACTGTTAGTCCTTATTGATGCACTTAAAGTTCGTGTTTTGGGATATACCTGAGATAATTCTGTTAACTTGTCTCACCGAACCGAAGTTGAGGAGAGCAAAACAGACAAAACTATTTATAGACGCGAGATGTTACGTCTTGATACTTATAGAAGCGACTTGACCGCGCCTTTATATTTTGTACTGATGGCAGTGATGATGACTTCCGTGTTAACACTAGCTTTGTCAAAGTGTATTACGAAACATTAAGGTTTATAGCTGTGGCAATTTTAAATTTTAGATTTGAGATTTTAGATTAAAAATTACTTCGGTACTCGTTTCCTACGGAACGCCACGCCAACAAAGAAACAAGCTACATTCCCCGATGTCTGTCAGTTGATGCCAGTTCGCTCAATTCAGCAGACCTACCGCAGTAGCTCCACCACAAATTCTCAAATTCATATCGAGAGCGATTTATTTCAATCCATAAACGCCACCATGAGGAGTACTTTTTAACTCAATGCAGGGAAATTTAAATGAAATTGATATTAGCAGTATTTTGCAATTAATTGAGTTGGGACAACGGACTGGGCAACTATGGGTAGAAGCTCATAGCTATTACCACAAGAACAAATCTAGCGAAGACAAAGGTAGTAAATATCCCTCGAAACAAGAGTCTTGGTTCGTTTTTTTCCTCAATGGTCAAATTATCTATTGCCAACAAGGGGAAAGTAGCTTATCTAGGATTAGCGATTATTTACGTTATTACCGAGTTGAGATGCGACTTGCTGACAAGCAAATTGCCTCTTTATCATCAACCGATGCGCCAGAGTATGCGTATCTTTGGGCACTTTTGGAACAGAGTATCATCAGTCCCAAAATAGCTGCTAGTATTATCCACGGCTTAGTGCATGAAACCCTGTTTGATTTACTGAGCTTACACCAAGGTAATTTTATTTTCCGTCAAGGGGCGGCACTTGCTCCGCAATTAAACACTTTGGAGATTGCTCCATTTGTGACAACAATTACCAAGCAAGTGCAAGAATGGAAGCAACTTTATCCACATATTCAGTCTCCCGAACAATTACTGGTGCTATCTGACAAAGTTCAGATCCACTCATCGCTACCAGCAGCAACCGTCGATAAACTACAACATTGGGCTGATGGTAAAACATCCTTGCGACAACTGGCTCGTTATCTCAACCGAGACATTTTGACATTGGCTAAGGCAATATATCCATATGTGCAACAGAGTTGGCTACAGTTAGTATATTCGGCGACAAATCAACCGGAAATTTACACTGAAGACTCAGACTTGAATAAAAAAAACAGGGGGCGGATAGTATGTATTGACGATGCGATCGCCATTGGTGAGACTATAAATTCCATCTTACAAGCACAAGATTATGAAGCGATCGTCCTTACTAATCCGCTAGAGGCAGTCAGTCTGGTTTTTCAACTCAAGCCGGATTTAATTTTATGCGACATTGCCATGTCGGAATTGGAAGGGTACGAGGTTTGTGCCATGCTACGACACTCAACAGCATTTCGGCTCACACCGATTATCATGCTTACTGGTAAAGATGGATTTATCGATCGAGTCAAAGCTAGTATGGTCGGCGCAACAGATTATTTAACGAAACCATTTACAGACACTGAATTACTCATGCTTGTAGGGAAATATATCAATAAATGATGGAAATAGGGCATGGGGCATTGGGCATTGAACATGGGGCATTGGGAGTTGGGAGTTGGGAGTTAGGAGTTAGGAATTCTCACCTCTGTTCCCTGCTCCCTCATCTCCCTCATCCCCCTCATCCCCCTCATCTATCTGACACATAAAAAGATCTCAAACTTGTGGATCTACTAAAAGATGAGGTAAAAGATGTTATCACAGAATGAGCCAACCCAGTGGAACCTCAATATCCAGGAAATTAGTGAAAAGCTAAATTTAATTTATACAGTTAATACTTGCGGGGGAATCAGGGAATGTTCCAAATAGGAACGTTACATCAGGAGGTAGATAGACACTTATGAGTACAGTTCTGATTGTAGAAGACAGTATCGCGCAAAGGGAGATGATTACAGACCTCCTGAAAGCAACTGGACTAACAGTCACCCATGCCAGTGACGGATTAGAAGCATTGGAGGCAATTCAAGTAGCACCTCCCGATTTAGTGGTGTTGGATATTGTCATGCCTCGGATGAATGGCTACGAAGTTTGTCGGCGGTTAAAGTCCGATCCGAAAACCCAAAATGTTCCTGTGGTTATGTGTTCTTCCAAAGGCGAAGAATTCGATCGCTACTGGGGCATGAAGCAAGGTGCAGACGCCTATATAGCCAAACCATTTCAACCAACTGAGTTGGTAGGAACAGTCAAACAACTGCTGCGAGGATAAGGATAAAAGCAATATGGTCAGCAAACCGGACTTTTTAAGTGGCAGTGGTCAAGATCATTTCCGACCAGAATTACAAGTAGAAAGTCCTGAAGGTGAGTTACATTTGAGGTTTTACATTCCCTCGCATCAGGAGTTTGCACTACAAGCAACTGGCATCCGGGAAGTAATTGAACTAAGTCCTGATAGAATCACCCCGATTCCTAATGCTTCTCCTTTACTTTTGGGTACTCTAAATTTACGAGGTCGAGTTATTTGGGTGGCTGATTTGGGTCAATTTTTAGGTGAACCAAGTGCATTAAACACGGATAAAGCTGAAATTCCAGTAATTGCCATTGAAGAACAAGACACGATAGTGGGTTTAGCAGTAGAGGAAATCGGTGGTATGGACTGGCTGGATGTCCAAAATCTCATGCCACCAACCAGTGTTCCAGATACTATGGCTCCCTTTTTACGTGGCGAGTGGGTATTAGGTGCTAAAAATAATCAGTGTCTACGACTGCTCGATCAAACGGCTATTTTACGGAGTGCGCGATGGGCAGGATGAAATTGGAGGAGGAAATGGCAGCAAGTATTGATGATTACGAGCCAACATATCAACAGGCGATGACCGCCTATGTTCAAAGGAATTACGACGTTGCCGCCACTTTAGTTGACCAAGTGGTGCAAAGTCTACCAAATGACCCGAACTCCCATTTATTAAGGGGTCACATCTACTACGTTTTGCAGCAGTATGATGTTGCAAAACAAGAATATCAACAGGTATTACACTTGACTAACGACCCAGAAATTATTGGTTTTGCCAATAATGGAATTGAGAATATCAATCAATACCTAGAGTCGTTTGGTGGTCAGCTTGATACATCAGCAAGTCAAGATCAGATAAATTCCCTAGAGATGTCTGATGCACTGGCATATAGCGAAGAAGAATTAGAAGATTTGCCTGCTAGTGAGGACTTTGACAGCAAAAATCTGGATTTAAACTTTTTTGAAGAGCATCAAGAAACTGTAAATCCAGTTGAAGAACTATCTTCAAATAATCCATTTGATATACCCACAGAAGGCAATATTGGAACAGAAAATATATCAGATTCTTCTATAAATTTTGGTGAAGATCCTTTTGCCTTAAATGAAGAATTAGAGGAACAAGAGTCGAATAATAGTAGTTTCCAGGAGGAAAAAGAATTAGAATTACCTGCTTTTTGGCAAGAAGATATTTCGGAAGAAGGTTTGGAAGAATCATTAGTGAGTAGTCATTTTACAGAACATGAAATAGATTCCACTAACGACAACTCAGGTATTAACAATCATAACTATTCTTCATCTTCTAACTCCCAAACTGGTAATACTAACGATGATTTTGCTGATTTTTTGAGTGAGTCCCAGCCTGAAGATTATAGTGTTGAAAGTTTAGAACTTGGGCAGCATCATTTTGCAGATGAAACTGTATTGATTGCTGAAGAAAAACCGAGCAAGCGGTTTTCAACCAATAACTTAGAATATAACACTCAAGAAAATTCCTCAGAAAACAAATCAAGGAATTGGTTGGAACAAAAAGACTTGGACACAGAATCTAAAGTCCAACCAAATTTTTCCGATCATTCTTCACCTGATAACGACAATTTTATTTCGGATAAAAAGCACCTTAAATCAGTTGAATTCTTAGAACAAAATAGCTTTGATGACGATGAAAGCTTTGATATTCAGGCATTTGAGTCTGCCTTTGGTTCAGAGAGCTTAGCCTCTGATGAAGAGTCAAATAATAGAATGAATCGGGAAAATTCTAAGAGCAATATAGAATTTTTAGATGATTTTGAGGAATTTGATGATTTAGGCAATATTCCAGGGTTTGACTTGATCGAAGCAGATTCTGACTTCGTTGATGTGGCAGGGCATTCTGCCGCAGCAGCAACCAGTGGTACTGGACGCTCTCCAATCTTGGAGGCTTTTCCAAGTAATACAGCAGATCGGGAAGAGGAACTATTTACGATCACTGGTTCACACGAACCAGTTCCAGCCTTTACCCAAGCAGAGGTCTCGAAGGTAGAACCCAATGTCAGCGTCGAGCAAGGCTGGCTAGCACCATTAGAAAATGCCCCCATACAAAGGAAGCAATGGTTAATTGCTGGAACTGTGGGTATTGCCTCAGCACTGGTTGTAGCCACAGTCAGCTTTGTCGCCACTACGTTTTCTGTTCCCCAACAAAGAGAAAGTGTGCGGAATACAGGTTGGGCAATGGCACTAGCCGCTGGACTGACGGGTTTTGCTACCGCAGGTTTCATGGGGAATATCACACTCAAGCAAATTCGCCGCACAACCAAGGATTTACAAGCTCAGTTTGACGCTGTAACTCAAGGAAACCTGAATGCTCAAGCCACGGTTTACTCGGAAGATGAATTGGGGCATTTAGCCAGTGGTTTTAATGAAATGGCGCGAGTTATTTTCACAACCACAAATGAAGCCCAACGCAAAGCCGATGAACAAGAGGAAGCCAAGGAAAATCTGCAACGCCAGGTGATTCGCCTCTTGGATGATGTGGAAGGAGCTGCTAGAGGCGATTTAACAGTGCAAGCTGAAGTGACAGCCGACGTGCTGGGAGCCGTAGCTGACGCCTTTAACCTGACGATTCAAAACCTGCGGGATATTGTCCAACAGGTAAAAGTGGCAGCCAAGGAAGTGACAAAAGGTGCAACCAACTCGGAAACCTTTGCTAGAGCCTTATCTAGTGATGCTTTGCGGCAAGCAGAAGAGTTGGCTGTGACGCTGAATTCTGTACAAGTGATGACCGACTCCATTCAGCGGGTAGCAGAAGCGGCGCGGGAAGCCGAAACCGTCGCCCGCGATGCCAGCACGATCGCTCTCAAGGGTGGCGAAGCAGTAGAAAATACTGTGGCGGGGATTTTGGAAATTCGAGAAACCGTTGCCGAAACAACTCGCAAAGTGAAGCGGCTGGCGGAATCTTCCCAAGAAATTTCTAAAATTGTGGCGTTGATTTCTCAGATTGCTTCCAGAACAAACTTGCTGGCACTCAACGCCAGTATTGAGGCGGCAAGGGCGGGAGAAGCTGGACGCGGATTTGCGATTGTAGCAGATGAAGTGCGCCAGTTAGCAGACAAATCTGCCAAATCCTTGAAAGAAATCGAACAAATTGTGATGCAAATCCAAAGCGAAACAGGCTCCGTAATGACCGCGATGGAAGAAGGCACACAACAAGTAATTAAAGGCACAAAATTGGCAGAAGAAGCCAAGCGATCGCTCGAAAATATCATTCAAGTGGCGAACCGCATCGATATTTTGGTGCGTTCTATCACCAGCGATACTGTGGAACAAACGGAGACTTCCCGCGCCGTTGCTCACGTAATGCAATCTGTAGAACTCACAGCCCAAGAAACCTCCCAGGAAGCACAACGAGTTTCAGGTGCCCTACAACACTTAGTAGGTGTATCCCGTGACTTGATCGCCTCTGTGGAACGTTTCCGAGTGGAAACCCTTGAAACTAGGTAAAAAAGTTAGGAGTTAGGAGTGAGGAGTTAGAAATAAAAATCACAACTTGGAATCAAGTTAGAAGTTAGGAGTTAGGAGTGAGGAGTTAGAAATAAAAATCACAACTGACAACTCACAACTCACAACTGACAACTCATAACTCACAACTCACAACTCATAACTCATAACTCATAACTCATAACTCACAACTCATAACTCACAACTTTTGCTATGCTGCCGGAACAACAACAGCGGATTTTGGGTTACTTTATTGAAGAAGCCAGGGATCACCTGAATACAATTGAACAGGGGTTGCTGAATCTAGAAAGTACCCTCAACGACCCGGAAATGATTAGCGAAGTCTTCCGGGCGGCTCACTCCATCAAAGGAGGAGCTGCAATGCTTGGATTAACTAGCATCCAACATACATCCCACCGTCTGGAAGATTGTTTCAAAGTTCTCAAAGAACATCCGGTTCAGATTGACCAAAAGTTAGAGTCTTTATTTCTTGGTGTATCTGATACCCTAAAAGCCCTGTTAGAGCATTTGAGCGGCCCTTATGGTCTTTCGGAAGAGACAGCTAATACATTGATGTCAGAAACTGAGCCTGTCTTTCAGTGGCTGAATGAGCATCTAGAACAACTTGTAGAACAAGGAAACAGTGGAGTAGCCAGTTCATCTGCAACGGAACACGGGGGTTCTGTAGAGAATGTCTCCACACTAACAGAACTTTTCCTGCGACGAGATATTCCCAATTTGGCGGAAGACGCGTATCAGGAATCTCCAGAAATATCTTTCTCTGTAGCATCTCACGAGGCATCGTCAGCCAGCGCCAAAGAAAATCATGATTGGAGCGAGTTTCAAACCCAGGTGTTACAAATCCTGCGGGAAATGTTGCAATTGTTTAAGCAAACAACAACATCTTCAACTCGGCAAAACCTCCAGGAATGTTGTCATCAGTTAGTTAAACTTGGCGAGGCTTGGAATTTGTCCAAGTGGTGTGGGTTGTGTCAAGCAGCGGCGAGTGCGATCGCTAATCCTGAAAATACTTATTTAACTTTAGCTAAAATCGTCATTACCGAAATCAAGCAAGCTCAAGAATTAGTTTTGCAAGGTAGGGAAGCTGAAATTGCAATCAGTCAACAACTAGAAGCATTGTTGAACTTTGCAGAAATTGAGTTGTTAAAAATTACTTCTGATTTGGTTGATGAACAGTCTCAACCAGAGTCAATTGTTCCAGAAACTGAAGATGCCAAAGAGTTAGCGATCGCTAACTTCTCTGAGCCAATTGCAGAACTGAATTTAGAACAAAATGAATACCCATTTTTTGAGCTAGAAGAGGTATCACCAAACCCTGCAACTGCGGCTAATTTTAATCTCATCCCACATGAAGAAGTGCATCCAATCAGCAGCAATCTCGATCCTAACGGACCAGAAGTAGGAATTGCTGAGTTAAATACCCTTGCCGATTTATTTGAAGGTGAGACTCCCGAGCTAGATGAAAATTGGCAACAAGAAGAAACTTTAGAGATTACTAATACTGATGAATTAGGAATTGATTTCAGCAGTAGCGAAACCGAGGATACTGATAGCGATTTATCAGATTTACTTTCATTTGATGATGATACCAACAACGAGCAACAGGCTACAAATACAGCAAAAACAGAAGATTTATCTCTATTATTTGGCGATAATTTCCTAGAAAAAGAAAATTCGGAACCGCAAAATCAACAAACATCTCCTCAGACTGGAGAATTGAACGATATCCCCATAGTTAATCTAGATTTCGATTCTTTTTCTGCTGAAATTGTCTACCAAATTCCTGAAAATTCTAGTGATACAGAGCAGTCTTCTTTGGAGATTGAGCAAAACGACGAAGCAGATTTGTTTGCACTAACACTAGATGATGAGAGTGAACTGTTGATTACAGGCGAAGTAACTCAACCAGAAAATGAGGCATTCGCCAGTGTAGAACTATCCAGCAGTCAAGAAAACAGTATTGATAACTTATTTTTAGAAACGGAAAATAAAAATTGGGTAGAAGAAATTACTCCTAGCGACTACATAGAATTAACTCAGCCGAAAGACTTGTCTTTAGACAACTTATTTGCTGATGTAGAAGAACATCCACCACTGTCTACAGATGATGCGAAACTTGGTGATTTATTTGATACATATCCAATAACGTCATCGGAATTTTCTCAATCAGAAGATGATTTGAGCAATTTCTGGAATCAAGAAACTACACTACAATTAGAAAATGAATTTGATTCCTTAGTTGAAGAGAATATAGAAAATACATTAGAAGAAAATTTATTTACTGCAACGGCTGATGAAATTTTGGCAGAGAGTCAGCAATCCATAGTTTCTCCTGTGAGCAGTTTTGATATAGAAGATTTTAATTTTAATTTCCAAGATGAAGAACAACTAGATCTAATATTATCAACGGATTCTGGAGATGATTTATTTGAGGATTTAGCACCGAGCAATTCAACGATTTTACCTAGCGATAACGAAGCGTTAGCAAATCTTCTCGTGTCGGAGACGCTACACGAAAAAGTTTCAGCATCGGCATTAGAAGAATCAATACCGTTATTCGCGCAGCATCCTGTAGAAGAGGAAATTCATAGCTTATCGCAACAACCAGAAACTGTAGATTTGATTCCAGAATTTACTAATCAGTCCCCAGAAATATCTGCTGTTGATTCTCTTCAAACATCTTCGGAACTAGAACTTAATTCCTTTGCTTCTTTTGATGAGAATTCCGAATTACTGTTTGAAGATCTAGCCGTTCATGATTCCACCTATATTCAGATGGAAATTCCAGATGATTTGGTGGGCGAATTATCGACTCCAGAAACTTCAGAATTACCCCAAGCACAGCCAGGTGATTTGTTCGGTTCCTTTGATGAAAATCCACAACTACTATTTGAAGACGTACGAATTAACGATTCCACCTATATTCAGATGGAGATTCCAGATGATTTGGTGGGTGAACTATCATCAAATTTATCCCAGGCAAATTCAGAAGTTTTAGATCCGGGAAATAATAATTTAGAAACGGCTTTTGACTTTGCAGAAAACACAGATTTAGAAAGTGCAGAACTGAATTTTACGAATGATTTATTGTTTGCAGAAACTTCTTTAGAAGAAGCAGAACTAGAAATAAAAGCGGCAAATATTGACTCATTAAGTGTAAATGATTTCACGCCAATCATTATTCAAGAAAATTTAGCAACAGTTGAAAATCTAGAAGCTAATTTATTGAATTTAGAAGAGGCATCTGAAACTGCACCAGTGTTAGAAGAAGAAAATGCTGTTGCCCTGACAGATGAAGTAGTTGCTCTAGAAGATGAATTTGCCAACTTGGAAGCATTACTAACAGAAGAAGCGGCATCTGTCCCCAAAGCCAAGGAAATACCAGAAGTAGATTTTGCTGCACTGGAAGAACTGCTGAGTACAGATAAAAATCAGGCTGCTGTATCTAGCGATGTCTACGATGGGCTACGTCAAAGCCAACCGTTAACTCAACCAATCCCAGCGAAAACTCCTACTCCAGCAGCACGCGTAGATGAATTTAGCGATTTGGAGAAGTTGCTGGCAGAGGCAGATCAAACAATATCACACTCAGCACTCGCAAAACCGAACACCACTAAAACTCCACGTCCCTCTACTCGTCGTGCTGCGAGATTTGAAGAAACCATGAAAGTTCCAGTGAAACAACTGGACGATATGAGTAATTTAGTTGGGGAGTTGGTGGTAAATCGCAATACCTTAGAGCAGGATCATGAACGGCTGCGCCAATCGCTGGATAACTTGCTGATTCAGGTACAACAACTCTCGGATGTGGGAGCGAGGATGCAAGAATTGTATGAGCGATCGCTTTTGGAAGCTTCTCTGTTAGCCGGACGCAAAGCCAAAGACTCTAGCCCCCATTCCCAGGACTCTAATTCCGACAGAGGTTTTAGCGAACTAGAAATGGATCGCTTTACTCCCTTCCATACACTCTCTCAGCAGATGATTGAGCGCATTGTCCGAGTACGTGAGTCAGCTAGTGACATTGATTTCGTCACCGAAGAAACCGAGCGAGTAGCGCGGCAATTCCGTCAGGTAACCACCCAGCTACAAGAGGGACTTACAAGAGCGCGAATGGTGCCCTTCGCCCAAACTATCGATCGCTGGCGGCGGGGTGTGCGCGACAATGCCATCAAGTGCGGCAAACAAGTGGAGTTGGTAATTGAAGGTGGCGATACTTTAATTGACAAGATGATTTTAGATCATCTCAGCGATCCGCTAACGCATATGCTCAATAATGCGATCGCTCACGGTATTGAAACCCCAGAACAAAGGCAAGCTGCTGGTAAACCACCCGTGGGAATCATTACTATCCGCGCCTTCCACCAAGGTAACCAAACTGTGATTTCCGTAGGCGATGACGGTGCAGGTATCGATCCTGCACGGGTTAAGGCTAAGGCAATCAAAATTGGCATGATTACCGAAGCTCAAGCAAAAACCATATCTCGCCTAGAAGTCTACGACCTACTATTCCAGTCTGGTTTTACCATCAAAGACCAGGCAGACGAAATTTCTGGTCGGGGTGTGGGTATGGACGTAGTGCGTTCTGCCATTAGCGAAATTCGGGGCACAGTGAACACTGATTCTGCAATTGGCAAGGGAACCACTTTCACAATTCGTTTACCACTGACTTTGAGTATTTGTAAAGCTTTGTGTTGTGTCTCCGATAGAGCCAGAGTTGCTTTCCCGATGGACGGTGTAGAAGATACCCTCGATATCCCACTCAAAAATATTCAGCATAACGCCAATGGACAATCATTTATTTCTTGGCGCGATACCCTGCTGCCATTCCGACCTTTGAAGGAACTTTTAACTTTCAATCGCCAGATTAGTCGCGGTAATGTTTATGGCGGTAACCGAGATGATGATATGGTTTCTGTGGTTGTGGTGCGATCGGCAAATACGCTGATTGCCCTACAGATTGATTTGGTGTTGAGCGAACAAGAAATTGTAATTAAACAATTTGAAGGGCCAGCACCTAAACCCATTGGTGTCGCTGGTGCTACAGTTCTCGGTGATGGTCGCATTATGCCCATCGCGGACGTGCTAGAAATCATTGACATCTTCCAAGGACGAATTTCTACACAAATTGGTGGCACTTCTTGGCAACAAAAATCTACTCCTACAGACACCCCCGTTACCAAGATTGACCCGACAGTGCTGATTGTCGATGACTCAATCACAGTCCGAGAATTGCTCTCTCTGACATTCAACAAAGCAGGCTATCGTGTAGAACAAGCGCGTGACGGTCAGGAAGCCTGGGATAAACTCCGTTCTGGTCTGCCTTGTGATATCGTATTTTGCGACATTGAAATGCCGCGTTGTGACGGTCTGGAATTACTATCTCGCATTCAGAAAGATTCCAACCTCAACCACCTACCCATTGCAATGCTCACCTCACGGGGTGCAGACAAGCACAGACAAATGGCAGTTCAACTAGGCGCAAGTGGCTACTTTACCAAGCCTTATCTTGAAGAAGCGCTACTAGAAGCTGCATCACGGATGCTCAAAGGAGAGAAATTAGTTAGCTAAATCAACCATAGCATTTCCCAATAAGCGTGAGGTACTTGGTAGGGGCGCAAAGCTTTGCGCCCCTACAAATTTTTGTACCTGATTTAGGAACCACTATGAAACAATACAGTTCATACCATTTCACGAAAAACTTGATACAGATAGATTTCTCGTAGGGGCACAGCATTGCTGATTGGTGTCAACTTAAGCTAAAAATAGCGTACTCGTTGGGTGTTGCGCGTCCGCCCACCGTTAAAACGGCGGTCTCATAGCTGAAGTCCATTGAAATGGACTGTAATTTTCAGTCCTATAAAGAGGACTTTCGCTATTAGCCAGGAATTGAAGTTCCTGGCGGACGGGGGGTTTCACGTTAAGTTGACACCAATGAGCAATGTGCTTTACCCCTACAGATGACCATCTTGAACCACATCTGCCGTAGTAACGCAAGGTCTTGCGCCCCTACCGCGTGGTCTATTTACCTGAAAATTGCTGTAAATTGTCTACTTTGCTAACTTTAAATCCGCTGTATCTGGCTTAGACCAAAATACTGAACCTCGCTAACTTGCAATCGGCTGTAATTAGTTCAGCCAACTACTTAGATTGTCTCAACGCTAAATAATAGTGATTTACCAGGGTAAATATCTCGATTACTGCGATTATTTTTTATTTACCCTTGATTACACTAACGAGAATAAGTCGCTTTAGCAATAGTGCAATTATAGATATTTATTTTTGACAAGAGTAAAATTATCAGTTTTACTTATCAAAAAGGGGAATTTTTGAGACAAACGATCGCTTTCACGCCATGACAAGAAATTACAAGAAAATACAAGCTGTTTGGCGACAAACAGCCCAGAGAAATTTTTGAAATCCTAATACCAACCACCGCACCAGACCGAAGGATTAATCTGTTGGGAAACTATAGAGAATTGCATAAACGCATTTGAAACTGTACTCCAATGCCCAATTTTGTCTGATTTGCTGTTATTTGGTAATAAAAAAGCTATTTTGGCTTTTTGAAATATTTCTCAGGAAATTATTTTCAACTATCAGTACTTTGGTTGATTATGTATCAAGCAAAAATATGCTTAAGAATTATTATTGATTGCTATACAAATTAAAGAAAAAAATTATGAATTATCTTGTGTATTGCATCACTTCATAATATGATTCAACTAATTTAAATGACAATCTTTTTCAGATTTTGTCATTGTGCGTTCAGGTGTGGCTAAGTAGTGCGATCGAGTGTAAGCGGATAAATGAAGCTAGATAGATTTTTTCAAACCCTGCTGCTGACAGGTGCGGTTGTTGTTTTTGTCAGCACTGCTGCTAAAGGTGAGGAAGTACCAGAGGATCTTCAAGGCGAATCTTCTACCCAAAGGGTAGGAAAATCTACATTAGATGAGTTAGACGAGCAGGTTGCAGTTACAGATAGGGAATCTCAGGTACTAACACCCAATATCAAGAAACTACGACTCCAACAATCTCAGATTAGAAGTTCACTCCCAAGACCAAAGTCCGATGAAACCACTAAAAACATTCTGCAACTAGGCGAAATTGAACTTCCTGCTACTAGCGCTCAAATGCTGGTACAGTCAACACCAGCCGAGCCTTCCAACCCAGAACCAACAACTGGGGAGCAAGTGATACCAATCACGGGAGTGAAAGCAAATTCCACACAGACAGGTGTAGAGGTAATTTTAGAAACACCTCTTGGGGAACAACTGCAAATTACCAATCGCAGTACAGATAATAATTTTATTGCCGATATTCCCAATGCTCAGTTGCGCTTAACCACCGGCGATGCTTTTACATTTCGTTCGGAAAAACCAATTGCGGGAATTATCGAAATAACGGCTACGAATCTTGATGCAAATACTGTTCGGGTGACCGTAGTCGGCGACAATGCTTTGCCAACGGTTGAGTTATTTGATGACGATACAGGTCTGATTTTGGGGATAACTTCTGCTGCTACAACAGCAACCCAGCCACCATCACAGCAGCCTCAAACACCACAAGCACAAGAACCAGCGACACCCCAAGAGGAACCAGCAACACAGTCAGATGAGCCAATTGAGTTGGTGGTGACAGGGGAGCAAGATGGTTATCGCGTCACAGATACTACAACTGGGACGAAAACCGATACACCTTTGCGTGACATTCCCCAATCGATTCAAGTAGTACCACAACAAATATTGCGCGACCAGCAGATTACTGGTTTGGATGATGCGCTGAGAAATGTCCCTGGTGTCACTCAAAGTTTCAACTCTGCTCCAAGTAGCTTCTTTTCAATTCGTGGCTTTGAAGCAGCAGCTACTAATCTTCTTCGGGATGGGTTAGTTGACCCTTTAGCCGGACAACTAACTGAATTGACCAGTATCGAACGAGTCGAAGTACTCAAAGGCCCAGCATCGGTATTATTTGGTTTGGGTAATCCGGGGGGAGTCATCAACCTAGTATCCAAACGTCCCTTAAGCGATCCTTTTTACGCCATTGATGCCACCGTTGGCAGTTATAGTTTTTATCGGGGTGCCCTTGATTTATCGGGGCCATTAAATGACTCGAAGACAGTATTGTATCGCCTGAATACTGCCTATAGAAATAGAGGTAGTTTTATCGATTTCTATAGTGGCGAGCAATTTAATATATCACCTGTTGTCAGCGTGGCGATCGGCGACAAGACTAACCTGACATTAGAGGGAGAATACGTCGATAGCAGAGATGGTTACATATCTGGTGTACCTGTTATTGGTACCGTATTACCCAACCCCAATGGGGAAGTCTCACGCAACCGCAGCTTTGGTGAACCTTCTGATGAAATCAGACAAACTATTACCAGGCTTGGCTATCAATTAGAACACAAATTTAGTGACAATTGGTCGTTACGTAATGCTTTTCGATTTACGTTTCGTGATTACATTGACAAACAAACGATTCCTCTGAGTTTGGATGAAGATAATCGCACTTTCAATCGTTTCTACCGAGAATACGAATTGGAAAATCAAAACTACACGCTGACGACAAATTTAGTTGGTAAATTTTCCACTGGTTCAATCCAACATCAGCTACTATTCGGTATCGATTGGAATCGTTTAGAAAACTTCTCACCAAGATATATCGAACGCCAAGCAGAATCAATCGATATCTTTAATCCTGTATATGGTCAACCGCTGGGTGAGATTACTTTCGATGAGTTTAGCGATAACTCCCAGACAAACTCATTAGGAATTTATCTGCAAGACCAAATTGCACTGACAGACAACCTGAAGTTGTTATTAGGTGGACGGTTTGATACTTATGACCAAAAATACGAAGATTTCACCAACAATACAGAAAGCACTGGGTCAGATAGTGCATTCAGTCCTCGCGTTGGGATTGTCTATCAACCGATCCCAGCGATTTCATTGTATGCCAGTTATACACGTTCCTTTACTCCACCAAGCGGTACATTCTTTTTTGGCGTTGACTCTACCTTACAACCAGAACGCGGTACTCAATATGAGATTGGGGTGAAGGCAGATTTGAATAGTCGCCTGTCAGCAACCTTAGCATTCTTTGATTTGACTCGGACGAATGTTTCCACAGCAGACCCCAATAACGAAGGATTTACTATCCAAGTCGGCGAACAAAACAGCCAAGGTATTGAATTGAGTATGACGGGCGAAATTTTGCCGGGATGGAATATTTTTGCCGGCTATGCTTATACCGATGCACGAATTACTCAAGATAATACCTTTGCAGTTGGCAATCGCTTACCAAATACAGCAGATCATTCTTTTAATTTGTGGACAAGCTACCAAATTCAACAAGGTGAATTACAAGGTTTGGGCGGAGGAATTGGCTTATTTTTTGTTGGCGATCGCGCCGGAGATTTAGACAATACTTATGATGTCCCTAGTTATGTCCGGACTGATGCAGCTATTTTCTATAACAAAGATAGATTCCGAGTTGCCCTCAACTTTAAAAATCTATTTGATGTCGAGTATTTTGAAAGTGCCCTCAGTTCGAGTCGTGTTTATTACGGACAGCCATTTACTGTACAAGGAACCATATCATGGCAGTTTTAACAACAAAGAATTCAGGAGTCAGAATTCAGAATTCAGAATTCAGAATCGTCTTTTTTAGTTAATAATCTGACTTTTCGGCTAGTGGTTCCTCGCAAAAGTTATGAGGTTTTGCGAGGGGTCAGATCCCCGACTTCTTCAAGAAGTCGGGGATCTATAAACTTTACTGTTATTTTAGTAATATTAACTATGCCAATCTCCATCTCTGACCAAGCTTTTGAAGAGTTACTATTTCAGAAAACAGTTAACAATTGCCAATATTTAGACCCCGACGATCGCTTAGATGTAACATATTATTATCCAAAGCCATTTGGACAGGGACATTGGCGGGAAATCTGCCTGCGTCAAGGTTTGCTCTTGGCCATTGGTGATTTGCACTTAGGCGATCGCGTGATTTTTGAAAGCCCAGAAACAGAAAGTTCACTACATTACCACTTCCATTTTTCCGGGGAACACGAAGATGAATACACATCCATAGGTAGCAGACAGTATATTTTCTACGGCAGTGGTCTGACGCCTAAAACGAAATCCCAATGTTACTGCAAACACCCGTACTTAGAAATTACATTTGTAGTAGAGCCTGAGTTGCTGCGTTCCTTTGCTGGAGATAGTGAAGGACAGTTACCACAACAGTTGCAGCACTTAATCCGACCAACTCATGAGTTAATCTACCATCGCTGTGGTAGTGCCACTCTACCTATGCAGAGATTAGCACAGCAAATTCTTCATTGTCCCTATCGAGGAATTGCCAAACGGATGTACTTGGAAGGAAAAGTATGGGAATTGATGGGAATACTCATAGCCCAAGAAATGGAAATTCATGAAGGGAAAAACTATCTCCAGCCTCTAAAACCAGATGTAGTAGATAGAATTCACCACGCCAGGGAAATTATCCTGCAACGCTTGGATAATCCACTGTCTTTAAACGAACTAGCGCGACAAGTTGGTTTAAATGAATGCACTCTTAAACGCGGCTTTCGTTGTTGTTTTGGTACAACAGTATTTGGTTATCTGCGTAACTACAAACTAGAGCAAGCACGACAACTCCTAGAAACTGGAGAAATGAAAATCACCGAAATTGCTCAGGCAATGGGTTACACCAGTCGTAGTCCTTTTGCCGCAGCCTTTCGCAAACAGTTTGGCATGAACCCCAAAGAATACCAGAAATTGCAAAAAAATTCCGTTTAGCTATCGAAAAAATTCCGTCTACCTATCGGATTAATCTTCTATCACAAGAAGTTTCAGGGTATTTATATTGAAACTAATTATTATTAATGGTGTGAGCAGTGGTGTCAAATTATTACTGGTTACAGGTGTTGATGGTTGGCTCTTTTTTGGGATTAGTTGCCCTACCGGCTGGAGCAAAAACTAATTTAGACCGTACTAATTCTGATACAAATACAACTTCTGTGGCAACTGCGGCTAAAAATCTCAACAAAGTTGAACGTCCAGCAACTACAGTTAGACAGTGGCTTGCCCAAGGCATAATTCAGGTAACAGGTGTCAAGTTAAGACCAACAGACAAGGAATTAGAAGTAATTTTAGAGGCTACAGGCTCAGATAAGTTGCAGCCTGTAACTCAGAGTGAGGGAAATAATTTTATTGCTGATATTCCTAATACTCAGTTAAATTTGCCATCTGGTAGTGAGTTCCGCCAAGAAAATCCTGCTAGTGGCATCACGGTAGTGACTGTAAGTAATCTCGATGCTAATACTATCAGGTTAACAGTCACAGGTGCAGCCAGTCTTCCCAAAGTAGAGCTATTTGATAGTGATGAGGGTTTAATTTTCGGTGTGGCAACAACTCAGACAGCGACAACACCACAGCCACCGGAAACAGAACAGCCAACGAGTGAAGCACAACCGGATGAACCGATTGAGTTGGTGGTGACAGGGGAACAAGATGGTTATCGTGTAACGGATACCTCAACTGGGACAAGAACAGATACACCTTTGCGCGACATTCCCCAATCGATTCAGATAATACCACAAGAAGTATTGCGCGATCAGAATATTACTCGCCTTGATGATGCCATCAGAAATGTGCCGGGGATCAATCAGGATTTCAACTCAGGCCCCTATGCCACTTACAGAATTCGCGGTTTTGAAGCTCTCAACAATAACCTACTCCGCAACGGACAGGTGGACGCAGGGGCAGGGGAATCGGTGGAACTTACCAATGTGGAACGGATTGAAATTCTCAAAGGCCCCGCATCGGTGTTATTTGGCTTGGGCAATCCGGGGGGTAGCATCAACATTGTCACAAAACGTCCCTTGCCCGAACCTTTCTATGCTGCTGAGGCAACCATTGGTAACTATAGCTTTTATCGAGGAGCTTTGGATTTATCGGGGCCATTGAATGATGAAAAAACGGTTCTCTATCGCCTGAACACATCCTATAGAAATTCGGGCAGTTTCATTGACTTCTACAATAGCGATAACTTCAGTATTTCCCCGGTAATTAGTATTGCGTTTGGCGATCGCACCAATTTTACCCTAGAAGGCGACTATATCAAGACCAGAGATTCTGGGTTCATGCCTTTCGTACCTCCCATTGGCTCTGTATTGCCGAACCCCAATGGTAAAATACCCCGTAATCGCAACGTTGGCGAACCGACCGACGAAATAGACGGATCGGTAATCAGGACGGGATACCAACTCGAACACAAATTTAATGACAACTGGTCGTTACGCAACGCTTTTTCCTTCAATGTTCGTACTTCCAAAGACAAAAGAACGTTACCCGGACAATTGGACGCAGACAACCGCACACTGAATCGAACCTACCGAGAATTTGACTTTGAAAGCCAGTCTTATACTCTAGCGACAAACGTGATTGGCAAATTCTCCACTGGTTCAATTGGTCATCAGTTACTATTTGGGGTTGATTTGAATCGGACAACCAATGCCACCCTGAGATTTCTGCTACGCCAAACTCCCACCATTGATATCTTTAATCCGGTGTATGGTCAACCGCTTGGTGATATTACCTTCGGTGATTTTAGCGATCGCAACATCACCGAATCGTTAGGTATTTATCTCCAAGACCAGATTACCCTGACAGATAACTTCAAGGTGCTATTAGGCGCACGGTTTGATACCTTTAATCAGAAGTATGAAAACTTCGCTGATAATACAGAAAGCACCGGATCGGGTAGTGCATTCAGCCCCCGGTTTGGCATAGTCTATCAACCCATCCCGGCGATCTCACTGTATGCTAGCTATGTGCGATCGTTTACTCCCGTCGGCGGCACATTCTTTTCTCAGAACCCTTCCTTTGAGCCAGAGCGTGGGACTCAGTATGAGGTTGGGGTAAAAGCAGATTTAAATAATCGACTTTCAGCGACGTTGGCATTCTTTGATTTAACCCGTACTAATGTTGCCACAGAAGACCCCGATAATCCTGGTTTTCAAATTCAAACAGGCGAGCAGAACAGCCGAGGAATTGAACTGAGTTTGACGGGGGAAGTTTTACCAGGATGGAATTTTATTGCTGGTTACGCTTATACCGATGCACGCATTACTGAAGATAATACTTTTCAAGTGGGAAGCCAATTACCTAATACTCCGTACCATTCTTTTAATTTATGGACAACCTACGAAATTCAAAGAGGTGATTTACAAGGTTTAGGCTTTGGTTTAGGCTTGTTTTTTGTAGGCGATCGCGCTGGAGATTTGCAAAATACTTACGATATATCTAGCTATCTGCGGACTGATGCAGGTATTTTCTATAACCGAGATAGATTGAGAATCGGACTCAATTTCAAGAATCTCTTTGATTTAGAATATTTTGAGAACGGATCTAGTTCTACTCGCGTTAACTACGGACAACCTTTTACAGTTCAAGGAACTGTTTCTTGGACGTTTTAATAATTAAGAAAATCATGCGACGTTTTTTCTGTTGGTTAATATTAGGCATCTTGGGATTTACTCTAGTTACAGGTTGCCATCATTTCACATCTCACAATACGTCCTCTTTACCTAAACAACAAACCGCAGAATGTCGCATGGTTAAACACAACCTGGGAGAGACTTGCATCCCCACAAGTCCCCAGCGTGTTGTAACACTCCACACCTCAATCCTGGCTCATGTCCTGGCACTTGGCATCAAACCCATTGGCAGCACTTATCTCCAAGCATTCACTAATAATGTTGAAGTTCCACCTTATCTGAAATCTTATCTCACTGACATTCAGGTGTTGGGTGGCTATGACCCTAACCTCGAAAGTTTGCTGTACGTCAAACCCGATCTGATTATTGGGTATGATTGGGAGAAAAAAGTCTACCCTTTGTTAGCCCAAATTGCGCCGACAGTGCTGAGTCAGTCTCATAACAGTGACGATTGGCAAAAAATTTTTAAGTTTGTGGCTGAAGTTTTAGGACGGCAAGATGCAGCCCAACAAGCCTGGGATCGCTATCACCATCGAATTGCTAAACTCAAAGCAGCATTAGGAAAACAATATCAAAATCAAACTATCTCTCTCGTTTCCATCTCTGGGGGTAGCATCTTTAGTGAGGTTAAAGGTTCATTTCCTGACCGCATCCTCAAAGATGTTGGATTACAACGTCCTGCTGCTCAGGATGTTATGGCCCAGGCTAACATGATGCCAATCTCTGAGGAAGAAATAGACAAAGCGGACGGCGATATCTTATTTGTGGGGATGATGACAACAGGCGATCGCCAGAAGCTGGAAGACCTCAAACAAAAACCCCTGTGGCAACAACTTCGTGCCGTTCAGCACGATCGGGTTTATCCGGTTGATTATATGACATGGCGGGGATTTAACATCTTAGCTGCGGATGCCATCATTGATGACCTCTTTAAATACCTCGTTAACACTCCTTAATATAGCTGTTTAGCCCTTTCAAAGTGATGAAATTTGGAACCAACATTGGTGATTTCAGCGTTCAAAAAATCCAAAATCTAGGTGGGTAACTCCAAATGACAGCATTGAAACAACGTATCTTGGTTAGTCACCTTGAAAGGGCTAGTTCTAGCCCTTGCTAAAACCCTTGATTTTTCGTTTTTATGCGTAAGTCCTAATAGTAATATTATTTCGTAATAAATACTGGTGCAATCGGGGGCAATAAATGTCAGAGAATGAAACGAATGCAATATTTTTTGCGCTATTATCCCTGCGATCGCCCCACTATCTTTACCCAATTTAATGAGATAATTTCTTAATTAGGGGATAAATTTAGACTTGAGCAGAATATGACTATCACCATTTCCCAACAAGCTTACAACGAATTGTGGAACGAGATGCGGACTAAGGGAACTAGTCACTATCCCGATCCCAAGGACAAGTTTGATGTGATGCACAAGTTTCCGCAGCCAATGGGAAGGGGTTACTGGAGGGAAATTCAACTCAGGGAAGGTTTTAATTTGACCATTGCTGACTATAGAGTATGCGATCGCCTGATGATAGAATTCTCCGATCTGGATACAACCGGCATAGAGTATCACTTTCATCTGTCTGGAGAAAATCAGAGTCGGCAAACTTCCCTTGAGGGTGGAAGATACGGTGTCTACGGAAAAGGTATAGAAATAGAATCACTAGGTGATATTTCTGCCAGACAGCCTTTTTTGGAAGTGATTATTGAGATGATGCCTGAGACATTTTACTCTCTGGTTGGTAATCCAGATGGGGAAATACCAAGAGAATTACAGCATTTGGTCGGAACATCTGCACAACCATGCTATTGTCGTGATGGTATTGCCACACCAGCTATGCAAACTGTCGCCAAGCAAATTATCCAGTGTCCTTATCATGGAATTGCCAAGCGGGTTTATCTAGAAGGCAAAGCTTTAGAGTTGATGGGAATGTTGCTAGCTGTGGAAACAGAAATTCAAGATGGTGAAAGCAATCTTCATCCATTGACAGGCGATTTAGTAGACAGAATTTATTATGCTAGGGATATTTTGCAACAAAAGCTAGATAATCCACCCAGTTTGGCAGAGTTGGCAAGACTGGTAGGGTTAAATGAATGTACTCTCAAAAAGGGTTTTCGTCAGGTTTTTGGCACGACGGTATTTAGTTATCTCCACGGTTATTGCATGGATCAAGCATGGCAAATGCTTCAGACAGGTAGTTGGAAAGTCGGAGAAGTTGCCCATCTGGTAGGTTACAATGACCTGACTGCTTTCGGGAGAGCGTTTCGGAAAAAGTTTGGCATCCGTCCACGGGATTGTATTAAGAAATTTTCCGTTTTAGCAGAATAAAAATTCCGTTTTAGCAGAATTATCTCTATCTTCACCTTCATACTTCTTCATAAGCTATTTAGGAAAAGTTTCTATTAAGCTTGAAGGTGGGGGAGTGATGGTGAATTTTTTACAACTGGGGCGGCTGCTATTGCTGACAAATGTATTTTTGATTCTAGGAGTGCAAGCAACATGGGCAGAAGATATTAATTCTTCTGGCAATACTCAAATTTTGGTGCAGTCACCAACACCTACATCAGAAATTATCCCAGTCACGGGAGTTAAGGCGAATCCCACTGAAAAAGGTGTGGAAATAATTTTAGAGACAGCTTTGGGAGAACAACTACAAGTTACAAATCGCAACACCGAGAATAATTTTATTGCAGATATTCCTAATGCTCAGTTGCAGTTACCTAACGGCAATGCTTTCAACTTTCGTTCGGAAAAACCAACTGCGGGAATTACTGAAATAACAGTTACGAATATTGATGCAAATACTGTGCGGGTGACGGTGGTAGGTGAGAACACTTTACCAACCGTTGAGTTATTTGACGATAATGCAGGGCTGGTTTTTGGTATAACTTCTACTGCAACAGCGATGCAGCCACCACAGCCGTCGGAAACGCCACAAGCTCAAGAAAAGCCAGCAAGTGAGACAGTACCGGAAGAATCAGCGACGCAGCAGGATGAGCCGATTGAGTTGGTGGTGACAGGGGAACAGGATGGATATCGAGTGCCAGATGCTACCACTGGAAGTAGACTTGACATTCCATTAATAGAAACACCTGCATCAATTGGGGTAATTACAGAAGAATTCATTGAAGATAAGGCACCCCGACGAGTAGAAGACTTAGCCCCTTACATTAGTGGAGTTACAGCAGGAAATGTTGGACAGGGTGGACTCTTCACGGATTTTCAAATTCGTGGATTTAGTACAGGTAGCCAAGTTTATATCAATGGGTTACGAGATAATTACCGTTCTTTAATCAGAGACTTTGCCAATATCGAACGCATTGAAATTTTGAAAGGTTTCTCTTCCTTACTTTATGGAACAGGTTCACCTGGTGGAGTGGTTAACTATATTACAAAGAAGCCCCAAGCCACACCCAGTTATCAATTTTCAGCCGATATAGGCAGCTTTAATTTTTATCGTGGTGAGGTTGATTTAACGGGGCCGTTAACTGACGACAAAAATGTACTTTATCGCCTGATTCTGGCCTATCAAGATTCAGATTATTTTGTAGATAACGTTGAAGATAATCGCATTTTTGTTGCTCCTTCTGTTACCTTATCAACGGGTGAAGGTGGTACTTTAACAATTGAAGGTGAGTATTACCGACAAGATAAAGACTTTAATACTGGAGCTAAATTCTTTAATGGTCAGTTCTTTTATGACCGCAGTTACACAGACCCCCGCAATAGCCAAATTTACGATCACTATCGGATTGCAGCCTACTTAGATCAGCCAATTAGTAAGGATTGGTCGCTTAATCTCAGCGGTCAGTATTTTAATACACAAAGAGAAGCTAATCCGATCTTTGTCGCACTTGGTTTTGAGGGCGATACTCTAACACGTTTCTACCGAACAATTTTTGATGACTATAATCAATACAATCTTCGAGGTGAAATCAGAGGAAACTTCAATATTGGAGCCACAGAACATAAGTTACTAGCAGGTGTTGAGTACAATAAATACAGCTCAAGGTTCAACGGTGTTAATGCTGGTTTTTTTGGTAGTATTGACGTTGCAAACCCTACTTTTGATGTTCCTATCCCCACCGGACTTACTAATAGAACAGTTGATTTTAGTGATAGCAATTGGGGCGTTTACATTCAAGATTTCATCAAATTTGGACAATTTCGTTTACTAGCAGGTTTGCGCTACGGCGGATTTGAGAATATAAATGGTGGCGTAACTCAACAAGAAGATAATTACATTTCTCCAAGCATCGGGTTAGTTTATAGCCTGACAGATTCAGCTTCAGTTTATGCTAGCTTTAGTCAATCGACAGAACCACAATTTGGTTTACTTTCAGATGGTAGTTTTGCTGATCCTAGAAAGGCTACTCAATATGAAGTTGGTGCTAAAGTAAATCTGTTAAATGATAGACTTAGTGTCACGGCTGCACTGTTTCAGTTAGAACAAACAAACATTGCAGAAAGCGATCCCAGCAACCCTGATTTCAGCATCCTTGTAGGCGATATTCGTAGCCGTGGATTTGAATTAGATATCACAGGAAAAGTAACCGAGAATTTGAGCCTGATTGCAGCTTACACCTACCTAAATTCAGAAATTACCACAAGTGTCGTCCCCGGACAAGAAGGGAACCGCCCAATTAATACTCCAGAACACAGCGTGGGTCTTTATGGTAAATATGAGTTTACTGGAGGTTCGTTAAGAGGGTTGAGTTTAGGTACTGGTTTAGTTTATGTGGGTGAAAGAGAAGGAGATAACGAAAATAGTTTTGAGCTTCCTGGCTACGTGCGAGTAGATTTAGGTGCTGCTTACAAAATTAATAACCTGACCTTTAGATTAGGTATTGAAAACCTCTTTGATATTCGTTATGCTTCCGGTTCAAACAATTCAGCAAACATTTCTCAAGGTTCACCTTTTGCAGTGACTGGTTCAGTTTCAGTACAGTTTTAATTTAGATTTTATGTAGGAGATAATTTCGTGGACACTTTGAAAAATTGACTTAAGCAATGAAAAGAGTGACAATACGCTATTGGATACGTTGTTTAGTATTAATATTTTTGATTTTTGGGATGATTACAGCTTGTATTCATCACACAGCTAAAAACACAGTTTATCCTACTAATTTGGCAAGTAAAGATTGCCATGTAATTAAACACACAATGGGAGAAACCTGTGTTCCTCTAAACCCCCAGCGTATTGTCACATTTTCTTTACCAACTTTAGGTAATGCACTCACTCTAGGAGTTAAACCTTTGGGAAGCACTTTTATTGATATGCTAGATGAACATACATATCTAGAGGGAAAAGTAGATGGTATAAATTCGCTAGGAATTTTTCCACCTAATCTGGAAAAAATTTTACTGATTAAGCCCGAAATGATTATAGGTTGGAACGCAGAAAAACAATTGTATCCTCTACTTTCGCAAATTGCGCCAACTGTATTATTTAATTGGCAAAATAAAACTTGGCGAGACTTATTTGATTTTGTAACTCAGGTTTTAGGAAAACAAGAGGCTGCACAACAAGCTTGGAAACATTATAATCAACGAGTCGAAAAACTCAAAGCAGCTTTGGGCGATCGCTATAAAAACAAAGAAATTTCTCTTGTCTTCTTGGCTCCGGGTGTGATATTTAGCGAAGGTAAAGACTCCTTTCCTGATTTTATTCTTCAAGATGTAGGGTTGCAACGTCCCAAAGCACAAAGTATTACCCTACCTTATACACAACTTTACTTTTCTATAGAAGAATTAGAGAAAGCTGACGGTGATATTATGTTTGTGGGTACTTTGAATGATGATAGCCAAAATTTTCTCGAACAACTCAAACAAAAACCACTTTGGAAACATCTTCGAGCAGTTCAACAAAATCATGTTTACCCTATAAATTACCTGACTTGGAGAGGAGGAAATTTACTTGCGGCTGATGCAGTAATCGATGACCTATATAAATACCTTGTCAACAGTTCCTAACTCTATGCCTAAACACACCATATTTGTATGTAAATCCTGTCACCGTTCATCTGAAGAACGACCAGAAAAGCCGCCTTTTCATGGTGATATTTTTATTGAAAAATTAAACAATTTATGTTTTGAAAAATTCCTCCCTGAGGAAGTTGAAATTCAGCCAGTTGGGTGTTTGTGGGCTTGCAGTCAAGGCTGTGTTGTAGCTGTATCGAGTGACGAAAAACCCACCTATCTGTTTGTCAATCTGACGCCAGAAGAAAGCGCAGCAGCCTTACTGGAATTTATGCAACTTTATATAAAAAGCCGTAAAGGGGCTGTAGTTTGGGAAAAGCTTCCGCAAGTTTTACAGTCTGCTATTTTCGCGCAAATTCCATCTGTAAAATGATAGCTATAAATTATTCAGAGTAATAGCGATCGCACTTGCCTTAAACCCAATTTAACAAATTCTGTGGGTTTAAGTCCCCCGCTTCTATCAAGCGGCAAGTTTTGCTGTGGGGTTAAAATCCCCAGACGCGACGCTCGAGTACTCGCTAACGCGGACTCGCTACCGCTACGAAGACTGCAAAACAAAATTCACGAATTACGAATTACGAATTACGAATTATTTAATTTATCTTGCTACTAACCAAGCTTCTAAATCAGCCAAGCTGGTAAAATCTAACAATGCTTCGCTCAAATCTTCCAGAACAGGTAAATGTAAACCAGAAATTGAGGAGCCTATTTCCTCAGGAAGTTCTCCAAACCGCTTACTCAACAGTCGGATAATCAAGTTAGCAGCCTCTTCTTGTCGTCCTTCTTGTCGCCCTTCTTGTCGTCCTTCTTGTCGTCCTTCTTCCTTAATTTCGCGGTAAACCCTTGTTTCCTTGAGTGTGATTCCTAGCATAGACTCTACCTCTGTTCGACTTAATTGTTCAAACCTGTACACCATTATTGTCGTGACTAACTCCATTATGACGCCAGTTGATGGTTGAGGTTGTTCTTGGCGCGATCGCTCCAGTAAATATCTAGCTTCTTGTGGTGCTTGTTCTTCCTCCACGGTAGTTAACACCATCAATGCTACCCATAAAGGTAATTGGCGAATATCGCCCAATTCATCCAAATAAATCCGATGCACTTGTCCACCATTAAGCAATGAACGATGGGGGTAAGTATTATTTTGTTCAACACTGCGCGATGGATAAATTATTACTGTCTGCCAATCGCTGAATCTGTCACGGTTGCGATAGAAATATAACGAGGATTCTGCAAATACCCGTTCATACAACCTTTCATCTTTTTGAAACTGCACCTCACAGAAATATACAACTCCTATACCTTCGTTTTCTGGTGGGAGAAATACCCCATCTATTTCAAATTTGGGTTCTTTGACAGCCACCGAATCAAATCGGTAAGCATCTGCATTTGTCGGGGGATTTGTCAATAGTTCAAATAGCAAACTGGGGTATTGTTGAAAAATTTTGTAGAAAATTGAGTCTCGCCGCATAAATAATTCAACTCATTTCACCCCAGATTGCACCTGCCATAAACTAGCATAAATCCTATTCTTATCTAACAATTCCTCATGGGTTCCCGACTCAACCAACTCCCCGTATTCCATAACATAAATGCGATCGGCATTGCGGATAGTGGAAAGACGATGAGCGATCGCTATTGTGGTTCGATTCACAGTAATCCGTTCTAGGGAACGCTGAATAGCAGCTTCAGTTTCATTATCCACCGCTGATGTAGCTTCGTCTAAAATCAAAATGGGTGGATTCTTCAAAACAGCCCTGGCGATCGCAATTCTTTGGCGTTGTCCGCCAGATAATTTTTGTCCTCGTTCCCCGACTATTGTCTCATAACCTTGGGGTAGCCGCATAATAAAATCATGAGCTTCGGCAATTTTACTAGCTGCAATTATTTCTTCATCCCTAGCATCAAAAGTACCATAGGCGATATTTTCAGCAACAGTACCATGAAATAAGAATACATCCTGACTCACCAAGCCAATACTGCGACGCAAATCACCTAAATTTAATTCTTGGATATCAGTACCATCAATAATGATTTTTCCAGCAGATATCTCATAAAATCTTAATAATAATTTCACCAAAGTACTTTTACCGGAACCTGTAGAACCAACAATGGCGATGGTTTTCCCTGCCGGTATATGTAAAGATAAATCTTTAATTACTGGCTCTCTATTGGCATAAGCAAAAGTAACTTGTTTAAAGTCAATTTCACCGCGTACTTGTTCAACAGGTAAAGATTTATTCCCTGGAATAATATTAATCGGAGCATCTAATAAATCCATGATCCGATTAGTAGAAGCCATTGACCTTTGATATTTGTCAAAGATTTCTCCTAATGTTACCAATGGCCATAACAATCTCTGTACTAAAACCAGTAAAACACTGTAATTACCAATAGATATTTTTCCATTATATGTTGCCATCCCTCCCCAAAATAATAAAGCTGTGAATCCTACTAGAATTAGCATTCTAATTAAAGGAGTAAATGCAGCAGAAAGTTTAATTGCTTTAGTATTACTTTTTCTATATGCTTCGCTTTCTCCAGCAAATCTAGCGCTTTCATAAGCTTCAGCAGTGAAACTTTTAATTGTGGTAATTCCACTCAAATTATTTGCTAATCGTGAGTTGATAAAACCTACTCTTTCTCGCACATCAGCGTAACGAACTTCTAGCAGCTTTTGATAAGTAAAAGAACCCCAAAGAATAAAAGGCATGGGCAATAATGTTGCCAAGGTAATCGCAGGAGGCAAAATCCAGAAAGCACCACAAGTTAAAATAATAACTGAGGTGGAAACTTGGATAATTTCAGCAGCTACAAAATCTAAAAAATCTTCCAATCTGTTGATATCATCATTCAAAATTGACATCAAACCGCCAGTACTACTTTCTTCAAAGTAAGCTGAATCTAATTCTTGTACATGATTGTAGGTATCCAAGCGTAAATTATGCTGAATATCTTGGGCTAAATTACGCCATAGTCTAGTATATGCGTACTCAGAAGCTGATTCTAATATCCAGATAATGATGGTGACAACTGAAAGTAGAAAAAATTGCCAGATTATGTCTTTGATACCTAATTTAGCAATGAAAGAATTTTGCTGTTCTACGAGGATATCTACCGCAACACCAATTAACCACGGTGGTGCTAAATCTAAAATGGTATTGATGATAGTAAATAACGTTGCTTGCCAAATTTGTAGGCGATATTGACTGCCATAATTCAGCAAGCGTTTTAGCGGATTACCTGAATTTTTAGGTTTGTGAGATACTCTTGTCACGACTGTTGATTTTTTGCAATTACATGATTTATACCAGATTTCAAGAAGCTGAAAATACAGCATCTAGGTCTGGTAGCTAAGTCGAGAGCCTATTTTAATTCTGAATTCTGAATTCTGACTCCTGAATTCTGCTGTATTTTCCCCTTGCGTCCTATTGGTACACACATCGGCGTCTCCACAACAGGATCGAGAATAATCCGACATTCCAATCCAAAAACTTCCTGAACCATTTCTTTAGTCATCACTAACTGTGGTTCGCCAGCAGCAAAAATTCGACCTTCTTTAACAGCAACTAAATAATCAGCGTAACGACATGCCTGATTTAGATCGTGCAACACCATTACAACTGTTCGTCCTTGAGTTTGATTCAAATCATACAATAAATCCAAAATCTCTATTTGGTGGGCTAAATCCAAAAAAGTAGTTGGTTCATCTAAAAGTAAAATGTCTGTATCTTGAGCTAACGACATAGCAATCCAAGCTCTTTGTCGTTGTCCACCAGATAAAGTATCTAAAGCTCTATCTGCCAACTTCAATAAATCTGTAATCTCTAGGGCTTGCTGTACGATTTTTTCATCTTTTGCCGACCATTGTTGTAACCAATTTTGATAAGGATAGCGTCCTTGTGCTACTAAATCTCGTACTGTTAATCCTTCCGGCGCTACTGGCCCTTGGGGCAAAATACCCAACTGCTGTGCGACTTCTTTGGTAGAGAGATTCAAAATAGAAGTTCCATCAAGATATACTATACCGCCACGGGGTTTGAGCAATCTTGCCAAACCTCTTAACAATGTTGATTTACCACAACCATTAGCACCAACTAAAGCACTAATTTGTCCAGCGGGAATTGCCAAATTCAGATCGCGGATAATCGTAGCGCCATCGTATGCTAAAGACAGACTTTTAGTTGACAATCCTTTCATAATGAATTTTAGATTTTAGATTTTAGATTTGGCATTGCGGAGTTAGGAGTTAGGAGTTAGGAGTTAGGAGTTAGGAGTGTGGGAGGTGTGTCCGGTGTAGAAGGAAGCATAAATTCTTTTTCCCCCCATACTCCCCACACTCCCTCATCCCCCTCATCCCCCTCATCTCCCCACTCCCCACTCCCCACTCCCTCATTTCTTCCGATTACGAATTAATAAATACAAAAAATAAGGAGCGCCAATGGTAGCAGTTACCACTCCACAAGGAAGTTCGATGGGTGCAAACAATGTTCTCCCTAAGAAGTCTGCCATGACAACAATCACTCCGCCTAGCAGTGCAGAAGTAGGAATCAAGGCTTCATGGGTTGTGCCTACTAACTGTCGTCCTAAATGGGGTGCAATTAAACCGACAAAACTAATATTACCGGCGGTGGCGACTCCAGCACCTGCTAAGGCTACCCCCACCAGCACCAATAAACCACGTTGCCATTCGACCTGACTACCTAGACTTTTAGCAACATCATCTCCCAAATTAAGAGCGTTTAAATGTCTTGCCAATGTCAAAGCCATTGGCACAAAAATAACTAACCAAGGTAATAGAGAAAAGACTTGCTCCCAAGTCCGTCCGTAGACACTTCCAGCTAACCAAACTAAAGCATTGCTCACATCATAAATTTCCCCGAAGGTAATCATTAAGCTGGTTACGGCACTGGCGATCGCAGATAAACCAATACCCATTAAAATTAATAAAATCGGCGAACTACCTTTATTCCAAGCCAACGAGTAAATTAAAATCGCCATCAGCAAAGCACCAGCAAAAGCTGATAGCGGTAAGGTATAAATTGGTGCTGATGGAAATAAGATAATTACGCTAACTGCTGCTAGACTCGCCCCAGCATTAATGCCAATAATACCGGGATCGGCCAAGGGATTGCGTGTCAGTCCTTGAAATATAGCCCCAGAAATCGCCAGCGCCACCCCCACCATCACAGCTACAAGGGTGCGTGGTAGACGCAAAGTGTAAATCACGAACCTATGGTCTGGGTTTCCTGTATCTAAACCCAATACAGTTTTCACAATATCCCCAGGCGAAATTGGATATTCACCCCGCCCGATATTCATCACCATGACCACTACAATTGCTATTGCCAAACACAGCACCATAACTGGTACGCGTCGGTCAATGCGAAAGGATATCGCCTGAGAACGAATGACTAGCCAATCAACTTTCATTTTCTCACCTTTGACTTAGCCAGGTAGACAAAAAAGGGCGCACCAACAAGTGCTGTCATCACACCTACAGGTAACTCCTGCGGTTTGAGCAACACACGAGCGCCAATATCTGCAATTAAAATTAAAATAGCCCCCAAAACTGCACAATAAGGTAATATCCAACGGTAATCAGCTTTAATGTAAAATCTCACGACATGGGGAACGACTAAACCAATAAAGCCGATTGGCCCTGCCAACGCAACGGAACTTCCAGCTAGTAAAACTACGCTAATAGCAGTTGCAATTTTTACCCACGCCGTTTGTTGACCCAAGCCTTTAGCTACATCTTCACCCAAACTCATGGTAGTAATTTGTCTACCAAGGGCAAAAGCTATAACTAATCCAACCATCACAAACGGCAATGCTTGGAAAAACATATTCACGTCGCGGCCAGCCAGAGAACCAGCTAGCCAAAATCTAATTTCTTCTAGGGTGCGTTGGCTGACAATCAGAATAGCAGTAGTAACAGAAGAAATCAAAGCAGTTAAAGCTGCACCGGCTACCGTCAAATTTAATGGAGTGGCTCCTCCCCGTCCTAAAGAACCAAGGAAGTAAACTAATATTGCCGTGACTGCTGCTCCCAGAAATGCCACAATGGTGTAAACATCCAGGGATGCGCTGCCAAATACAAAAGTCGCTACAACCACCGCTACTGCTGCACCCGACTGAATACCCAAAATCCCTGGATCTGCTAATGGGTTGCGTGTTAAACCTTGCATTAACGCTCCAGAGACTGCCAAGGCCGATCCTACAAGAATACCAACGAGCGATCGCGGTAATCTCACAGTCTGGATCACCAAGTGGTCGTAGGAACCATCAAAGGCTATAAAAGATGTCAAAATCCGATCTAGAGGTATTTCTGCTGCACCCAGCGTCACACTGTACACCAAGCAAATTAGCAGCATACACACTCCCAAAATTAGACCAAATAAGACCGACATTTGTGGCTTTTTTAATCCTTTCGGTGACATTATGGTTGCTTTGATCATGTTTCTTGCTGGCAATTGAAAATATTACCCTTTGCTGGTTATCTGTTTTTTATGGTAGTTACAGCAGTTTTCACCTATTTGAACTACACCTATGGTCAGGGCACAGCACTGTTCCCTACAGTGTGGGCAATTGAAAATAGCTGTAAACCTTTATGGTAGGGGTGCATAGCTGTGCTACCCGCACACAGAATTACGGTTGAAATAGGTGAAAAAGTCTGTAAGTTCTTACTCTCAATATTTAGTCGCTTTTTAATCATTAAATTGATAATCTTTCTTGATAAATATATAGATTACATTATCATGCAAACATTCCCCCATTTTTTAAGGGAATAAAACATACTCATAAACTTTTGATATACTTTCTCAACAAACTGGTATTGTTTAGATCGACTTGGAAAAGAGAGTGGGGAGTGGGGAGTGGGGAGATGGGGGGATGAGGGGGATGAGGGAGATGAGGGAGATGAGGGAGATGAGGGAGATGAGGGAGATGAGGGAGATGAACAGGCACGGGGCAGGGAGCAGAGGTGAGAATTCCAAACTCCAAACTCCAAACTCCAAACTCCTAACTCCAAACTCCAAACTCCAAACTCCAAACTCCTAACTCCAAACTCCAAACTCCAAACTCCGCAATGCCAATGCCCTGATACCTAACACATGGTGGTGTTAATGAGGATTAATATTTTACTCAAGGCTTACAGAAGAAAATCAATACGCGTTTTATCCTTAATACTCAGTTTGATACTGGTTTTGTTTATGGGCAGCCAGACTATAGCTGTACCAACAAAATCCACAGAAATATTATGGGATACCTATGGTGTACCGCACATCTACGGGAAAGATGACCAAAGTGCCTTTTATGCCTTTGGTTGGGCGCAAATGCAAAGTCATGGAGATTTGCTGTTGCGTCTTTATGGTCAAGCGCGGGGACGTGCGGCTGAATACTGGGGTGAAGAATATCTAGAGTCAGATCGTTGGGTACTTTCTATGGGAGTACCAGAACGGGCTAGTAGTTGGTACAAAGCACAAAATCCCACTTTTCGCAAGTATTTAGATGCTTTTGCATCTGGGATCAATGCTTATGCTGACCAAAATCCGGAGTTGATTGACGATCGCGTTGAGGCAGTCCTACCAGTCAAGGCAGAAGATGTCATGGCTCACTTACATCGAGTACTCAATTTCACCTTTGTGGTCGATCCGGGGCCAGTATTCGACTTGAGTAAACAAAAGCTGCAAGCAGGATCTAATGGTTGGGCGATCGCACCAACTCATTCTGCTAGTGGGAACGCCATGTTACTAGCTAACCCGCATCTACCTTGGTCGGATTTATTTTTGTGGTATGAAGCTCAAATCACCACACCGGGAATTGACGCTTATGGGGCGACACTTGTGGGTATTCCCGTATTGGCGATCGCCTTTAACAACAACTTGGGTTGGACTCACACCGTTAACACCTATGACGGTTGGGATTTGTATGAACTCACATTGGCAGATAATGGCTACCGCTTTGATGACAAAGTTCGCAAATTCCTTGCCAAAACTCTGTCGTTGAAAGTGAAACAGAAAGATGGTTCTTTAAAGGAGCAACGATTATTAGTTAAAAGTTCCATCCACGGGCCTGTGGTAGTTGAGAAAAATGGTAAAGCCATAGCATTGAGAGTTGCCGGTCTTGACCGACCAGGCGTACTCCAACAGTGGTGGGATATGGCACGAGCCAAAAACCTCAACCAATTTGAAACCGCACTCAAACGCCTGCAACTATCGATGTTTACGGTGATGTATGCCGATAGAGAAGGACATATTATGCACCTATTCAACGGTCAAGTTCCGATACGTCAACAAGGAGATTTTGCGTATTGGCAAGGCGTGATTCCTGGGGATACATCTAAAACTTTATGGACAAAAATCCATCCATACCAAGATTTACCGCGCATAGTCGATCCTAAAAGTGGTTGGTTACAAAATACTAACGATCCACCTTGGACAACTACATTCCCAACCGCCATCAAAGCAGATAATTACCCGGCTTACATAGCACCTCGTTTCATGGATTTTCGCTCACAACGTTCTGTGAGAATGTTGGCTGAAGATGACAAAATCTCTTTTGATGAAATGATTGCATACAAGCACTCGACTCGCATGGAAATGGCCGATCGCCTTTTGGATGATTTAATTCCTGCTGCCCGCAAGTACGGTAAGGACTTGGGACAAAAAGCAGCTAATGTTCTAGAAACCTGGGATCGGCAAGCCAATGCAGATAGTCGAGGGGCGGTACTATTTGCCTTTTGGGTTCAACAGCTGGACTTAGATAAAACATTTAGTAAACCTTGGAATGAAAACTCCCCACGCACCACACCCGATGGTTTAGCTGATCCCCAAAGTGCAGTTGCAACACTCGAAGCAGTAGCAGCGGAAATGGAAAAAACCTATGGAACTATAGATGTCCCCTGGGGAGATGTTTTTCGACTAAGTTATGGCAATATCGATTTACCTGGCAATGGTGGCCCAGATCCCCTTGGGATCTTCCGAAACCTCTATTTTTCACCCCAGTCAGATGGAAAGTTTAAATCCGAACTTGGCGATTCCTATGTTGCAGCAATTGAATTTTCTAACCCTGTACGAGCAATGGCACTCACCAGCTACGGCAACGCAACTCAACCGAAATCGCCGCATGTTGGCGATCAGTTAAAGATGTTCGCCGAGAAAAAATTGCGTCCCGTGTGGCGCGATCGCTCTGATATCCTAGCTCATCTAGAAGCACGAAAAGTATTCTAGTGGTCTATCGCAAAATTTTTTAGAAGTTCGTAGTAAGCACTTTAGTGCTGTGCTGAAAAAATTAAGGACTAAAGTCCTTACTACAAACTGATGACCGTCATAATTAATGCGATAGACTACCACAGAAACAAGAATGAAAGATCGACTGACTGATAATCAGACCATTCAACCAGAATTGCTTCCCAACAACGCTATTCTTTCGGTACAAGACTTAGGGCGAATAGTTGAACAACGCTGGATTTGGAGTCACCTCAGTTTTCAAATATTTCCAGGGGAGCGAGTAGCGGTAATTGGTGCTTCTGGCTCTGGTAAAAGTTTGCTCCTGAGAGCATTAGCTGGTCTCGATCCCGTACAAGCAGGACAAATTATTTTTCAGGGACAGTCGATAAGTTCCCACTTTATGCCCAGCTATCGTTCCCAAATTATCTATTTGCAACAACGACCAGCCCTTTGGGAAGGAACTGTAGAAGAAAATCTCCAGCGAGTTTATCAATTAGCTGTTCACCGCCATCTAATTTACAACCGCAAGTTGATTTTAAACTATCTACATCTTTTACATAAAACGCCTGAATTTTTGCAGCGTCCGGTTATAGCTCTTTCTGGTGGAGAAGCGCAGATAGTCGCTTTCTTGAGAGCTTTGCAACTTTCACCTGCGATACTGCTACTAGATGAACCTACTGCCTCACTAGATCCTGGAACTGCTCAAAGTTTAGAGGCTTTAGTTGCAGCTTGGCAATACGAACAACCACAACGGGCATATCTCTGGACAAGTCATGACCCTAATCAATTGGAACGCATTACCAACCGCCAAATTACCTTAAAACAGAATTCAGAATTTAATGAAGTAGGAGATTGACACGCCACTGATATATTACTGCTTTGTTAAAAGGAAGAGAGCGATGGAAACTAACTATATCCAAATTAGTTATGGACAATTGTCTTTAGCAACTTTGTTTATTCTAATCAATGTGGGGCTTTCTTTTGGTCTGCGGTTGGGGCTTGAACAAAGTCTAATGATAGCTTCCTTACGGATGGTAGTGCAGCTATTGATGGTGGGATACATATTGCAGTGGGTGTTCACTCTCAGCAACCCTGTGTTAATCATACTTTTAGCTTTGGGCATGACGGTTATTGCTGGTATATCCAGTGTTAATCGCACGCGTAGACGATTTACTAGTATTTATTGGAATAATTTTATTTCGCTTTTGAGTGGTTCGTTTTTAGTCACGGGAATAGTAGTTAGCGGTATTTTGCGCGTACAACCTTGGTACGAACCTCAGTATCTCATTCCCTTTTTAGGTATGGTGTTGGGTAATGCCCTCACGGGTACATCCTTGAGTTTAGATCGGTTTATGGAAGACTTGACCAATCGTCGCGGGGAAATAGAGGCGCTACTGAGTCTAGGTGCAACTCGTTGGGAAGCCGCGCATCAAACTATCAAAGAAGCCTTGAGAACAGGAATGATTCCGACTATTAATTCAATGATGGTGATGGGACTGGTTAGTTTACCGGGAATGATGACTGGTCAAATTCTCGCTGGGGCAAATCCTACTGATGCCATACGCTACCAAATTGTGATTATTTTTGCACAGGCATCAGGAACAGCGATCGCCATCATCGGCGTTATTATCCTAGCTTTCTTTGCTCTGTTTAACCGCAATCATCAGTTGACAAATTTGTTAATTCAGAAATCGCCAAACAAGGCAAAAGTGAAAAGTTAAAAGAGAAGTCAGAATTCAGAATTCACAAGTCAGAAGTCAGAATGACTTTAAGTTCACAACTCTCCGCGTCTTTGCGTCTCCCCGTCCCTGCGTCTTTGCGTCTCCCCGTCCCTGCGTCTTTGCGTCTCCCCGTCTCCCCGTCTCCCGCGTCCCCGCGTCCCCGCGTCCCCGCGTCCCCGCGTCTCTCCGTCCCCGCGTCCCCGCGTCTCCATCTAGTAAAATAACTTAGCAGCTCAGCAAGGAAAAGGTTCAGTATCATGCCTCAAGCTAGTATCGGAATTATTGGTGGCAGCGGTCTGTATAAAATGGATGCGCTCAAAGATATCGAAGAAGTGCAAGTTCAGACTCCCTTCGGTTCGCCATCTGATGCTTTGATTCTAGGAACTTTGGATGGGACGCGGGTAGCTTTTTTGGCGCGTCATGGTCGCAATCACACGCTTTTACCTTCTGAGTTACCGTTTCGCGCTAATATCTATGCGATGAAGCAATTGGGTGTGGAGTATTTAATTTCTGCTAGTGCTGTGGGTTCGTTGAAAGCAGAGGCGAAACCATTAGATATGGTGGTGCCAGATCAGTTTATTGACAGAACCAAAAATCGCATTTCAACGTTTTTTGGTGAGGGAATTGTGGCTCATATTGCCTTTGGCGATCCGATTTGTAAGAATTTAGCTGGTGTGTTAGCAGATGCGATCGCTTCTCTCAATTTACCAGAAGTCACTCTCCATCGCGGTGGTACTTATGTATGCATGGAAGGGCCAGCTTTTTCTACCAAAGCTGAATCAAATCTTTACCGCAGTTGGGGTGCAACAATCATTGGGATGACGAATTTACCAGAGGCGAAGTTGGCTAGGGAAGCGGAAATCGCTTATGCAACTTTAGCACTAGTCACAGATTACGATTGTTGGCATCCAGACCATGACAGTGTGACGGTGGAAATGGTAATTGGCAATTTGCTGCGGAATGCGGTGAATGCTCAAAAGGTGATTCAAGAAACTGTGCGGCGATTAAGTGAAAATCCACCACCAAGTGAAGCACATTCGGCTTTGAAATATGCGATTTTGACTCAATTGGATAAAGCACCAGCAGCGACGAAAGAAAAGTTAGGGTTATTGTTGCAGAAGTATTTGTAGTAGAAGGGACTGGGGATTGGGGATTGGGGATTGGATGCCAAATTGAAAAAATTATAGAAAATTAGGTAATTAAACCACGTCTACTTTCAAAGCCTAGTTTTTTCAAAATCCCTTCCCTGTTTCCTCTTGAAAAACTCTAGTTCTCAATTTGGAAGAAGTTTAAGTTATGGCAGTCGAAGCATAGTTTAGGACATAAACTGATGATAAAGCCTTGACACCAAAGGACTTTCATCCTGTTGCCTGTTGCCTATTGCCTCTTGCCTGCTATAATTCCTCGCTTGGTTGCTCTAACATTTCCGGTGCTAAAGCCGGGTTAGCTTTGCGTTCTTCGGGTGATTGCTCACGAATCACATCGTCTATTTTCGGAGGGTGCTTGATTTTGTCAAGTACCTCTGGACTTAATTGTGAGCGATCGCCTTCTGGATTCATCTTTTCAGCTTGACTAGGAACTGTTTCCTTATTCATGGTTATTTTCCCTAAACTCATACGCCAAGCTTAAATTTTTTTGTTCCAAGGCATACACTACCTTGGGGCTTAAATTGCTATTTATACTAATTTGCAATTAAGAAAATCTTTTCAATAATAAAGTCTAATTATTGACACTCCCCTGCCTGATTAAGTATTGCTACGCTCACTTAATCGGAAAGGCAGGGGATTCTACATTCACGGACTCGCCGTTAGGCGACAGGTTTGCACCAATCGCCCAAGAGGGCAAATCTCCTGTAGCGTAAGTTCCCGTGTGCCCCACGGTACTGAGTCCCAATTAGAAATTAAGTAGTTTCTGCAAATAATTCAACTAATTTAAATTAGTAACTTATTTTACAAAACTATACTTAAATACAGTTAATTTACTTAATTAAACTCTTAATTTATTGGCTTTTATTTCAGAGATTATTGTAATTAAGTATAATTATTTACTTAATTTTTAATTAAATACTTAAGCAAGCTATTCGGGCAGGAATAGACAACACATGCTAGAATTATATCAGATTATGGCAATTATTCAAGAGCAATTTAGAATAATTTTGCGCTGTGTCGAGTAAAAAAGCTAAAATCTACGATTTTTGGAGATTTTTAGGTTATGACAACCTCACAGGAGAGGATTATCCCGACAGACTTGCGAAACGAAATGTCGCAGTCTTATCTGGAATACGCCATGAGCGTGATAGTGGGTCGGGCGCTGCCAGATGCGAGGGATGGTCTAAAACCTGTGCATCGTCGCATTCTCTACGCAATGCACGAGCTAGGTCTGCTGCACGATCGCCCGTTTAAGAAATGTGCCCGTGTGGTGGGGGAAGTGTTGGGTAAATATCACCCCCACGGTGACACGGCTGTGTATGATGCTTTGGTGCGGATGGCGCAGGATTTTTCCATGCGATCGCCTTTAGTTGATGGGCATGGTAACTTCGGTTCGGTGGATAACGATCCCCCAGCGGCAATGCGATATACAGAATGCCGCTTGAAAGCTTTAACTAGTGCTGGTTTATTGCACGATATTGAATCAGAAACCGTAGATTTTGCCGATAACTTTGACGGTTCCCAGCAAGAACCGACAGTCCTACCAGCCCGGATTCCCCAATTGCTGCTCAACGGTTCCTCTGGAATTGCCGTGGGCATGGCAACGAACATTCCGCCGCATAATTTAGGGGAATTAATAGACGGTTTGGTGGCACTGATTCACAATCCAGAAATCACCGATCTGGAATTAATGCAATATGTCCACGGCCCCGACTTTCCCACCGGGGCACAAGTTTTGGGCACAGCTGCCATTCGAGAAGCTTACACCACCGGGCGTGGTTCCATTACCATGCGCGGCGTCGCCAACATTGAAACCATCGAACAGCGGGGACGCCCAGACCGAGAAGCAATTATTATCACCGAATTGCCCTATCAAACCAACAAAGCGGCGCTAATTGAAAAAATCGCCGAAATGGTGAACGAAAAGCGCCTAGAGGGCATTGCAGATATCCGAGATGAAAGCGATCGTGACGGGATGCGAGTTGTCATTGAACTCAAGCGCGATGCTTATCCCCGCGTCGTTTTGAACAACCTCTACAAGCAAACGCCGCTACAAGCTAACTTCGGCGCAAATATGCTGGCGTTGGTGAATAGCGAACCCCAAGTACTCACCCTCAAGCATTTCTTAAGCGTCTTCTTGGATTTCCGCATCGAATCCATTGCCAGACGCACCCGCTACGAACTGCGGAAAGCGGAAGAACGCGATCACCTTTTGCAAGGGTTATTGATTGCCCTGTCCCACTTAGATGCAATTATTAATTTGATTCGTCATGCTCCAGATGCACCCACAGCCAAAGGCGAATTAATTACAACTTATGGACTTTCCGAAGTCCAAGCAGACGCGATTTTGCAGATGCAATTACGGCGGTTGACTGCCTTAGAAGCAGACAAAATTCGTCTGGAACACGAAGAATTACAAACCAAGATTGCCGACTTGCAAGATATTTTGGCACGACGGGAAAGGGTGCTGGAAATCATTGAAACCGAAGTCGCCCAACTAAAAACTAGCTTCGCCACACCCAGGCGCACGGTAATTTTACCAGGGGAAGGCGAAATCGACGAACGTGACTTAATTGCCAACGAAAAAGCGATCATTTTGGTCACCGAACAAGGCTACATCAAACGGATGCCCGTCAACACCTTTGAAGCCCAAAGCCGTGCTACCAGAGGTAAAGCCGCAGCCAAGGTGAAAGATGATGACACCGTTGAGCATTTCTTAACTTGCTGTGACCACGACAGCGTTTTATTCTTTAGCGAACGTGGTGTAGTTTACTGCCTCAAAGCCTATCAAATTCCCGTGGGTTCCCGTACCAGTCGCGGTACACCCATCGTCCAAATGCTACCCATTCCCAAAGAAGAAAAAATTACCTCCATCGTCCCCGTTGACGAATTTAGCAACCAAGAATATTTGGTGATGCTCACCAAAGGCGGTAATATCAAGAAAACCGAATTGGCAGCCTTTAGCCACATTCGCGCCAATGGCTTGATTGCCATTTCCTTAGAAGAAGGCGACCAACTCCGCTGGGTGCGACGCGCCAGAGTAGAAGACAGCGTGATTATTGGTTCTCGTCAAGGAATGGCGATTCACTTCCGGTGTAACCACGAACAACTACGTCCCTTGGGTAGGGCGACTCGTGGGGTGAAGGCCATGAAGTTGAAAAATAAAGACGAATTGGTGGGTATGGATATTCTGCCTGCGGCAATTCTCGAAACTTTGGATACAGTTACAGAAGCTGAAGTTGAAGAAATTGAAACCGAAGAAATCGAAATCAATGAAGAGTCAGCAGAAGTACCTGGCAACGGCAGTGTTGGCCCTTGGGTGTTGGTAATTACGATGGGAGGATATGGGAAGCGCGTCCCAGTCGCCCAATTCCGGCTGCAAAACCGTGCCGGACAGGGTTTAATGGCAACCAAATTCAAAAACCGGAAAACCAAAGACAAGTTAGCAACTTTACGCATTGTCAACAACGATGACGACGAAATTATGATGGTCACCAATCGCGGTATTATCATTCGGCAAGCGGTAAATGCAATTTCCATACAATCGCGATCGGCAACTGGAGTAAGAGTGCAGCGTTTAGATGAAGACGACGCCATTACCGGAGTGGCAATAGTTCCACCTGATAGTGTCGATGCAGAAGAAGCAGAGTAAACACCAGGGTAAGGAGTTAATTTATTTACTTCCTTACTTAATTGCTTTAGCTAGTGGCGTTTTGATGGGGGTGACCGTCGCCCCCGTCGGCGCGTGGTTCCTGGCTTGGATTGCCCTAGCTCCCCTCTGGGTATTAGTTGTTACCTCCTCAAAACTCAAAAACCAATCCCCCCCCATCTCCCCCTCTCCCCATCTCCCCATCTCCCCCTCTCTCCTCTGGGGTATCGCCTACCACGGTATCGCCCTCTCTTGGATTACAGGAATTCATCCCATGACTTGGTTGGGCGTTCCTTGGTTGCCGAGTTTGGCAATTACGCTTTTTTGTTGGGGATTTATCAGTGTCTTGGGAGGGATATTCGTTAGTGTTTGGGCGGCTGTGATGGTTCGCCTGGGCGAGCAAAAACCTTGGATGCGTGTATTAATTGGTACGGCGGTTTGGTGTGGGTTGGAGAGTCTCTGGAGTGCTGGTCCTTTGTGGTGGAGTTCTCTGGCTTACACACAAAGTCCGCATAATCTCGTAATTTTACACCTTGGGCAACTCTCTGGGCCGAATACTGTGACGGCGGCAATAGTCGCGGTGAATGGGTTGATTGCTGAAGGATGGACGAACCGCCTTCGCGTAGCGTCTCGCAGAGAAGACGCCAAGAACGCCAAGATTTTCTCTGTGTCCTCTGCGCCTTGGCGGTTCGTTAATAAGTACTTAGTTGCGGCCACAGGTTTATTAATTACTTTGCATATCATAGGTTTTATATTATACAGTCGTCCCATTGCTCAAGCAGCAGAAACGGGGTTGGAGGTGGGAATTGTGCAGGGTAATATTCCTAACCGGCTTTTGCGGAGTTCCGAAGGGTTTCGTCGCGCCCAAGAAAACTACACTAAGGGGTATATAAGTTTAGCAAATCAAGGTGTAGATGCGGTGCTTACCGCAGAGGGGGCTTTACCTGTTTTCCAACGTAACTTGATGGCGACTAGTTTGGTTGCAGCGGTGAAGGAAAAGGGCGTGGTTGCTTGGATTGGGGCTTTTGGCGAAACAGGGCGCAGTTATACAATTAGTTTGTTTACTTTGAATCATCAAGGTGAAATTGTTGGGCGCTACGATAAAGCGAAGTTAGTACCTTTGGGTGAATATATTCCTTTTGAACAAATTATAGGTGGAATAGTTCAGCGGTTATCGCCTTTGGAAGCACACCAAGTTGCGGGTGCAGCAAATCAAGTATTTGACACTCCTTTTGGTAGAGCGATCGCTAGTATATGTTATGAATCTGCTTTTCCCGAACAATTTCGCTATCAAGCTGCGGCGGGCGGGCAATTTATTCTCAGTTCTTCTAACGATGCTCATTACAGTTGGTGGATGCCATTACAGCATCATGCACAGGATATCATGCGGGCGATCGAAACCGATAGATGGTCGGCACGGGCAACTAATACTGGATATTCAGCTTTTGTAGATCCTCACGGCAGAACTTTGTGGATATCTGGATACAACACTTACGAAACTCATGCCGAAACAATTTATCGCCGACAAACAAAGACTTTATATGTGCGTTGGGGTGATTGGTTGACACCGCTGTTGTTAATATCTTCTGGAGGATTTTGGCTGTTGGAAAAAGTGAAACCCAATTCTAAAGTTTTGATGGGACATTAGATTTGCGATAGCGCAGTGTTAGGGACTTCCAAGGAAAAAAATATTCCATAGTAGGGGCGCACAGCTGTGCGCCCCTACAAATGTACAAATAATTTGGGGTAATTTATTTTCTGGAAGTCCCTTATCAGAGACGTTAAGTCATACACGAAGTCATATATCAGACTAAATAACTCATATACGAACTCATATACACACCTGCAAAAATAAAATTAGGCAAAAAGCCAAAGACCAAAATCTGAATCACCCACTAATTGATTCTGAATTCTGAATTCTGCATTCTGAATTCTGCATTCTGCATTCTTCTTCAAAAAATCCCAAATCTTATAACACCTATGTCTACATTATACGTCACAGACCAAGGCGCTTATTTGAGTGTCAAAAATCAACAATTTCAGGTATTTTTTCAACAAGAAATCAAGATAAAACTTCCAGCAAATCGTGTCAGCGAGATAGTATTATTTGGCTCTTGCAATGTCTCACATGGGGCTGTAAGTATGTGCTTAAAACGGCGAATTCCAGTTATGTATTTGTCACAATCAGGTAGATATTTTGGCAGGTTACAAGTTGATAATAATGCTAGGGTTGAATATTTAACTCGCCAGGTAGAATCTTCCCTCAATTCTGAGTTTATCCGCAAGCAAGCTGAAGCAATTGTTTGGACAAAGATCAATAATTCCCGGATTTTGTTGATGAGATTAAGTCGTCGGCGCGATTTTGCAGAAATTAGCGCAACACCTGTTTTCAAAGCAATTGATGATTTAGATACTTTGATGGATAAATTATTGTTTGCAGAAACGATGGATGCACTACGAGGTTACGAAGGAAAAGCCGCTACTATTTATTTCCAAGCACTGGGTAGTTTATTTTCTAGTCCTTTTAAGTTTGAACAGCGCACCAAACGTCCGCCAACCGATCCCATTAATAGTATGCTCAGTTTGGGATACACTTTGTTAAGCCAAAATGTTTTCTCTTGCGTTCAAGCCGCAGGTTTACACACTCATTTTGGGAATTTACATGTTCCAAGAGATAATCATCCAGCATTGGTATCAGATTTAGTTGAAGAATGGAGAGCGCAATTAGTCGATTCTTTGGTATGTTATTTGGTGAATTCCCAAATTTTTACCTTTGATGATTTCACACCACCAGATGAACGCGGTGGAATTTATTTTCAATATCACGCCCTCAAGAAATTTCTTAAGCATTGGGAGGAAAAGCTACAGTCGGAATTAACCCATCCCCATACCGGACAAAAGGTAACTTTCCGCCGATGTCTGGAGTTACAAGTCAGAGAGTACATTTCTTGCTTGATGGGTGAGGTTCAACTATATCGACCAATGATTTGGAGAATGTAAAGTTTTGTAAATTTGAGGGGGTAGGGTAAGTCCCAGAACCCTTATTATTTCGTTACCCCCCTCAAAACTGGCTTTGTGTAAGGGTTTGAAGGTGCTAAATTGGTGAAATTTGCCAGCTTATTGACACTAAAATACCTTTATTGACAATAGTTCTTGACCCCCTCAAATTTATGGGTGTATAATCCTTGCATGGCAAGGCTTCTAAAAGCCAAGCCTTTAAGCTTCTTCGGAAGCTGAATTAATGGAAACATCCACTCAATAAGTCCTTGACCTCCGAGAAATCCGAATCTTTAAGCTTCTTCGGAAGCTGAATTAATGGAAACGTTTCGCTATGAAACCGAAGCATAACAGATTGATACTTTAAGCTTCTTCGGAAGCTGAATTAATGGAAACTTTTCAACCATCCAGCCTGCCGCATTCACCGGGGCTTGATTCTTTAAGCTTCTTCGGAAGCTGAATTAATGGAAACTTACTTGGAATTTATTTCCGAGCACTAGCGGTTCGGAACAGCTTTAAGCTTCTTCGGAAGCTGAATTAATGGAAACTTATAGTGCAATGCTAATCCTACTACTCCCGCTAATACCACTTTAAGCTTCTTCGGAAGCTGAATTAATGGAAACTCTTTGTATATATATATATACAATTTGCATACACAAAACACTTTAAGCTTCTTCGGAAGCTGAATTAATGGAAACAGTTTCCTGCGGTTGTACCGGGGGTAATATTGCCTAAGCCTTTAAGCTTCTTCGGAAGCTGAATTAATGGAAACAAGTAGGTATCCGAGGTTAACTCAGATATCATTTCTTCTTTAAGCTTCTTCGGAAGCTGAATTAATGGAAACCATCCTGTGTCGTGCCAAACAAACGAGCTAGAAGCTCTTCAAGCTTCTTCGGAAGCTGAATTAGGGACTTCCAGAAAATAAATTATCCCAAATTATTTGTACATTTGTAGGGGCGCACAGCTGTGCGCCCCTACTATGGAATATTTTTTTTCCTTGGAAGTCCCTTAATGGAAACAAAAACAAGTATTTGATTTTTTTCGTTCAAGCCAACTTTTATACAAAACGGTGCGTTACGGCTAAAGCCGTAACGCACCCTACTGGCGTGACAAGACTAAAATGTTACAAAAAGTTTTCTTGTAGTGTGGACATCTTGTCCGCACTGGACGGGCGAGACGCCCATCCCACAAGAGTTTGTTAATGGACTATTTTAGCTGTGTCACGCCACTACTTAAGAATTCTGATTGAATTTTACAGTGGCGATCGCCAATTTTTAATACTAACTTTTCTGCCTGAATAGTTACTTGGTGGTTATATCAATTTACATTGAAGCTGCATAGAAAAGAGCTTCAAGAATAAAATCATAACTAGTCAAGGACATAACACGTTCCGATGTGATTTGATGGAAAATTTGGTTGAGGCGATCGCGAAGTTCATCAAGTGATTTGAAG
>JAVRBV020000181.1:0-66193 GCA_034531095.2 Nostoc sp. CreGUA01 | reverse complement strand
TGGGGGGATGAGGAAGAATAATAATCGTTTGCTTGCTTCCTTTACTCCCCTACCTCCCCACCTCCCTACCTCCCTACCTCCCCACCTCCCACACCTCCCACACTTCCTGCTTGCCCCATACCTAATGAATAAATACGTCCCAAAATAGCATTAAAGAAATCAACGACAACATGACGCCCGCTGATTTTTCCACAGTTTTTGGGCTGAGTCGGCTGGCTATCCAACTACCTAAAAGTACGCCTAATAAGCTGGTGGTTATGAGCGCAGCCGCAGATCCAATAAATACTACCCACGGTGAATGAGATTCTGCACTCATTAACAGGGTTGATAGCTGAGTTTTATCCCCAATCTCTGCTAAAAAGATAGTTATGAAAGTTGTACCAAAAACTACTAGCGCTGATTCCTGCTTTCGAGGATTATCGGCAACTACAGCCTGAACTGGGAGGCACTGAGCAGAATTGAAGTTAAAATCGTTACTATCTTTCAGTTCTAGCTCGATCTCAGATGGAGATACGCCAGAAATCCCTAAAGGTGCAGAGTCTAGTTTCACAGGCAATAGTTTTGTTGCTAGGTTATTTTCATATTTCTATCATTTTCTCAGATTTTTGTAATAAATTGCAACTACACTAAACTTTAGATTTTGGATTTTGGATTTGTTCAGTCTGCAAGGGGTGTGGTATAAACATTGTCAAAGGCCAACAGCTCGATCAAACCGTAGTATTTCTAAACTGCGATCGCCGTACACCCCTTCTATTTGCTGACGGCAGCAGTCAATAGCAAAATCATTCAATTCTTCTGGTTCAATGCCATACAGATCTTGAAACACTTCTGACTCCACACGACAGAAGCGGGGACGATTTGAGTAGATGCGGCACTCTCGTGTGGCATGGTCAAAATTAATGCACCATCCTCCTTCACCTACCATACTCAGGTAAAGTTCTAGTTCTGCCGATGAGAGATACTCATCCAAATCTGGACGCTCTGCTGGGTCAAGATGACAGCAGGCTCCACATTCCTTTACACATTGCCAAGTTGCCATTTGGGATTGGGGATTGGGGACTGGGTACTGGGTATTATAGCGATTCTCGTTTGGATACAACACACTGTGGGGGTCTCATCTAAGTGGACTCGTTGAACCAAGAATCTCCGTGTCTTTAGACCGGAGAGTGTCAATCCTATTCCCTAGTTCCCAGCCACTAGTCCCCAGTTCCCAGCCCCAATGTCTCACATTTTATGTTTTTTCTTATAATTTTGTTAAGTAAATTAAATTCTATACCCCGTGGCCAGATATGATCGATCGCGGGTTTTGCAACTTAAGTTATTGAATTTTTTAAACAATTAGCAGGAGAAAAGGAAAAATGTTTGACGCTGTGTCTGATTTGTTTAACGCTTTTACCAGCATCAATTGGGAAGTTATTTTTCAATTACTGTCCGTGGCGCTAATCGTGATTGCTGGGCCTGCGGTAATCTTTGTCCTGGCATTTCGCAACGGTAACCTTTAAGAGTGCTTCCTGCCTGAGTGCTGAGTATTGAACAACAAGAGGTGTAGAGTGCTGAGTAGAAGAAAATTTTGGAATTTAAAGCTCATAACTTAAAACTCAGAACTCATAACTCAGCACTCATAACTCAGCACTAGGTACTGATAAAGCTTGAAGGGCTGCCTGGATAATACTGTCATACTGTGGTTGAGAAATATCAACTTCTTTGGCGTCTTGACGATTAGTGCCAAGCAAACCGTTTAACTGTCCTGGTTGCATAGCTAAGACTTTGCCTTCAGGATTTTTAATTCTTAATTCTGCTGCCAGACCATTGTTATAGAAACCACAAGTATACTGTCGTTGGTTGTATTCAAAGGTGGTGCTTGAAGAGGTAGGCGGCGAAACAAAAAATTGTTGAACCTGAATTGGTAATCTCGCACCTACTAACTCTAGCTCGATGGTAGTATTACCGTTAAAGTGATTCTCTCGTAGTTTATAAGCGACATCAAGGCGTGATGGCAGGCGGAAGTAGTCACGCCAACGCCAAGCGATCGCTTTAATTTTATACTGTTGACCGTCAACAGTTTGGGCAATTGTCAGTTTAATGTGACCCTTGCCAACAATTTGTTGTTCAACCACTTGGACATTAGGTGTCCAAAATACGGGATCGGGATTGTCGATACCGCAAGGATGGAGAGCGTTAAGCTGTTGATAAAGTTGCTGATTGATTTGATTGAGGTTAACTTCGGCATCAATTTTCAGTAGAGGCTTGAGATGTTGGGGTTCAAGACATCCGTTGGCAAATTCAATCAAACGCGATCGCAATATTTGTAAATTTTCTGCTGGTAGAGAAAATCCACCGGCTGCTTTGTGTCCGCCAAATTTGCCTAGTAAGTCGTGGCAATATTCCAAAGCTGCAAACACATCAAACTCTGGAATTCCTCGTGCTGAACCGCGTATGTGTTGCTCATCTTCATAAGTGCCAATGAATACAGGGACGCCGTAGCGTTCTAGCAAGCGGGAAGCGACGATACCGATAACGCCGTGATGCCAATTGGGTTGCACAACAACTAATACACGGTCTTGCTGTAGAGACGTTGTATAATGTGTTTCTACAACAGCGATCGCTTCTTGCTCAATTTGCTCGCACATCTCCTGGCGACTAATGTTGATTTGTTCGCACTGCATTGCTCTTTCGAGCGCCAACCCCATATCATCTGTAGTTAGTAGTTCAATCACAGTCTGGGGATTACCAATGCGACCAATGGCATTAATTCGCGGCCCCAAGCGAAATCCGATATCTTCAGGCTTTAGCGATTTTGGAGAAGACGCGGGGAAAGAAGACGCGGGGACGGGGAGACGCGGGGACGCGGGGAAAGAACTCTCCGTATCCCCGTGTCCCCGCGTCCCCGTGTCCCCGTGTCCCCGTGTCCTCATGTCCCCATGTCCCCGCGTCCCCGTGTCCCCGTGTCTCTCTTGCCTCGCCTGTACACCAGCTACCTGGATTAACGCCTGGACTCCAGCTAAGTCCGATTTGGGTAAATGTTGTAAACCGCGTTTCACCCAACGGCGATTGACGCCTGTTAAGGGTGCTAAATCTGCGATCGTTCCCAGTGTAAATAGTGCTAACATCGGTCTGATTAAGCCTTTAGTCTCTCCTAGCTGTTGTGCTAGAGACACTGCCAAGATATAGGCCACACCAACACCAGCAACACCGCGATAAGGTGAGGATTCGGCTATCAGTTTGGGGTTGAGGATTGCATTGGCTGGTGGTAGTTTTTGGGGAATGTCGTGGTGGTCGGTGATAATAACTTCAAGACCAAGTTCTCTAGCTCTAGCTATTGGTTCAAATGCAGAGATCCCATTATCTACAGTGAGAATTAGTCCCACTCCTTCAGTATGAAATTCTTCAATTATGCGTTTATTGATACCGTAGCCTTCATGCATCCGACTGGGAATAGCATAATCTACTTGTGCGCCCAAAGTCCGGAGACTACGCAAAAGTAAAGCAGTGCTAGTCATACCATCAGCATCGTAGTCACCACAAATAGCGATTTTTGTTTGAGAAGCGATCGCCTTTTCCAATAACTCTATACTAATGGCCAAATCTGGGAATTCTTCTAAAGGAGAAGGCAAGACTAAAGATTCTGGTTCTAAAAATTCTTGTGCTGCTTTTGGCGTTTCGATACCGCGATTAATTAACAGCTGGCTGATGATGGGTGAAATATTTGTCAAAACAGCCAGATTTTGGGCAAATTCTGGTTTTTGTGGATAAATTTGCCAGCGCTGATCGGGTAAAAACCTGCGAGGCTTTGAGAGTTCAGATACAGGTCGGTCTAACACAATAAAAGTTAGGAGTTTTTAGTTATGAGTATTGAATTGAGAGTTGTTTCTTAACTCATAACTAATAACATTATTTGCTATCTAAAACACATTGATTCTACCATCATCCATAATATACAAGGAGCGATCGCCAGGATTACGCCAAGTCGGACGGAGTTCTAAGCGCAATGTGCCAAAGTTAGGTTTTGAAACAATTGCTTGTAATGACAAACCCCTTTCGCTCCAAAATATCAGAGATGTATTCGGTTCTGTACCTTCTAGTTGTTCTAAGTTTAATTTCTGTCCTGGACTCAAAGATATTGCGTCAGTGCCGGAGGGTTTTTGGATTTTAATCAAATTGGGTGTGCTATTTACAACTTCAACTCGGATGTGTTGTCCAGGGGTAAATTGAATTGGACGCGAACCACACTTAGACGCACATGTTCCAGCCAAGGTAGCAGGCGGGTTATTAATGGATGCTGTGAGAAAAGTAACTGCAATTAAAGCAAAGGACAGAGGCTTAAACATAATACACAGTATAAGTAGTTGACTAAAATTTTACTTTAATCAAGTACTGTCAAGCCTCAGCATATTTTCCAGAATTAGAAATACAACAGATGTAAAGCTTGTTTTACTCTTGAATTCTGACTTCTGAATTGTGATATCATGTTCGGCTAATCACTTATGATTAAAATTTCTCCGCGTCCCCGCGTCCTCCGAAGTTCAGATCGCCGGAAGCCGGCGCTCTGACTTCTCTCCGTGTCCCCGCGTCAGCCTAAACAATAAGTCTTCAACCAGACATGATATGAGTTCTGAATTCTGTTGTGTAATTTCTCTTTAACCAAAACGTCCACTGATGTAATCTTCAGCTTCTTTAGTTTGAGGAGAACTGAACATTTGCACTGTAGGATTGAATTCAACTAATTTTCCGCGACGTTTGCCATGTTCATCAATTTCTGTATTGAAGAAAGCAGTGAAATCTGCAACTCTAGAAGCTTGCTGCATGTTGTGGGTTACCATAACGATGGTGTATTGTTGCTTGAGTTCTAAGCACAATTCTTCTACTTGACGGCTAGAAATCGGGTCGAGAGCAGAGCATGGTTCATCCATTAATAATACATCTGGCTTCATAGCGATCGCACGAGCAATACAAAGCCGTTGCTGTTGTCCACCAGATAATGCAGTACCCTTGTCTTTAAGTTTGTCTTTGACTTCATCCCAGATAGCGGCGCGTCTGAGGGAATCTTCTACCAATTCATCAAGGTTACCTTTATACCCATTGGAACGGGGAGCAAAGGCAATATTTTCGTATATTGTCTTGGGAAAAGGATTCGGTCTTTGAAAAACCATTCCCACTTGACGGCGTAATTTTACAGAATTGATATTGGAGTCATAAATATTGCGATCGCGATAATTCAATCTACCTTCTACCCTCGCTCCAGGGATTAAATCATTCATCCGATTGAAGCAACGCAATAGAGTACTTTTACCACATCCTGAAGGCCCAATAAAAGCAATAATTTGTTTTTCCGGAATCTGCAAGTAAACATCTAAAAGTGCCAGAAATCCATCATAATATACTTTGACTCCTTCAGCATTAAATACCGTATTTGTTTGTTCTATTGTAGCGCTATCTCGTTGACTTCTACTATTGCTATTGGTCATTTTGTGTCTCTCCAAATTTTCAAAAAATCAACCAATTACCTTTATTACTTCTGAATTCTGAATTCTGAATCCTGAATTCTTACTTAACGTGTTGAAAAGCGTTGTCGGATATAAATTGCTACACCATTTAAAACTAAAATCAACAATAACAACGCAATAATTGTGGCTGCGGCTGCATCAGCGAAACCCGGTTCCGGACGAGTGATATAACTGTAAATTTGAATGGGTAATGCCATAAATCTTTGGAACAAACCAGGGTCAAAGGTGAGAAAACCCACGGCACCGACAACAATTAGAGATGCTGCATCACCAATTGCGCGGGATACAGAAATAATCACTCCAGTTAAAATACCGGGAATTGCATAAGGTATGACATGGTTGCTAATAGTTCGCCATTTGGTCACACCTAATCCATAAGAAGCATTTCGCAGAGAATCTGGCACAGCGCGAATTGCTTCTCTAGCCGTCACAATAATTACTGGTAAAGACAATAAAGATAAAGTCAATGCACCAGAAATCAACGCAGGGCCAAACCCAAGCAAATAATTAAAAACTCCTAAACCCAGCAACCCGTAAACGATAGAAGGCACACCTGCCAGGTTACTAATGTTAATCTCAATGATTGCTGTCCACCAAATCTTAGGCGCGTATTCTTCGAGATATAAAGCTGCTCCCACACCAATGGGTACAGTGACTAAAATAACAACAACTCCGAGAAGAATACTGCTGACAATAGCAGGACGAATGCCACCTTGGTCGGGGAAACGAGAAGGCGTTTCCGTGAGAAAACCAGGTGTTATAAATCTGCCTAATCCATCTCGCAGAATATCAAAAAGTAGCAATGCTAGGATAAATAAACCAATTAGTAACCCTAATAAAAAAAGGAATTCAAATACTTTTCCTAGCGTTTCTCTCTGCTCAACATTATCAGTAAATTCTGCTGCTGATTCCCAAGAATCATTTCGTTGAAAACTTCTGGTCATGTCTATTACTCGTATTTTTCTTTAAAGCGATTAGCAATCCAATAACTAACAATATTCAAAGTTAGTGTAATTAAAAACAAAAGAGCGCCTACAGCATATAACGTCTGGAAATTAAGACTGCCACGCGGACTATCTCCACCAGAAATTTGTGCCATATAAGCGGTCATAGTTTCTATTGATTCTGCAAAATTGATAGTCAGTTTTGGCTGTAGTCCAGCGGCGATAAGAACAGTCATTGTTTCACCCACGGCGCGAGAAATACCCAAAATAATTGAGGCGATAATTCCCGAAAGTGCTGCTGGTAAAACTACTTTAAAAATAGTTTCTAGTTTAGTAATACCTAAAGCATAAGCTCCTTCCCGCAAAGAACGTGGAACTGCTTTAATAGCATCTAAGCTGATAGAACCAACAGTGGGAGTAATCATGATTCCCATCATTAACCCCGCACTTAAGGCGTTAAAAATTTCCAGAGGAATAATATTTCGTAGCAATGGAGTGACAAATAACAGCGCAAAATATCCATAGACTACTGTTGGAACCCCTGCTAACAGTTCTACTGCGGGACGTAAAACTGCTGCTACATTCGGTTTGGCATATTCACTCAAATAAATGGCAGAAGATAAACCTAAAGGTATAGCCACTGCCATTGCGATCGCAGTAGTCAAGAAAGTACCATTAATCAAAGGCCAAACGCCAAAATGTCTCTCTGCAAATAGAGGTGTCCATTTAGTATCCAGAAAAAATTGGGCTAAGGAAACTTCTTGGAAAAAACCAAATGTTTCTTGAAAGATAATGAAGACAATCCCAAAAGTAGTCAAAACTGAAACTAAAGCACAAGCAAATAAAATTACGGCAACAATGTTTTCTGAGATATCTTCAGATGCATTTTTCTCCAGTGACTGTCTAGATAATAGATAAGGGTCTTCTTGAAAATTTGTATTTTGCATAAACAGTTAATTTTTGAGTACAACAATAACTAGAACAACTAGAACTTTGTTTAAATAAAGTTTGTAATCGGTTCACCCGGTTTTGCTTTTTTAAATTTCGTCCCAGTTTCACCTCTGCCGAATTTTTGTTTGACTCTCACATAGGCTTCATCAGGCAGTGCAACATAACCAACGCTATCTACCCATTTCCAAGAATTGTCTAGATAAAAATCTACAAATTCTTTGACTGCTGGTTTAGTATCTAAAGATTTTTTACTCACATAGAGAAATAAAGGTCGAGACAAAGGTGTGTAGATATTTTTAATCACATTATCCACAGGCACCGGTTTTTGACATTTTCCCAAAGGACTTTCTACACCAACTAAATTAAGTTTATCTTGGTTTTGTATATAGTAAGATATCCCTACATAACCCAAGGAAAATTCATCTCCTGACACACCTTGTACTAGTAAATTTTGATTATGACTGGGAGTGTAGTCTGTACGACCATTCTTAGCCTTGCCAGTAACAGCTTGAGTCAAATAATCGAATGTTCCAGTATCAGAAGCGGGAGCATATAGCTTGAGTTTTTCATTAGGAAATTTGGGATTTACTTGATTCCAATTCAAGATTTTGCCGTCTGATTTAGCACTCCAAATCTTGTCCAATTCCTTGATAGTTAGACATTTGGCAAAGTTATTTTTACGATTGGCAATCACGGCAATACCATCTAAAGCTATAGGCAACTCCACAAAGTCAATATTCCTACTTTGACATTTCTTGATTTCTTCGTCTCTAATAGTACGAGAAGCACCAGCTATATCAATGTCACCATTACAAAACTTACTGAAACCACCACCAGTACCACTTGAGGCCACACTAACTTTAGCTTCAGGTTTACCTCTACCGTATTCTTCTGCAACTGCTAAAGAAACAGGAAAACCGACAGCTGCACCATCAATACTTACCTGACTTTTCAATTCCTGTCCGCTGTTACAAGCACTCATACTACTACCAAGAAGCATTAAAGAAGTTAACAACAAACTATTTTTGAATCTGCAACGAAAGCTCATAAATTATCACTTGACGTAAAATAAAACACAATACCTGATACTTTTATCAAACAGAATTCAGTTGGGTATTTTGTACGACTGGTGGATAGCACATCGTAAAGCCTTCTCTTGTCTACGAGACGCTTTTAGCGAACGAGAGGCTTCGCTTAAAGCGAGTCCTTGAGCGTCTTGATTCTGAATTCTTCTTTAAAGTGATTCCCAATTAAGTGAATAACTAAGTACATTAGCTAATAAAATTGGGTAAACCTCTGCGTCACTCTGCGCTTGACTCTGCGACCCTCTGCGTTTAAAAACATTGTTTCTGCACCTCAGCAGATTAGAAAATACTGCACTAACAAATGAAGACTTATGCCTTTTTGTCAGCTTGAACTTTGTCAAAAATTGCCCCATCTCCAAAAAACTTTTTCTCGATATTATCCCAGCCGCCTAAATCTTGGGATGTGAATAATGTATCGACTTGCGGATATTCAGATAATACTTCTTCAGCAACAGTAGGGTTAACAGGGCGATATTGTAATTTAGCAAATTCTCGTTGAGCTTCTGCTGAATAAAGGTAGTCAACAAATGCCTGTGCAACTTTTCTTGTCCCGTGTTTATCAACGTTTTTATCAACTACAGCTACAGGATTATCAATGGAAATATTGATTTTCGGGACGATATAAGGCAGTTTTGTTCCTGTTTTTTCTGCTAAAATTACTTCATTTTCGTAAGTAATTAAGACATCTCCTTGACCTTTTTGGAAAAATAAATCGCTAGCTTCACGAGCATCTTTTGTTAGCGAAGGAGTGTTTTTATAGACTTTGGTGACATAATCTAATGCTGTTGTTTCGTCACCTCCTCCTTGAGTCACCGAACCCCACAAAGCTAAGAATTCCCAAATAGCAATACCAGAGGTTTTTGGGTCAGCCGCAATCAATGTTACCCCGTCTTTTGCTAAGTCTTGCCAAGTGTAGATGTCTTTCGGATTGCCTTCACGGGTGACAATAGTAGCAACCGATCTACTAACAATACCATTTCTAGGAGATTTGATTTCCCAACCTGATTTAATTAAACCTGCAAGAGCAATTTTATTTACATCCAGAGGAAGCGCCAAATGCACTATATCTGCTTCTTGTGAACCGTCGATGATAGCAGCAGTTTGAGCGCCGGAACCACCATAACTTTGCTCAAAAGTGACATTTTGATTGTGTTCTTGCTTCCACTTTTCCACAAATTTAGGGATTATTTGGTCGTGAGCAGCTTGAGTAACAGAAAATGAAACCAGCCTCAGCTTGACATCAGCTTTTGTAGCTGAGCTGCTTCCAGAACAGGAGGCAACTAACATACTCAAAACAGCACCGATGAGCAATAGAGTTACGAAGCTTTGGATAGTACGTCCTTTCAACCAATTTCTAATTCGGTGTTGGTACCAAAATTCCATAACTTGCACAGTTTTCTCACGATAAATCTGCATTGCCTGAGTTAGGTATTTACCCACTTGTGTCCGTTGTTGTGACTCACTCATCAGAATTCACCCCTAAATCTACGGTATTTATAGCAAGTTACCGTAATTAGGAGAATTATAGAGTATGTGGAACAATAATTCTCATCTACCTTTAATTTTTTTTAATACATTTATTTAAGTAAATTAAGATACTAAAACAAGTTGCAACTTACTTAAGTATAGCAAAAATCACTTCATAAGTTTATAAATGACATTGAAAATTCCAAGTTATCAGACTTTTTTTAAGTATTAATTCGGTTATTAAAATAATTTGTAGTAGTTATTATATCAATGAAACCAAGTATTGATTTGGCAAATATTGGTCTGCCTAGTTTCCTATTCACAATAGGTTTCTATTTCAGTAAATATTGCTTTAAGTAATACTAGATTTTTTCACAATCTTTGTAATAAGAATAAGTTCCCGATATCAGATAAATACAATGCTAACGATCGCTCAAAACAATAACAGAGTAGCATCTCAAGATCAAGAATCGTTAATTAAAAATTTTTTGCAAGAATCCAATGGCGAATGGTGTTCTCAAAGACGGTATTATGCACTGCCAAATGGCAAAATTAGGGAAATAACAAAAACAGTTACTATGCGCTTTCTAGAGCAAGGAACACCAGAATTAATCGACCTGGTACAACTGCATGAATTAGATAAGAGTGCCGAATTGACTTGTGGTTCCTACGTCGAATGGAACACAGTAGATGCAGAGACAGGTGAGCAAGGTTCTAAGCGTTGGACAGTATTAGGTAGCTTAGGAACAACTATGTATTTTGGTCGCAATTTTCCTGTACCTAAGTTAGTTGTTGCTGAATATTACTTCCGAGATCCCAAAACAATATACTTGTGGACAGAAGAAAATGGCGCTCTTTTTGAAGAAGAATTAAAAATTGTTGGCAAGAAATATCGTACCCGACAAACTGTCATTTCCCGTGGTGGCGAACAGCAAATGATTGCTCAGTATTTAGAAAAGATTATTCAATAAACTATGCTAATTTTCATTTGAGAATTGGTATAAGGATTTAAAAGTCATAGAAAGTTGCATTCAATAAAGGAGATGAGGGAGATGTTACTTCCTCATCTTCTTAATTAGGAAAATAAGATTTCTGAACAGAACTGATGCTAGGTAATAGGACAAGAATAGTGTTAGAGTAGACTTAGCGATCGCTCAAATAATTTATCTCTACTAAACTGCCAATAATTTGTAGCTTGTTTCATATTCATTGATAAAAGTTTTGCATCTTCCAAATCCCAAACATCTCCAGGAGTCGTTGGAATAATTCCCAAACATTTGATAATTTCTCTAGCAATTGCTCTTGCTAATGGTGGCGGAACTGCATTACCTACCTGCCTTGCACCATGCCATTTAGTAATATGAAAACGGAACCAATCGGGAAACCCATGTAATCGCGCCATTTCCCGTACAGTAATGCAGCGAGGCTGACTATAATGAATAGGTCTGGGAGAAGTATGTGCGCCATGAGCAGCATCAGTTCCTGCTCTTAAAGTATTAGCTATGCCATTTTCTGCAAGTTTAAAAAAGTGAGAAATCGGCTCTTTTTTTCCCTGTTCTGTGGCTTGAAATCTATCACGCGAAATCTGCGAATGATTAGTTCTCATGCTAGAAGTTAAAACACAGGGATTCCAATTTCTCCTATAGCTAAAATGCCAACTTTTATCATCTAAACATCTCATCTCTCGTGCATAGTTACTAGGATTGCTCCATTTTTCCGTTTCTACAGAATCACTGTATAATAACTCCTCAAATTCTTCGGGTTCTGGTAAATCTCCAAGAGCATCCAAACATGAAGGAGTAGGAATTAATATAGAGTCGGTTAACGTTTCATAAAGTGGTTTACTAGATGGCATAGGATACTCAGGCAAGACAAAACCTTTTTTTGCCCCAATGAGAAATAATCTTTCTCGCCTTTGTGGTACTCCATAATCAGCAGCATTCAAAACTTTCCACGGTAAACGCAGTTCATAGCCATTTTTGCTGAAAGTTTCGATTAATTCAGATAGAAAATATTTATGTTTTCCAGCTGTCAAACCTTTAACATTCTCAAAAACAAAATAAGAAGGTTTTAATTCTAAGACAATTCTGATAAAATCTTTGACTAAAAAATTCCTGGGATCGTCTAATGCTCTACGCCCTATATAAGAGTAACCTTGACAGGGTGAACCAGAAATTATAGTTTCGATATTTTGGTTGCCAATTCCAGTTCTTTCTCGAATTTCTTTCCCTGATAATTCAGTTATCGAACAAGGTAAGATAACACAATGAGGGAAATTAAACTTATGAACAACTGCATGAACTGGATCGATTTCAACAGCAGCTTTCACATCAAAACCAGCTTGTTCAAATCCTAAACTCAGCCCTCCTGCACCAGCAAACAAATCTATTACTATTGGTCTTTTTAGCTGCTGTTTCATCTTTTTTCTGGGCATTGGGCATTGGGCATTGGGTATGGGGCAAGCAGGAAGTGTGGGAGGTGTGGGAGGATGGGGAAGCATTAATTCTCTTTTCCCCATCTCCCCATCTCCCCATCTCCCCATCTCCCCACACTCCCCACACTCCCCACACTCCCTCATCCCCCCCACTTCCCACTCCCTACTCCCTACTCCCTACTCCCTGGTAACATTCCCAAAATTTCTTGAGCAGCCCGATCGCACACACCAATTTCTCCCAAATTCCGCTGCATTTCCTGATAATCTGCCAAAGTTTGCTGTCTGCGACTGGAATTAAGTAATAATTCCATCGCTGCTTCAATAATATTCTCTGGTGTAGCTTCCTCTTGTAAAAATTCTGGCACAATCGGCTTCATCACTACCAAATTGGGTGGCGATGCAAAAGTTATGGAACCTTTGAGCAATTTACGAGCTAACCAAGCAGTCACGGGATTTAGGCGATAAACTACGACTTGCGGCACGTTTAACAAGGCAAGTTCTAAGTTGACGGTACCAGATTTGCTAATGGCTAAATCAGCAGCAGCAAAAACTTCTTTTTGTTGACCTGATAAAACTGTAGCCCGCAAACCGTAACGCTCAATTGCCTCCTCAATTGGCTGTCTGTAGATTTCTAAAGATAGGGGAATCCAAAAATGAACTTCGGGTAATTTAGCTTGAATAGTTTGGGCAGCTTCAAAAATGACTGGTAAAAGGTATTTTAATTCTTGGCGACGAGAAGCAGGAAGTAGAGCGATCGCAATTTGTTCTGGTGCAATCCCCAGTGTTGCACGCGCCGCTTGGCGACTGGGAGCGTCTTGCATCCGGTCAACTAAAGGATGCCCCACCCAACTAACTTCTGCTCCTTGCTGACGATAGTAACGGGCTTCTTCTGGGAAAATTGCCAATAGTTTGTCTGTGAAACCGACAATTCGGTTAGTGTTACGCAAATTCAATGACCAAGCCCACTCTTGGGGAGCAATGTAATATACCACAGGTACGTGTGGTAAATTTTGTTGCATAAAAGTGCCAATCCCCAGATTTGGACTCATGTAATCAATCAATACTACCAAGTCTGGTGGATTTTGTTTTAGGGAAGCGATCGCCCTTCGTTGCACCTGGAGAGTCGGCAAAACATAAGGCAGCCCTTCCAAAATACCCATTGAGCCAATACTACTAGTATTGCCCAGCAGAATTGCCCCAGCCTCCTGCATTTTTTCCCCACCCAGGGCCAAAATCTCCAATTCCAACCCCATCGCCACAGCTTGACGCTTGAGCGCTGTAATTAGCAGCGACCCTTGCAAATCGCCAGATACTTCGCCAGTGCTGATAAATATCCGCATTTGATAATTCAAGTTAACAGTTAGGAATTAGGAGTGAGGAGTGAGGAGTGAGGAGTGAGGAGTGAGGAGTGAGGAGTGAGGAGTGAGGAGTTATGAGTGAGGAGTGAGGAGTTAAAAATTTCATTCATAACTCATAACTCATAACTCATAACTCCTAACTCATAACTCCTAACTTATAACTCCTAACTCCTAACTCACGATTCATCACTTGCGCCTTTTTTCGCCTTTCCAGGAATCAAGCCACGCCTTCCTGGCATCTGAGAAAGTAGCAGGAAGCGCCTCAGATGCTGCAACTCTTCAGTATCCCCTAATAATTCCAGCTGTTCCAAAGCATCCTTAAAGGACAAGTCAGAACGGTAGAGAATGCGGAAGGCTTTTTTGAGCATTTGTAAATCTGCTGTGTCCATACCAGACCGTTTGAGTCCCACAAGGTTGAGAGTCCGCACCCGCGCCGGATTTCCCTCCACCAACATATATGGGGCTACATCCCGGTCGATACGTGCCATACCGCCTACCATTGCTTGTCTGCCAATATGCACAAACTGATGGACACCTAAAACCCCACTCAGCCTAGCGCGTGACTCTATATGCACATGACCCGCTAAGGCCACAGAGTTGGCAATCACTACTTGGTCTTCAATCACGCAATTATGAGCCACATGGACATAAGCCATGAGCAGGTTGCCATCACCAATCACTGTCGCTTCACCAGCACCAGTAGCGCGGTTAATGGTCACGTACTCACGAATCAAGTTGTTATCACCAATTTTGACCCAGGTTGGTTCTCCCACAAATTTGAGATCCTGGGGTTCCATGCCGATGGCTGCTCCTGTAAAAATCTGATTTCCCGCCCCAATTTCACAAGGCCCTTCTAGCACGACATGAGCGCCAATAATTGTTTCCGGACCGACTTTGACATGCGCTCCAATCACAGCATAGGCACCGACTTGCACTGTATGGTGGAGTTCCGATTTGGGATGAACTACAGCAGTTGGATGAATAAGCGTTTTCAAGGGTGAATCTCCAGAACTGTCTTAATAAGCCAGCGCGAACGGGGGTTTCTCAGGTAGTGCCTTGCTCTAGTTACAGAGTTGTAGCGACTGCCATTCCATTGAGGCGACTGGCGTTGCTGAGGGTAAGTGTTTCAGTGAACGAAAGTGTCGGGCAAGCAAGTTGAGTATGAGGGCGGCGAAAATCAAGAAATTATAAGATGCTGTTGTGGATTTTTTTTTAAACTGTTATCCTTGTCAGGATTCAGTAGGGCAGTTCACGGCTATGCCCACACCACGAAAGCAAACTTTTAGTTAACTAAAGAAAACATCAATTCGCCTTCACAAGCGAGTTGACCGTCAACTTCGGCAATACCTTGCATTTTACCGAAACGACGTTGTTTTACCCATAACAGTTCCACTGTCATTACTAGTTGATCTCCCGGTATGACTTGCCGACGAAAGCGGACTTTATCGATACCAGCGAAAACAAACAGTCCGCCATCAGTCTGAGACATTTGAGTTAAAACAATGCCCCCGACTTGTGCCATTGCTTCGACAATTAGCACTCCTGGCATCAGTGGTCGTCCGGGAAAATGACCTTGGAAACAGGGTTCGTTAACTGTGACATTTTTAATGCCCACAGCTTTTTTACTTGGAATGTAGTCAATGATTTTGTCTATAAGTAAAAATGGGTAGCGGTGGGGTAGCAGCTGCTGAATTTCTTCAGATGTAAAAGTTGTTTTGATCTCAGATGTGATTGTAGTCTCATTTGTGCCCTGTGGTTCGGTAGATGTAGGTGTGGTGCGATCGCTGCTATTCACTTGAGTAAGGATTGACATTAGCCGTGTAGTTGATTTTTTTAATCTGGTAATTGAGTAGGCGTACATTGAAACCCCGAACAATCCAAGATTTCAGCTTTCAGATCCAATCCAAAATCTAAAATCCCAAATCTAAAATTTTCTTCGCCAGTTGAATGTGTAAATTGTGGCTGGCTTTATACGCTAAGAAATGAGCAACAGGAAAATTTCCTAGTAAACTTAAATCTCCTACTAGATCCAAGATTTTATGACGGACTGGCTCATTTGCAAATCTTAATGGTGGATTTAGCCACCCTTGAGAACCACAAACCAGTGCATTATCCAAACTACCACCTTTAATTAACCCTGTTTTTTGTAAATGTTCAATTTGATGCAGTAACCCAAAAGTACGAGCCGGAGCAATTTCCGCAGCAAAGCTAGCAGAAGCATCTCCTAACTCAGCAGCTGGTGACCAACTATGCCATTGGTTACCAATGGCATCCATGTCAAAATCGATACCATAACTAAAACGGGTTTCGGATGCTGGGAGGGCACATACGAAGGCATCTTCTTGATAAACCCATATTGGTTCTTTAATAACCAAGGGTTCACGGTTATCAATCATTTGTGATACCAAGCCAACTTCGGCAATGTTAGCTGTCCACACCTTTGCCGAACCATCCAAAAGGGGTACTTCTGCCCCATCAATTTCAATGCGGGCGTTATCTACACCCATGCCCGAAAGCGCTGCCAACAAATGTTCTACTGTGCGAACGTATACCTCATTCTTGCCCAATTGAGTTGATAAAACAGTGTGATTAACTGCTGCAACTTCGGCTGGAATAATTGGCATATCAGGTAAATCTACCCTGACAAAGTAGCGTCCACGACTAGCTTGGGCTGGTAGTATCCGCACTTGTGTAGTCACACCGCTATGCAGTCCCACTCCAGTTTGGGTGATTTGGGCTGCTAGAGTGTGCTGTTGCATGGGCACAAAGTCAATATATTTCGTTTAGTATCGTTCATAATCTGTTTGTGGTAAAACCCCCTGATATTTGCTCACAAATGTCATTAATCCCTTTATCGGAACAGTATTGAGGCAAATGTCAAAATTAGCAAGCTAATCGTAAAAAGTTATGAGTTAAGAGTGAAGAGTGAGGAATTAAAACTCATAACTCCTAACTTCTAACTCCTAACTAGTTAAAATCTTTCGCCAATACCGAAATTAATCCGGCTATCACCGTCATCGTTGATACCGTAGTCAATACGAATCGGTCCTAAGGGAGACTGGACGCGAACGCCGAGGCCATAACCGTAGCCAGTGCCGTTTTTGTTTAGTATTTCAGCCGGTCTAGTGGTAGTTCCCAAGTCACTACCGATATCAAAAAATAATGCGCCGCTAACTACTGAAAAAACTGGGAACCGATACTCAACTGATGCTTGCACATAACTGCGTCCACTACTTAACGCTCCTTCTTCGTAACCCCGAACCGAGTTACTACCGCCAATGGTAAAGGCTTCGTAGGGGGGCAAGTCACCAAGTACAGTTCCTGCTTGCAGGTTAAATGCTAGGGTTTGTGCCCCTTTACTAAGGCTAATCAACTGTACGGGAATATATTGACTGTAGCTACCCCGGAATCTGGTAAGTAAAATATTACCTTCTCCTACGGGTACTGACTGATCGATACCGAAGCGGAGATAAGAACCGCTGGTGGGTTGGAGGGGATTATTACGAAGATCCCGCTGTGCCCCCAGTTGTAACAGTAATAAATCGTCTTGACCTGTACCAGAAAAGCTGAGTGGAACTTCTTCTGAACCTATGCGATTGCCATCATCGTCAAATAATGCTCCTGTTATTCTGCGGTTACCATCAGCATCATCAGTGCTAACGCGTTGATACTGTAAACCTGCTGAGGCAGTCCAAACTGAACTTTTGTAAGGATTGGAGGATAGGGGACGGGTAAAAGTGACACCACCACCTAGACGGACAACACGGGGGCGATCTTGAGCTGCTGTATCTGTGGGATTATCCGGATTAAATGTCCTAATTTCCTGATCTTGTCCATCAAAAATTAACGAAATGGAACTGCGGCGAAAAAGATTAGTTGTGTAGGAAGTCCGGTAAGGATCTCCGGCAATCCAAGGGTCGGTAAACCGCAGGTCAAACAGCAGTTCCCTTTCTCCCACCTGTACTTCTGCTCCTAGTTTTTGGTTTCTGCCATTTAAGTTTTGCTGTTGATAGCTGACTGTACCAAAAAGTCCGCTAGCAGAACTAATCCCTGCCCCTGCGGCAATGGAACCGCTGCTACGTTCAGCCACATTCACTACTACATCCACTTTGCTGGGGTCAGTACCAGGGTCAAGGGAGACATTCACATCTTCAAACAATCCCAGTCCATAGACGCGTTGTAGGTCTCTTTGGACTGTGTTGCGGTTGAATACCTGTCCTGGCTTTAATTCTACTTCCCGTGTAATGATGTATTCTTGTGTGCGTCCCCGGATTGGTTGTCCTTTTTCGTCTGTTTCCTGACCATCTTTATTGCGGAAACGGACTCGGATGTTTTCCACTACCCCTTCAGCTACCTGCAAGGTAACAACTCCGTTTTCAGAGACTTGGGGCGCTCCAATCACGTTGGCTAGTACGTAACCTTGGTCTTGATATCGCTTGTTTAACTGCTTGATTCCTTCCTGCAAGTCACGTAGGTTCAATATTTTACCATACTGTTCCCGAAAGACTTCATCCACAGTGTTAGCTGGTAATACTGAGGGAACGCCAGTGCCAGGATTAGCTTGTATTTCTACCTTACTCAAAACGGGGTTGGGCTGGACAACAAAACTTACCCGTACTCCCAAGGGGGTGTCTTCTGGTGCTGCTTGGACGTTGGAAAAGAAGCCAGTACCAAAGATGGCGTTAATATCTTCTTGGAGTTGGCTACGGGTTGTAGTTCGTCCTGGCTGGGTACGGATAACTCTGTAAACTTGTTCTTCGAGTTCTGGTGCTAGTTGCCCAGCTGGCGATCGCACTACTACTTCCGATACCAGTACGCGGGGATCGGTAGCTTCTGGGGCTGCGCCGGGTTGTGTATTTTCCGGGGTAGTACCTGGGGCTGGGGCTGGTGTTCGTTGTTGACTATCTGGAAATGGAATGTCGGGAGTCGAAGATGGCTGTTGAGTATCTTCGGGAGTTGTGGGTAATGCAGGTTCTGTTGCAGGGGGATCGATATTCTCTGGGACTGGAGTAGCCTCAGGAGTAGGCGAAGGCGTTGGTTGTTGAATATCTGGGGGTGGAATGTCTGGAGATGGAGATGGTTGTTGAGCAATAGTGGTATTAGTTTGAGGAGTTGGTGCCGTTATTGCTGTTGTGAAGGTTGGCACCATCACCTCTGGTGTGGGTATGGCTTTTGTTTTTTTACCAGGGAAAACTGCCACAACGCGTGACTGGAGATGTTCCGCGTCTGCAACCTCTGTGACATGAGGTCGAGATTCTAGATTGTTACTGGAGTCACCTTGACCAGTGTCTTTTTCTGGCTGCTGATTAGTTTCTAGTGTCAAAACTTGTGTTGTTTGTTTTGAACTGTCGGCGGTTTGTGCATTTGCACTCGGTGAGCCGCCCAAAGGCGCTGCAATTGCTACTGCTGTGAGCAATACGGGATATAAACGCATTTTACTTATGATTCCTCTTCACAACCACACACACCATAATTAGTCATTGGGCATTGGGCATTGGGGAGCCACTGCGGTCTTGGGGTCTCCCCAAGTGGAGCAAGTGGCGTCATTGGGCATTGGTTCTTCACAAAGGACAAATGACAAATGACTAATGACAACCCACACGAGTTTAATAGATTTTTCCCAATTTTTTAATTATTACTATCTACTGCTTTTAGTACTCGCTGTAAAACCTCCTGGTAGGCGTCCTCTACATTTCCTAAGTCCCGGCGAAAGCGGTCTTTGTCCATTACCCTGCGATTTGAGTCTTGTTCTGCGGTATCCCACAAACGGCAGGTGTCGGGGCTAATTTCATCTGCCAAGAGCAACTGCTGTTGTGAGTCCAAACCAAATTCTAGTTTGAAGTCCACTAGGATAATGCCGCATCGCTGCCAAAAGCCACTGAGGAACTCGTTGATTTGCAATGCTAGATGTCTAATTGCATCGACTTGTTCCGGTGTGGCTAGTTCTAGCAGGTACAGGCGATCGCGTGTCAACAAAGGATCTCCTAATTGGTCATTTTTGTAATAAAACTCTACCAGAGGTTGTTTCAGAATTGTACCCACTGGTAGCCCTGTTTGCTGACACAGACTGCCGGCAGCAATATTTCTAATGACTACTTCTAACGGCAAAATTTTTACTGCTTTCACCCGCATCTGATTCGGCGCAGGGCTGTCAATAAAGTGAGTCTTTATACCATTTGCCTCCAACTGTTTGAAAAGCTGGCTGGAAATGCTGCAATTAATTTCTCCTTTTCCTTGAATACTGCCACGCTTTTGGGCGTTAAACGCTGTGGCATCATCCTTAAAATCAGCCAACAAGACTTCCGGTTCGTCCGTTGTATAAAGAATTTTCGCTTTGCCTTCGTATAGCTTGGAGTTAACAGACATGGTGGCAGGTAAAGTTGTAGGCGATGGACAATTTTTGTCCTTTGAGGCTTCACCATTTTATCTTTAGTTATTAACCATTGGCCAATGGGCATCAGGGAGATGGGGAGATGGGGGAGATGAGGGGGATGAGGGAGATGAGGGAGATGAGGTGAGAATTCCTAACTCCTAACTCCTAACTCCAAATTCCTAACTCCTAATGCCCAAAATTGAATGAGTCTCAAGTGAAAATAGTTGTAAGAGTTTGCTTTTTGGATCAATGGTTTAGTGGCTACGAGCCGATGACTGAAAAACTCACAAGCGGATCTCTAACTTTTAACAGAAGACAATTGGATTGAGTAAGTAGTAAGTTTTTGATGTGTAATTTATTGATTTACAGTTAAGTTGTAATTATTTTTGCAAAGAAAAATTTTTTGCAATTAGTATATATTAATACTTGAAGAATAAGGGTTTTTAGCGAAGTTAATTACAATCGTAATTTCATAAATTAAGATGAGATAAATTGACAATTGGGAAAAAAATTCAATATTCTCTTTAGTCACTTTAGCAGCGGCTTTCTTTGTAAAGTTTACGGTGAAAGTATTTCAGGCTTTATCCTCTAGTTTTAATATCTGAATCGACCAATTCCCGCATCACCGGTTGGAAACGGAGTTTAATGATTCGGTTTCCCCAATCTGACAAAAGAAAGAACGGGGTAGCTAGTGATTCAGCTTCCAAAATTCAAAGAAAAGGGGAATTTAATAAATGGAGAGAAAAATAGTGAATAAGGATGATTTTATCTATCCTCGTGGTCGCTACTACGGTCAAGTAAAGCCAGAAAATTTGGTTTTTAATGCGAATCTACAGGAATTTGCTCAAAAGGTAAGCTACATTTGTAACCTAGAAACAGGTGGAAAAATGCCTCCAGATGAAGCTTACGACCAAATAAAGGATTTATGGAAGCAGTTGAAACGGTCAAAAAAGGAGCTGAGAATCGGCGAAGATCCATTTGTGGATGACCAGGGAGAGGCTTAAGTTTAAAAACTGACTTGAGAATCATTAGTCCAAAGTCCAACCCAGAAAAAGCATTTTATTGATCCTTTACCCTTGACGACTACTTAGTAAGCATTGTCCAAACACCATCCCAGGATTCTGGAGGCGGCGTTTGCTGGTAATTACAAGCGCGTTCTAAGTGAATATTCACAGCTTGGTCTTTGGGTTTAATGCGTTTAGCTGCTTCAAAACAAGCGATCGCCTGCGAAAAATTACGCGATAAATAAGCTGAGCGTCCAGTATGATAGTGAAATAAAAATTCTTGAGTATTGGCATGTAAAGGAGTACTGCGATCGCCAATTAGCTCGTAGATATTCACTGCCTGATGTTTCCCTTTGACGCGAATTTTATCTAACTGGCGTACCCAAATGCGATCGCTGCAAAGTTGGTAAGTAAATTCACTTAAAAGAATATCACAACCATATTCCTTGGTTACTCCTTCCAAGCGGGAACTCAAATTTACACCGTCGCCAATTACCGTGTAATCCATCCGCTTTCGAGAACCAATATTACCAGAAACCACTTCTCCAGAACTAATGCCAATACCAATCCGGATTTCTGGCTGTGCTTGGATAATTCGTCGCTGGTTAAATTCCTCTAAACGTTGTCGCATATCCAACGCCGATTGTACAGCCCTCCAAGCATGATTTTCTGTCAGTGGTAACGGCGCACCGAATACGGCCATTAAAGCATCACCAATAAATTTATCGAGCGTGCCTTCATAATTAAACACTGCCTCCACCATCGTTTCAAAATACTGATTCAGCAGTGTTACCACCTCAGCTGCACCGAGATTTTCCGTAAGTGTCGTGTAGCCTCGGATATCAGAAAATAAGATGGTTACTTCTTTGCGTTCACTAACCATTAGCCCATCTTCCCCCAAAGCCATAACTTGTTCGACTACATGGGGCGTCAGATAGCGGGACATGGTAGTTTTCATGCGTTTTTCCTGACTGATATCTTCTAACACCACCAAACCACCCCGGACACCACCTTCTGGGTTGGTTAAGGGATTAACAGTGAGATTGATACTGCGTTCTAATATTTGCACGCGATCGCCTGTGAGAAACTTAGATTGGGGAATCAGGGGTTGATTCCAAGGAATAAAAACATCGGGGTTGTGGCGATCGCGCACTGCTAAACTTAGATACTGAGTTTTGGATGCCGCATCCTGAGTGAAACTCAAGACTGGACATTCACTAGTTGTAAGTTGATACAATCCCACAATCAAACTTTGTTCTGGCACATAATGTTTAGCTCCAGTTTTTAAACTATCTTCTAGCCGCATTTGCAGATTTTCAATCGGCACAACTTCCCAAACTCGGCGACCAATCAAATTTTGTTCCCACAAAAACTTGTTGCTTTTGGTATTAGCATCTTTGATAGGACAACCCAATAACTCTAATGCTGCATCATTAATTGTGACGATTTTTCCTGCCATATCTGTAGAAATTACAGCATCAGAGAGACTTTGCAAAATGTCTTTTTGATACTGTTTTTCTAACAGCACATTTTCAAACAAACGAGCATTTTCTAAAGCAATTCCCGCCTGGATATTAAAAGCCCGCATAAACTCTTCATCAGAGGCAGTAAAACTACTTTGTTGCTTATTAATTAATTGCGTTACACCAATTAATTCATTTGCCGAATTAAAAACTGGTAAACACAAAATATTGCGAGTTACATAGCCAGTTTTTCGATCTGTAGTCGGGTCAAACCGCGGGTCTTTGTAAGCATCAGAAATATTTAGAGCTTCACCAGTAGAAGCTACATAACCAGCAATACCACGGTTAGCAGGAATGCGAATTTCCATTAAATTTGTGCCATCAGCCGCCGCAACTTTCGTCCAGAGTTCACTCATTTCTTTACGATATAAAAATAGCGTACTGCGGTCTGCTTGCATTAAAATTCGAGCTTGCTCCATGACTATTTGCAAAGTGGCTTCTAAATCCAGACTTTGCCCTAGCGTCTGAGTTGCCCGCAACAAAGCCGTTGCGCCTCTTTGATTGCGGGCGGCTACATAAAAAGATTGGCAGCTTTCTAGAATAATCCCAATGGAAGCAGCGAAATCTCGAAAACGTTCTTCATCATCATAATTAAATGGAATATTCCCAGTTTTATTAGCTAATTGCACTACTGCCACAGTTTGGTTTTTGCTACTAACAACTGGCATACATAAAATATTATGAATTTTATAGCCCATTTGTTTTTCTAATTCTGGGCTAAATAGGGGATGAGTATCAGTTTCAGATATATTTAAATATTGACCCGTACTAGCAACATGACCGGGAATGCCGACTGTTATGGGAGTACGAATTTCTAAAAACTTTTGAGTATTATCTTGGGGAACTTTTGACCAAAGTTGACCTTTGTCATGGTCAACTAAAAAAATAGCTGTGTGTTCTGCCTGGAGGATTTGACCAATTTTGAGCGTAATTGCTTCTAGAACTTTTTCCAACATCGTTTCTAGAGCTTCATTATTAATTAGTTCAATGGCTCTGAGAAATTGTTGAAACTCAGCTGTTATGAAGTCAAGTAAGCAAACAAATTCATTAACAGATAAATCTTTAACACGACGCAGTAAGGCGTGAGTACGATTAACTTGAGTTAGTTCAGTTAATGTAGCCAAGACGCTGCCAGGGTTAGGGAGTGTCATGGAAATTTTAGATTTTAGATTTTAGATTTTGGGCATAGGGCATTGGGCATTGGCCATAAGGCATAGGGCATAGGGCATGGGGCATTGGGCATTGGGCATGGAAAGAGGATGGGGAGATGGGGGGAGTTTGGGGGGAAAGAAAATTGATGCTTCTCCCTCTTCTGCTTCCTCCCACACCTCCCCATCTCCCCATCTCCCTCATCTCCCCCACTCCCCACTCCCCACTCCCTACTCCCCTATTTTGTCAATTGTTGAGAAAATACCACCTTTTGATAGTAATCTTGTAGCTGGGAAGTGGCAGCTGCCCAACCCCAAATTTCTGCTTCCCGGCGAGCATTTTGACGGATAATGTCTCGTTGTTGTTTCTCTTCTAAGAGGCGGACAGTAGCGGCTAATGCTCCTTGAATATCTGCTGTTGGCTCAAAAAGATATCCATTGACACCATCTGTCACAATATCAGGAATTCCTCCAGAACGGGCTGCTACCACTGGACAACCAGCTGCCATTGCTTCTAGTAAGACTAAGCCCAGTGTTTCGGTTCGGGAGGGAAAAATAAAGGCGTCAGCACTCGCAAAGGCAGAACCTAATTCTTGCCCCATGAGATACCCAACAAAATGGGTGTTAGTGCCAGCAAAGTGTTTTTCCAGTGCTTGGCGGTGGGGTCCGTCGCCAACCAATGCCAATCGGGCTTCGGGAATTGCTTCTAAAATTGGTTTGATGCGCTCAATTTCTTTCTCAGCAGAAAGACGCCCAACGTAAAGTAGCAAGGGACTTTCTGGATGATTTTGTGATAAACGCGATCGCATTTCTACACTGGCTAAATCGGGATGAAATAATTCCGTATCCACCCCACGCTGCCATAAATCTACCCGTTCTATACCATGTGCTGACAGTTCCTCCATCATAGCTGTGGAGGTACACAGATTCAAAGCTGCTTGATTATGAGCGCCTTTGAGCAGTTCCCAAAGCAACCCTTCGAGCATACCCAAGCCGTAATGCTGGAGATACTGGGGTAAATGAGTATGATAAGACGCTACTAAGGGTATTTTGAGGATTTTACTATAAAATATGCCAGATAAACCCAAAACTGCTGGATTCACGACATGAATAATATCTGGCTGAAACTCTTCTAAGGCGTAACCAATGGCTGGGCGGGGAAGTGCCATTTTTAATTCTGGATACAATGGCAGAGGAAAGCCGGTAATGCCATAAACTTTAGCGCCTTTATGTTCTGTGATGCCTCCCTCAGGGGCAACCACCAGCACTTGATTACCATTGCGTTGTAGATGGTCAACGGTGTGGCGCAGGCGCGTTACAATGCCGTCAACCTTGGGCAAAAAGGTTTCGGTGAACAGGGCAATTCTCATATAAAACTATTCAGTCCAGGCAGATAATCCCAGCTTTTCTTGGATTTCGATATCAAAGACAGAGTAAACTATCTCCCGTGATGTAATCAATTCTGTTGTGAAATTCTCTATTCAACAAATGACCAATCATAAAGGCGAAATTGCTGAGGGTATTTTGCGATCGTTGCCTGATTGGTGATGCTAGCTGTAGGAGCCAGCAATAATATTTATCCGATCTGTCCCTACGATTAATTCAGAAATCAAATCGGATTGCTATAGCTTTGAGTAAAGACGCTAAAATTTACGGCAGGTTGATAAGGGTTAGGTTGATGAGTCCGTCACTTGAAAAAATTTTAAGCGAGATTGAGCAACTGACTCCAGAGGAGCAATTGACGGTGATGGGACATTTGGTGGAGCGTGTGAAGAAACATATCATTCAAGCGCAACCAAAACGCAAGTGGAGCGATTTGAAGGGTATGGCACCTTATCCGTTATTAGGTGAAGATGCGGCTGAATGGGTTTCGCGGACTCGACGGGAAGGAGATGAGCATCGAGAACGGTTGTTGCGAGGAGAGGAATGAAGATTAGTGATGCCTTATCTGGAGTTTCTCGCTTATTTCTCGATACAGCACCCGTAATTTATTTTGTAGAACGCAATCCGCAGTTCGTGAATTTAGTCGATCCAATTTTTGATCGGTTAGAAGCTGACATTACAGCAGTAATATCTGGAATAACGTTATCAGAGTGTTTGGTGGGTGCTATCCGTCTGGGATTAGTTGATTTAGAGCAGGCTTTTGTCGATGTGTTGCAACAAGAACAAGTAGTTTTTGTGGAAATTAATGCTGCTATTGCGCGAGAAGCTGCTTTTATTCGGGTGCGTTATAACCTTCAGTTACCCGATGCGTTGCAGGTGGCGGCGGCTTTAGTGGCTGGTTGTGAGGCGTTTTTGACCAATGATGCAGCTTTGAAGCGGGTGACAGAGTTGAGGATTTTGGTGGTGGGTGAGTTGTTAGTGGAGTGAGCAAACCATTTGCAATTTTAAAAAAGATTAAACTGAGAATTCGGGATTAAAGTAGTTATTTGGTTCATGGTTTGATCCAACTCATGCGCTCAAAACTGAAATCACCACCAAAATAACCGTAGGTGGCGGCGAATTCACCAATAGCTGGACGATAGGCTTGATAAACAACAATTGACTGGTCGTCATATTGTGCTAAAATATGGCGACCAGTTTTCGGCCAGTTATTGACTTGAGTTAAATAAGGTTCTGTTATCAGCCGCACGTGGGGTAAACTCTAACTTCTGTGCCAAGAGACTTTGGGCAGAATTTGTTTTTTATCAACTCGTTTCTGATACTTGATTGCAAAGTTTAGGAGAGAATCAAGTAAAGAATCAGAGAGAAAATGCGGCTGTAAACCTAAATCCAGCAATTTGGTGTTTTTAGCGTTAAAGTAATGTTCTTCTTTTTCGACTCTGGGATTATCTAGGTGATTGATTTCTACATTCAATCCCATCGCATTCCCCGCTTTTTTCACCAATAATGCCAAGTCGCCGACGCTGAATTGTTCGGTAAATTGGTTAAATACGCGGAATTCACCAGCTTCGGCAGGAGTGGCGATCGCTAATTCCACACATCTTACAGTATCCCGAATATCCAAAAATCCGCGAGTTTGTCCACCTTTGCCGTAAACAGTCAGGGGATGTCCAATGGCTGCTTGAATACAAAAACGGTTCAGTGCTGTACCAAACACGCCATCATAATCCAACCGATTAATCAATAATTCGTCCATCCCCGTTTCTTCGGTTAAGACGCCGTAAACCACACCCTGATTTAAATCCGTTGCCCGCAATCCCCAAATCCGGCAAGCAAAGTGAATGTTATGGCTATCATGGACTTTGCTCAAATGGTACATCGAACCAGGCTGCTTGGGATAAGGTAGGGTATCCTTGCGTCCATTGTGTTCAATGGTGATATACCCTTCTTCGATATCGATGTTGGGTGTACCGTATTCACCCATCGTTCCCAGCTTCACCAAATGACAATCTGGGAAATCTTCCCGCATGGCATACAGTAAGTTCAACGTACCAACTACGTTATTTACCTGGGTGACAACTGCATGTTCGCGGTCAATCATCGAAAAAGGAGCCGAGCGCTGTTCGCCAAAATGCACTATGGCATTTGGCTGAAATTGATGTAATGCAATGTTTAGAAACTCGTAATTAGTAATATCGCCAATGAACAGGTCGATAGATTTACCAGTCAAATCTTGCCAGCGCTGGAGACGTTGCTGGATTAGTGCGATCGGCGTGAGAGTTTCAACACCCAGCTCATTATCCCAGTGCCGCCGCACCAAACTATCTAAAATTCCAACTTCATAACCTCGATTGGAAAGGTAAAGAGCAGTTGCCCAACCGCAATACCCATCGCCACCAATAACCAGGACTTTCATCTTCACCAGTTTTTACTCGCTGATAGCTAAATCTATCAGGTTTCTGTCCCCTCTTAATCATCATTCTGAGAGAGATGTTGATTTGGGGCATTGGGCATTGGGCATTGGGCATTGGGCAAACAGGAAGTGTGGGAGGTGTGGGAGGATGGGGAAGAAATCTTTCCCCCCACACTCCCCACACTCCCCACACTCCCTCATCTCCCTCATCCCCCTCATCTCCCCATTCCCCAAACTCAAGACTTGGGAATCCGATACTGCTGGGCAATGTAATAAAACAAACGGTAGTAATTGGGAAATTCTTTGCTGTTGCTTCGTCCTTGCCAGTGGTATTTGACTTGATTGTGAGTTAGTGTCAGTGTCATGGAAGTTGCTTGTCTATCTACTTCTACAACCAGCACCCCAGATATTCCTTGGGCTGTTTGAAAGTTAGGTTTTATCTTTTTCCCAAACTCCCGTTCTTTGACAATCAAATTTGGTAGCTGTTGAATTGCCCACCCGCGAATTTCCACTGAGTTGTTGTCAGGTGAAATAAACCCAATTCCATCATCGTTTTCTGGGGGTGCTAAAGAAGTCCAATTACTCGGATATGGAAACTCAAAACCATAACGAGAATTGCTATAAGTTTTCCAGGTAATAGCCTCAACGTTTAAATCAGTCGCAGTACAACCCCACAGGATTATCAACAGGGCAATAGCTGGGCTAAGGCTAAAACCAAACCTATAGATTTTTTGTGTCAAACAAGAGGTTTTAACTGTAGCAGTAGTCATTATTACATTTTTGCCAAATTCACTGATTTTTATAGAAGTACCAAAAACACAAATCTCTATCGGCTCTTGGGAGCTACGCTACTGCTGCTTGATTAAATCTAGTTAAATGCAGATAACCGTTTCATAAGTAACTCAATTTAGTAACAATGTCACTATTCCAAACAGCTATTCAGTCTAAATGTAAACAAATGTAACAAAATAGCCGTCAAAACGTTTTGCTGTCTTGACAACCAATAAAAGAACCGATAACTTGATATACATACCCGGGTAAGACCGTTAAAGAGTTATATGCAAACGCAAACTAAGCAAAAGGTCACTTTGTATTTATCGCCAGAGTTGCACAGAAAACTGAAGATTCGTTCAGCAGTCGATTGCGAACCAATGTCAGAACTTGCCGAACGTGCCCTCGTTTTTTACCTGTCTAATTCAGATTTAGTTGATGAAGTAGAAACTTCATCTTATGGGCGGACTCATAGAGTTTATTCATGCCCAACTTGTAGTAGCTCACTAGTCTTACGTGATGGGGAACTGGTTACTTTAGGCAATCAACCAGGAGTAGTTGGTCAAGAGCATCTTTCCATTGATGAAATGGATGAAGATGAAACCCATCCCAAGGGTGAGGAAGAGTTGGTTCCTTGCTAGATAGGAATGATGAATGAATAATTCATCATTCGGTTGCCTTTACCAAAAGCAATGTCTCTACTGTCTCTATAAGGTCTCGAGAAGGTCGATGTATGAAAGAAGAGCTCAATATCCTAATTCAAGCTCAATACCCTTTAATCTACCTTGTGACCTCCGAGGAAGAGCGGGCTGAGCAAGCAATTTCTACGACTGCCCAGTTATTAAAGCCCCAGCGCCGAGTATTTGTTTGGACAGTAACACACGGCATTGTGGAGTACGGTCAACCCCGGAATGTCACCCAACACAATACCGTATCTCCAGAGGCGGCAATTGAGTGGATTATCCGGCAAAAAGAACCAAGTATATTTATTCTTAAAGATTTACACCCCTTTATTGATGCGCCCGCAACTACCAGATCGTTACGTGATGCGATCGCCAGCTTTAAAGGTACGCAAAAGAACATAATTTTGATGTCTCCGATGCAGCAAGTACCTATAGAACTGGAAAAGGAAGTTGTAGTTCTTGACTTTCGCCTGCCAGATATGGCTGAGTTGAATAAAGTACTGACTTATCACATAGACCAAAATCGTGGGCGGCGGTTGACAACAGAGGCTAGAGAAAAACTTCTCAGGGCAGCTTTGGGTTTAACCAAAGATGAAGCTGAAAAAGTCTACCGTAAGGCACAGGTAACTACAGGGCGTTTGACGGAAGATGAAGTAGATATCGTTTTATCTGAGAAAAAGCAACTAATTCGGCGCAATGGTATCTTAGAATACATTGAAGAAGATGAAACCATTGATGCTGTAGGTGGCTTAGAAGAGTTAAAAAGATGGCTCAAGCAGCGTTCTAACGCTTTCACAGAAAGAGCGAGAGAATATGGTTTGCCTCAACCAAAAGGGATGTTAATTCTAGGAGTTCCTGGTTGTGGTAAGTCATTAATTGCCAAAACGACTTCCCGGCTGTGGGGTTTACCACTGTTGCGGTTGGACATGGGGCGAGTCTACGACGGCTCGATGGTGGGACGAAGTGAAGCAAACTTGCGTAACGCCCTGAAAACAGCGGAATCTATTTCCCCAGCAATTTTGTTTATCGATGAATTGGATAAATCTTTTGCTGGTAGTGCAGGCTCCTCTGATTCTGATGGCGGGACTTCAAGTAGAATCTTCGGTTCTTTCCTAACATGGATGCAAGATAAGAAATCTCCAGTGTTTGTTATGGCAACCGCCAACCGAGTTGAACGGTTACCTGGGGAATTTCTGAGGAAAGGACGCTTTGATGAAATTTTCTTTGTGGACTTGCCAACTCCAGAAGAACGCCAAGACATTTTTAATATTCACCTAACCAAGCGCCGCGAAGACATCTCTCGATTTGACCTTGAGCAACTAGCTAAGATGTCTGATGGCTTTTCTGGTGCAGAAATTGAACAAGCGATCGTTGCGGCAATGTATGAAGCTTTTGCCCAAGATCGGGAGTTCACACAACTAGATATTATTGCTGCGCTGAAGGCAACATTGCCGCTGTCTCGAACGATGCAAGAACAAGTAACGGCTCTGAGAGATTGGGCCAGACAGCGAGCGCGTCCCGCAGCATCCTCCGTTGCTGAGTATCAGCGAATGGAGTTTTAAAAGCTTTCCTCTGCCATCCCAGGGGGAAAGGCTAGCTTTAGGGCTAGCAGTTATGAAAAAAGCCGCCTCCTGCTAAGTGCGGCTTCGCCCAAAACAAACCGTTGTCGTATTTCTCAATCTTCTCATTGGAGGAAACCCAAATGTCTCACTTTAGCACCCTGCGTACCAAAATCACCGATGCCGAAATCCTCAAAGCTTCTTTGCGCGACCTCGGTATCAGCGTAAAGACTGAAGCTGATGTCCGTGGTTATAACGGTCAGCGCGTTCGTTCCGATATCGTTGCCGTATTGGATGGCGAATATGACTTGGGCTGGTCTCGCAACAGCGATGGTTCTTTTGACCTAATCGCTGACCTGTGGGGCGTTGCTAAAAAGCACAACCAAACCGAGTTGATCAACTCCATTAACCAAAAATATGCTGTTAACAAGACCTTGGCTGAAGTAAAACAGCGCGGTCTACAAAACGCCAATGTGAAGTTGGTATTGCAATAACAATTTCTCTGCGCGTTCCCAAAGCTGCACGGGTTAACCAAGCATTAGCGGTTAGCCCGCTTTTTTTTCGGGGCTGAGATTTATTTCTCAGTCCCTATTTGTTTGAATAACTTATGATTCATTGAATATAGGATAAAACTGGCTCCTATAGTTTAGATTTAACTTCACAATTTTTTATTTCCACTAGTGATACAAAAGTTGCTCACTAAGTTAGTTTGCCCATAATTAGTTATTGCAAGTGAGAATGGAGAGGAGTATTTACAACACCCATAACTACCCAAATCACCATTAACCTATCTGTGGTAACCTAAAAAACGGGGATCAACGCCTCAAACTCGCTTCGCAAGCCCCTTTGACAATTTGTACCCAGTAACAGGGAATCAAAAAACTTTGAAACCTGCTCTGGTCAACAGTTAGCTCTTTTTTCTTGGGGGGAAGTTCAGTTTAATAGTTTATGTCAGTCAAAAAACCAAATCATGTTAGCGAGAGTAAGTTGAAATCCCCAAGAGTTAATAATTCTTTGGCAAAGGGAGAACGCTCACAATTAGTAAATCCCAGTTTTAAATAGCTTCCTCTAAATTCCTGAAATCCCGGTCTATTATTGAGAATAATATAAGGATTGAGAAATATTTTGGAACTTCCCCCATATACAACATAATCGTAACCAAAGCAATTAGAATCTTCATATCCATAAGGGATGAAGCGACTTATAAGAAGATAAATTTTCTCATTTCTGTAGACAACCAGTTCAGACAAATTATCATAACCTGCTATTTCATAATCTTTGTAATAACCAGAGGCTATTAATAAAATAGGACGCTGTTCTTTGATAGCTCTAGTTAATAGAGGTAATCTACTAGTGTTGATTGTCAATTCATCCCCATCTTGTGCGTCAAAATGTGAGCAGTAGCCAGCTTCTTTAGCTTTATGAATTTGAATATAAGTCGGACCATGTACTGTTGTAAATTCTGGTTGATTTGGTACGGTTGTATTGTTAAGAATTGGTTTATAGTAATCAATAGCTTGCTTCTCTAACTTTCTGAGAGTCCCTGTTAAGTCTACGATTGTAACTAATAAATCTTCTGTTACAACACGGTAGCGGATGTAAGCATTTTCAATAGCCTCAAACTGTTCTTGACGATGATGGTTTATATGACGGCTTTTCAAATTACGCGAAAGCCCAACATACATAACTGGGGAAGTACTATTACCAACGTAATAAATACCAGGTTTTGCTGGTAGTTTTTTACGTTGGATGTAGGGTAAAATTGGCATCTCCTTATAATTGAGATTCAACTTCATAATTTTTTGTTTCTCCTAGTGGTCATAGAATTTGACTACTAGGTTAGTTTGCCCATAATGTATGCTTCAAATTGTCATACTTTAAAATTTTTCCCTACCAAACTTGAATTAAATCCAAAACAAACTCAGTTAGCAAGGGTTTACCAGTCATTGTCTTAAATTACATTCTTCAGTTTTTATGGCGCTAAAACACATAATTACTAATTGTAAGTGAGAATAGAGAGAAGTATTTGCAAAAGCTATGAGTACCCAAATCATCATTAACCTGCCAGACGAAATTTACCAACGTGCAGAACGCTTTGCCCGGTTGGCAAATCGTGATGTTGCCAGCATTTTAGTAGATACCATTCAACTTTCAATTCCGCCTGTCAGTGGCGAGATTAGCGACCTTGAGCCTGTCTCTGTCCTTTCTGATGAACAAGTCTTGGTGCTGACCGAACTGCAAATGGAACCAGAACAGGATGCTCGGTTAAGCGAATTACTCGATCGCCAACAATCAGGTACTCTTAGTGAAGGCGAACGTTCAGAGTTGCAAACCCTAATGCAGATTTATCAAGAAGGACTTTTAAGAAAAGCTACTGCGTTGAGCGAAGCTGTCAAACGTGGGTTGATTGAACCCTTAAGCTAGTGAGCCAGATTCCTGAAGAAGTCCGGGCGCAGATACGGATACAGGCAAATCATCAGTGTGGTTATTGCCGTAGTCTCCAAAAGTATGTTCTGGGAATTTTAGAAATTGAACACATCATTCCCAGAGCCGCAGGCGGTACTGACGATGAGGAAAATCTGTGGCTTGCATGTAGGTTATGCAATGCCTACAAAGGTATTCAGACTCATGCCAGAGATCCAGTAACGAACCGTAAAGTCAAACTCTTCAACCCTCGTCAACAAAGATGGTCACGTCATTTCACTTGGGCAAACGACGGCACTCAAATTACAGGCTTGACTGCCTGTGGTCGTGCAACCGTACTAGCTTTACAACTGAACAATCCTTATGCTGTCACCGTTAGGCAAGCTTGGGTTTCTGCTGGCTGGCATCCACCAGCTGAAGTTTGAGCAAAATTACTACTTTTGAAATGTTAAATAATTTGGTTACCAATCATGGCGATCGCCAATGCAAAAATGATTTTCAATCAAGAGCTATTACAGAAAGAGCAGGCACATTTACTGACAATATGAAATTACCTATTCATAGATGGTTTAGGTATTCTGCTGGATTTTCAGCAACTTGGGTTGAAGGAGTAATCGCAGAATTGAAACCGAAAATTGTCCTCGATCCATTTGCAGGATCGGGCACTGTTTGTATTGCTGCTGATAAACTTGGTGTCAATTCCTACGGCATTGAAGCGCATCCTTTTGTTTATCGGCTTGCACAAGGGAAGCTCTCATGGGAAATACATGCTTATGAGTTTTTGCAAGCGATCGCTGAGATTAAAAATCTTGCTGCAAGTCTTCAGCCAAAGTTTCCAGACAAAATGCCACCGTTACTAAGCAAATGCTATACCGAGGAAGTATTAATAGATCTCTTCAAAATCAGGCAAGCCTATTTAGAACTAGCTCCAACCCTATCTGAAGAGTTACAGTCTCTGACTTTTCTAGCAATCTCTGCTACTTTACGATTGTCAAGCTATGTAGGCACAGCGCAGTGGCAATATATTCTTCCAAACAAACGAAAAGTCAAGATTTATAAACCACTTAATGCACTAGATATCCAAGTTGCTTTGATGTTAGAAGATATGCGTTGTATGCAGTCTGTTAGAACAGCAAGCCAAGCTACCTTTCTTAAAGAAGATGCAAGGATTTTAGAAAGTATTCCCGATAAGTCAATAGATTTAGTAATAACCTCTCCACCGTATGCAAACAACTATGATTATGCTGATGCTATGCGTCTCGAAATGACCTTTTGGGGTGAGGTTAACTCTTGGGGGGATTTACATGATACAGTTCGCAAGTTTTTGATTCGTTCAAGTTCGCAACATGTGTCAAAGGATCGATTGAAATTGGATGCTTTGATAGCTGATCCTATCCTTGAGCCAATTCTAGATGAGCTAATTCCTGTTTGTAAGGAGCTAGAAAAAGTCCGAGAGACTAAAGCTGGTAACAAGGCTTATCACACAATGATTGCCGCATATTTTATTGATATGGGTTCTGTATTCCATGCCCTTCGTCGAGTTACAACATCTGATTGCAAGATTTGCTTTGTAATTGGAGATTCCGCTCCATATGGGGTGTATGTTCCGGTTGAGCAGTGGTTGGGAAAATTAGCAAATGAGGCAGGGTTTTGTTTATGGTCTTTTGAGAAAATTAGAGAACGTAACGTCAAGTGGAAAAATAGAAAACATAATATTCCTTTACATGAAGGAAGGCTTTGGATAGAAAGTTAGATTATGGCACTGTCACCATCACACAAATTTGGTCAGCAACTAGGCAAACTTCTTGAAGATATCGTACTTTATGATATTCTTAAACCTCGACTACAGCAATTTGCTCAAGTCAAAAACTACTATCTTGACTGGCAGCGATCGCGTCCAGCTAGAAGTGGTAAAAAGGTTACTTGGCAGGATAAGTATGGAAATAAGCACGATCTAGATTTTGTAATTGAAGTCGATGGCACGGATAATAAGCTTGGCAGACCTGTTGCATTTATTGAATCTGCATGGCGTAGATATACAAAGCACTCAAAGAATAAAGCTCAGGAAATCCAAGGGGCGATATTACCAATTATTGAGCTTCATCATCTATCTGCACCCTTTTATGGAGTAGTATTAGCTGGAGATTTCACAAAGCCAGCGCTAGAACAACTAAAAAATAATGGCTTTGCAGTTATTTATATACCCTATAAGGGTGTAATATCAGCATTTCAAGTAATTGATTTTGATGTTGCTTTTGATGAAGATACTCCTGACGAAAGGTATACTACAGCATTTAGACGACTTGATAGCCTTACTAGTTCAGATAAAGAAAAACTGCGACAGGCTTTGATGCGAGTTTCTCAAGAAGAAGTAGATAGGTTTATGGAAACGCTGAGAAATTGTCTTGAGCGTTACATTAGTAATATAGTTTTAATTCCGCTTTTCGGAAAGAGATACGAATTTCATAGTATTGATGATGCAATTAGTGGGCTAGATACACTTAAGATTGACAGTCCAATTGGGGAATTTGAAAAATTTGAAGTTATCGTTGATTATAATAATAGTGATACAATTCGAGCTACTTTTCAAAACAAGAATTTGCTGACAGACTTTTTAAGAAAATTGGAACATTAAGGTCATTTCAACGAAGAAGCAGGGGGAAGGGGGTAGGGAGCGGGGGGAAATGACCTCAAAATATGACAGATTATAATGATAAATTATGACAATATTCACAATTGGTCACTCAAATCATTCAATTGAAACTTTCATCGCACTTTTAAAGCAACACGGAATTACTGCTGTAGCTGATGTACGTTCCAGCCCTTATAGCCATAGATTTCCACACTTCAACCAAGCTTCTTTAAAAACTGCATTAAATACTGCAAACATAGCGTATGTTTTCCTTGGTAATAACCTTGGTGCCCGTCCTAATGATAGAAGCTGTTATGTGGAAGGTGTAGCTCGCTATGATTTGATTGCTGTAACAGAAGCTTTTGCTACGGGATTAAATCGTCTTGTTAAAGGTACTGAAGAACATCAAATTACTTTGATGTGTGCTGAACAAGATCCTATCGTTTGTCATAGATCTATTTTGGTGTGTCCACATTTGCAAAAGGCTGGTTTAGAAATTCAACATATTCATAAAAATGGGGAACTAGAGTCACATGAATTATTAGAAAGAAGATTACTAAAAATACACCATCTAGAGAAATTCTTACCTGCTTCTCCAGATTCAAATCATGATAATAAACCAGGGAAACAGCTTTCTCTGTTTGATATTAATCCTTACGATCGCAATTATCAAGAAATGGCTCCTATGGCTCAACCTCTCCTGCGTGAAGAATTAATTCAAAAAGCATATCAACTCCAAGGTGAGAAAATAGCGTATGTAGAAAACATAGAGCTAGAGCAATCTCATGAATCAGCTAGTTAATCTATTTACTATTGGGTTCACACAGAAAAAAGCAGAGCAGTTCTTTGAAACACTTCTCAATGCTGGTGTGAAACGAGTCATTGATACTCGACTTAACAATGCTTCACAACTTGCTGGGTTTACAAAAAAGCAAGATTTAGAGTATTTTCTCCGTAAAATTGGGGGAATTGAATACGTTCACATTCTTGATTTGGCTCCAACGAAAGATATTCTCGACGAATATAAAAAGAAGCAAATAAATTGGGCAATATATGAACAGAGGTTCAATCAACTCATTACAGAGAGAAGGATTGAGAAGAAGGTTTCTTTAGACCTTCTGAATGAAGGATGTTTGTTGTGTAGTGAGGCAAAACCTCATAATTGTCATCGCCGATTAGTTGCTGAGTATCTGCAACGTAAGCTAGACACAACTATCAACATCCATCACCTCTAAATATCATAGCGATCGCGGTGCAAAAAAGAGGTTAAAAATGCCTACTTTTGATATTATTTGCCTTGCCAAATCTACCAAGCATGGCGGAATGTGTATTGCTGGTATCAGAACCGATGGTTTAGGGTGGTTTCGTCCAATTGCCAATAAAAAAGATGGCACTTTATATCCAGAACATTACACTCTAGAAGATGGCAGAGAACCTAAAATTTTTGACATTATCCGAATTCAATGTTCTAAACCTCAACGAAGATATCACCACCCAGAAAATTGGTTAATCGAACCGAATAAGTTATGGAAAATTGTCGGTACTCCAACTCTCTCTCAAGTTCAACAACTTCTGAATCCAGAGGTGATAAAACACTCTTCTTCTGCGGAACTTTTAGGAAATTCAGATAAACGAGTATGCTATAATGACTTGAAATTACTGGCGGCTGAATCTTCATTAGCCTTGATAAAGCCCCGTGAACTTCAATGGGAAATTAATCCAGAACACAAAAAATATAGAGCTAATTTCTCATTGGGGGGAACAAGTTATAACTTTCCGATTACCGATCCTGTCTGGAAATCTCAACTTGAATGTTTGGAAGAGGGAATATATTCTTGTGAAGAAGTTATACAAAAACTTGAACTAGAAAATTATGACTGTAATAATTTTCTGCTAACCATTAGCTTAGGTGAACCTTTTTCACCAACAGAAACAGAAGAAGAATTTTGTTATAAATTAGTTGCAGCAGTTATCAACGTTGCAGATATTAAGAAACGTTTTGGATGGATATAGTAGTTTGCTTTGATTGTTGAACTCATTTGTTTAGGCAGGGAGTAGGGAATCAGGCTTTTCGAGTTGAGGGCGAATTTCTTCACTGATATTAGTCAGCTTTTTCATGATTTCAAATCTTCACGCCATGTAAAAATAATTTGTTCCTCAGCTTGCCTAAATTCAATATTAAATTTATCAAATACAACTTCTCGCCCTAAAAGCAATTGTTCTCCGCCTGTATTGGTTTGTAACCATGCTACAGGAGCAATCAAATTGTGTTCGTCAATTATCATTTCTACATTACGTAAAACATACTCAACTCTGCCACCTATAGTTTCTGCCAACAAAGTTGATTCTGAATCAGCCAAAGCATAGCCTAAATCTTGACCAACTTTCAATGAAATTAAACTTAATTCCGCACCAGAATCTACTAACATTGTTGTATGAGATTCTATATCTTGGTGTTTTAAAATAACGCTATAATTTGGTTGCCAATCATGGCGAGCGACGGTGCGAAACCGAATTGGTAAAATCTGGATGGAAGCAGTTTGACGAGGAACTAGATAAATTAAAAAAGACTGCTTTGTAGCATTAGCTAATGCTAAAACTTCTCGTAAGTTTTCGCTGTGAGCAATTATTCCATTTGCATTGTAAGCGATATATTGATTTTTATATAAATCTAATAACATCTGGCGGTTACGATTTAACCACTTGAGCATTTCATCTCTTTCACTTTTAGAGGGTGTTGTGTTCATATAATTAATGTTTGGATGTAAAATATCTCTGACACTATTTTTCCTTGCTACCAAACTTGACTTAAATCTAAAACGAACCCAGGTAGTAATGGTTCACCGCAAAGTATTTTAGGGTTATCTAATACCTCAACTTTAGTATTGGGGCGATAAATAAAAACTTGGCGTTGTTTTCTATCAATTAACCAACCAAGTTGTGTCCCATTATCAATATACTCTTGCATTTTGTGTTGCAAAATTCGCAAATTATCACTCTCAGAACGCAATTCAATTACAAATTCAGGACAAATAGGTGCGAATTTTTTTCGCAGTTGTGCTGGTATAGCTTCCCAGCGCGTGCGTTTTATCCAGGCTGCATCGGGAGAACGCACCGCACCATTAGGTAAAGTAAACCCACCACTGGAACCAAAGCCTACACCTGTACCATCTTGCTTTGTCCAAATACCCAACTGAACAATAACGTCAAAGTTGCGTTCATCGGTTTCGGAACCAGTAGGGGGCATAATCACTAATTCTCCAGCAGCGTTGCGTTCGATGCGAAAATCAGGGTTTAGCTGACAAAAGTCGTAAAATTGGTCATCGGTTAGAGCGATCGCGGGTTGCAATTGCAAGACAATTGGTACAATCTCTGTAACTACAGGTAAGTTGGTGGTCATAATTGCTTTGTGGCTACTTCACCTGCCTTAACTATAGTCTCTTCACGCCCGACTGTAATTCGTTAACAACTCGTTCGAGTTCTTGTGTCATCCAATCATTACCTGTTTGTTGATAAACTTCAATTAGTGATTGGTAAAACCACAAAGTCTTTTCTTTGCTGTTATGAAACTCAACCCAAATGGCATCTCCCCGTTGTTGCCAATCTGCTAATAACGACCTAGCATTATGCAATTTGTCTGCTAATGATACCAGCCTTACTGATGGTGATGCATGGCGCAGGTTTTCTAAATACCGCTGTTTCCGTTCTAGCCAAGGGGGTTTGGGTGGTGTATCCCACTCTGTACAGCCATCGATTATTGCTATTACTATTTCACCGAAACGTTGACGGATGTCTTCACGGGTGACTTTACCGCCTTGGTCTTCGATACTATCATGTAATAGAGCTGCGATCGCTTCTTCTTCACTTCCACCAGCTTCTATTACCAAAGCTGCTACACTCAGTAAATGTGATATGTAAGGAACGCCGCTAATTTTACGTATTTGATTGGCATGAAGACGAGTTGCATAGACTAAAGCTGATTCAAATTTTTCTGTGAGTTTAACTGTATTCATAACTCTATTAATGCTGGTGATAAAGTTGAAATTCTTCGGCAACATCAGTAGCGATACTTTGTCGTAAATCAAAAGGAAGTAAGACTTCACATCTGGGACGCCACGCCCGCAAGCGCATCATAATGCCATTATCTTGATGACGATAATAAACTTGGTAGTAAGCGTCTTGTGGTGAACGATTTTCTAATACTTTTAATAACGCTTTTTGTTGTTTTGGCTGGGTAATTTCACGGCGAATCAAACGCTGTGCTTGTTGGTAAGTGATGGCTTTAAAAGTCTTGTGGCGGATGGTATTTTGAATGTAGCGTTCATTATAATCACCGTCAAATCTTAGCAACATCAGTCGTGAGGGAAAGTAGAAATCAAACCCCCAAGCATTAGCCATTTCCTGAGCAATATAATCTGGACTTAGCAAAGATGGTTGTTGATGACGCTGTTGCAAATGTTGGGGAATCTCGACATTACTCCATTCTAAAGGTGTGATATTTTGAATTCGGTCAAGACGAAAATTGTACCAGTAAGTTTGGCGATCGGGACTTTCGCCATAAGCACAAAGGTAAACTGCTCTTTGCATGTAATAAATGCAAACTGGATAAACGATACATGTCACAACAGTTCGTGTTCTGGCGCTGTCATAAGTTAGTTTGATCGGCGGTACTGGAGTCTTTGTCCAAATTTGTCTTAACTCGTATTGCCAATCATCAACTAAATCGAGATTGCTAGGCGGAATCACATAATCTAATTGCAGAAAAAAGCGCTGGATACCGTTAATTTGTTGGGAATGATTTTGCGCGATCGCCACTAAATCTTCATGCAGAAAGTTCAATTCATAAGCACTCAATTTGCTAGGATAAATTTCGTCTTTAGATGTAGCTGGATGTGGCGGAAATTCGCTGACACGGTAATATTTTTCATTCTTATATACCAGCCAACCCAACTTTGCTAAAATTTCTAAATCGCCTTGCAAAGAACGACGAGTTACACCAAATAATCTTTGATTTAATATTTCGTTCAATTTAAATTCTGTGATCCCAGTGTAAGCAAGCAATAATTCTTGCCATTGATGAGAAACAATTCCTGTTTTTTCATTGAATAACCACTGGGCTGTAGTTTTGACGCAAGGACAATTAGGATCGTGTATTTTAGGAATTTCTTCTCCTTTTGGATGTGTAAAACTGAAGAATGCATTGCGCCAGTCTACATAAGAAAAAGAATCCTCTAAAATTACACGTTCTTGATTGTCACCATAAAGCGATCGCAACCACACCCACAACCGTATTGCCCGCCCCAAGTTTTGTTTGAGTGAACCGCGTGCTAACCATTGCAACAGTTCAACTTGGGGAACATCTTGAAAAACTAGTTCAGACACCAGCCAAATCTCGATAAATATAACTTTCTTTAAGATACAGCTTATTGGAAGATACTTCTTCCAAGTGCGTGTATGATGTACCCATGAAATCAGGCGAAGGGTAATGAGTACTTACAAAATCGAGTTAAAAGACGGAATTCTCCGGATAAATTTTGGTGAACCTGCTCAAAATGACCAAATTGTACGTGATGCAGCAGCCCGTTTGGAGGAAATGGCCGCATCAGATGAACTTGCAGGGGGGCAATTACTTAGGATTAACGGGCCGATTTCTATCCCTGTAGCATTTGTTTTAGCACATAAACTTGCTCACATTTACGGAGCAGTTGGTTTTTACGATCCTAAGTTAGGTAAATATGTGATTTGTATCACACACAATCCATCGTATAAACTGGGAGACTTAATTGATTGATATTTGATGAATAAGAATTCATAATTCAGGAGTCAGAATTCACAATAGGCTCTCTGCTTAACTTTGAAAGGTAGATATGTACTTCGTTAACTTGAAATCTGCTGTATAAAAAGATGGGTGTAGATACCGAAAAATTATATGACAACGTATCACATCAGGCTAGAAGGCGACGTTTTGAAAGTTGGGTTTGGTGCGACACTTGCCACAGGCGATCGCATTGTGCGAGATGTAGCGGCGCTATTGGATGCAATGATTACTTCAGGCGAACTTGCTGGTGGTTCCCTGATTAAAATTAATGGACGCATATCGGTGCTGGTTAGTCAAGTATTAGCTGATAAATTATCTCAATTGTATGAAGCGATCGCTGTTTTTGATCCGAAGATAGGCGATAAAGGGTTAGATCGGTATGTGATCACCATCAGTAAACGCCCTGAGTATGTAGTTGGGGATATTTTGGATGTGGTGCGATCGCCACAACAATCTAATATCAAAGTTGTGCTGTGTGGGTTTGCGAATACCGGAAAGACTTGCTTGCGGGATGGTTTAAAACAGGCACTATTGCAGACTTCCAATGCACCAGAGTCTTATTTTATCTCTGGTTGTCCAGATGGTGATGGTTCTTGGTATGGGGAAACTGCACGGCGTGATTTGGATTTGGCGAAAAAGTTAAAAGCTGAATATAAAGCTAAATTTACACCAGAGTTTGCCCAACTGAAAGCGCAGGAAGTCAGGGGTATCAACACACCAATATTTATATTTGATGTGGGTGGAAGAATATCCCAGGAGAACCGCTTGATTATGTGCGAAGCGACTCATGCGGTGATTTTGGTGAAAGATGAGGCTGAGATTGCACCTTGGCAAGAATTTTGTCAGTCTGTAGGTTTGCAAGTGGTGGCAATTATTTACAGTGATTATGAAGGTGTAAGCGATGCGATTTTGGGGGAAACGCCGATTCTTTTAGGAAATGTTCATCGGTTGCAGCGTGGGGAGGATGTTTCTAGTCGTCCGATGGTGCAAGCATTGGCGCGGGTTTTGGTGGGTTTAATTTGAGGTAAAGTAAACATGGATAAGATGAGTTCTGTTAGTGTAGCGATCGCTTGGTGTTTGGCTTGGGGTAATGAGCGAAAACCCGATGATTTAGTACAACAAATGCGTCAGGCTTTGAATGATGGTAAAAAGTTTCCAGAACAAGTTCAGGCTTTAGTGAAGCAGGCGCAAGAATTACAGAAATTAGAGTTTCCTGATACTTTAGAAAAGTTAAAGCAATTACCAGAGAAATATCCTCAACTTTGGAATTATCAAATTGGTCTAGTTTATGGTGGTGCGACTAAGATTAAACAATATGTATTTGAAGCAGCTAAATTGCCAGATATTCGCGGTGCTTCAGCTTTACTTGATAGAATTAATTTGATTGATTTACCTGCTTTTTTTGGTTGCGAAAATCATGAAGATTATGAACAGTGCCAACGTGCCAAAGACTATTGTAAACAAATTAGAGAAAATTGGTTAGATAAATCAGACAATTTTCCTGAGCTTTCAAAGGCACTTATTCCAGAGTTAATTATTTACTCTACAGGTGGAAACATATTAGCTTTTTGTCCTACTGCTTTTGTAGATGATTTAGCCAATGCTATTGAAAAACGTTATACAGAGGAAACTTTAACTGCTAATTCTTGTGCAGTTGGAAGTAAATTTAAATTATTAGAAATCAATTGTGGATTGTTGCCAGATAAAATTAATAATGAAACATTCTGGCTAGAAAAATATCTTAAAAATCTGAAACATCCACTAATCAAAGCTTATTTTGAACAACCGGATACATCTCCAGAGCAAGCCTTTCTAGAACGGAAAAATTTTAATGAATTAGCAGGTAAGCTAGCATCTCTATTTAATCAGCGGCGAAATGGTAATAGTTTACCTGAAAAAAATAGACCCTTACGGTGTTATCCGCCGATATTTGAAACCCATCCCTATCTTAAACGAGATGAGGGCGATCGCCGTTCTGCTGTCATCCAAGCTAAAAGATCGGACGAAGATCCAACACAAGGACTTCCTGGGGAACCTTGGTTTTCAGAAGCTTCAGCACGTAAACGATTAGTAGGACAAAGAGCTAAAAGAGATAATAGTTCTACACAATGGTATCAACAGACAGGTTTTGATTGGGAATCTGGTAGTGAAGCAGCTATTGAAACTTGGGTTAACAAATTTGAAAGATTTTTACACAAAAGACCACATAAATATTTTGATAAAATTAACATTAATCATGTAAAAGAAGCTCGGTCTGTTAGAGAAATTGGTGACGCAAGTAATCCTAAAGGGTTTGTTGCCTATATCTATGCAGATGGTAACAATATGGGTGGATACATCCAGAAAAAAATTAAAAATCCCGAAGATTATAAACGTTTTAGTCGAGATATTTTTAAGGCAACAGAAGAATCAGTTTATGCTGCTTTAATGGCACATCTGATAGAGCCTCATAAATTAAGTTCAAATTTACAAGCTGAAAGAAATAGCAAAGAAGAAGTTTGGATTCATCCTTTTGAAATTTTAACAATTGGTGGTGATGATGTGATGCTAATTGTGCCAGCAGATAAAGCCTTGGCTATTGCTAAAACCATTGGAGAAGAATTTGAACGTAGATTAGCAGAATTAGAAAATTATAAATTACCACAACGCTGTTTTTTTCATCGCTACCAACCACAATTATCTCTAGCATCTCAGTGCCAACTCAGTATGTCAACTGGTGTACTCATTACGGCTGAAGATACACCTATATATTATGCAGAAAAGCTGACTAGTCAGTTACTTAAATCGGCTAAAAAACGAGCAAAAGACCTCAAAAAAGATGGCTACTATGGTGGAACAGTAGACTTTTTGGTGATGAAATCTGTAACAATGATTTCTTCCAATATTAACGAATTTCGCACCAACGGCTTAACTAAATCCGGCAATAGAAAGCAAAAACTCAAGCTGTATGCAGCACCTTATACTTTGTACGAACTAGGTGGACTATTAGAAACTGCTAAGATTTTAAAAAATGCAGACTTTCCCAAATCTCAACTTTACCAAATCCGCAGTTTACTAGAACGAGGAAAACAAACAGCTATACTTAATTATCGTTATTTTAAAGCACGTTTGAGTGACAAAAAATCCCAGGAATTGCTAACCAAACAATTTGAAGAGTTATGGTGTAAACCTAAAGATCCAAACAATAACGGAAACCTTGCGCCTTGGATGTCTTTAAAAGAGAAGAAAGAAGACACTGATGATAAAGTCACCTATGAAACTATTTGGCGAGAGTTGATAGACTTATATCCTTTTATTGAAAAATTACAATCTAAATCCAATTCTAGAAAATCATCGCAACCAACATTAACACCATGATTACTTTACGAGACTTACCCCAAAATCAAATAACAAATATTAAACTTACAGCCATAATTGATACAGCTTTGTGTGTTGGCGCTGGTGGTTCTGATGGTTCCCTTGCAGATAAGCCTATCATCCGCAATGCTCAAGGACAATTACTAATTCCTGCTTCCCAACTTAAGGGGAGACTGCGCCATGAATGTGAAAAACTAGCTAGGGGTTTAGGATGGGAAATTTTTGCATCACCAAAAGCTGAAACACTTTGTCCCACAGAAGAACAAGTGAGTCAAAAATTTAAGTCTCGTTATCAAATTGATGGTTATAGAGGCTATCACTGCTTAATTTCCAAGATATTTGGTAATCCTATACTTCCATCCCGAATTGTAGTTGATGACTTGATTTGTGATATAGAAAGAGAGAATTTACCAGAGGTAATACGTCCCGGCGTGACTATTAACCGTCGTCGCTTAACCGCAGAAGAGAATAAACTATTTTTTCTCGAAACTTCTCCAGCTAATAATCAATTGGAATTTACGGGAGAAATTCATCTATTACCTGAGTGTCCACCATACGCCAAGGCTCTAATTTTAGCAGGCTTGCGGCACATTCACGCCCTCGGTGGTAGTAAATCTGTAGGGTTGGGTTGGCTGCGGTGGAAAGATTTAGAAACAGTACCAAAAGATGATGCAGCTTGGACAATGCTACTACCAGAGGCGAAGTTATGAAGCGGATTAAATTACAGATTACAGCTTTATCGCCATTAGCGATCGCAGCTAAAAAACCCGGTTCCGTGAGTGAAGCAGAAGATCATATTCCTGGTTCTGTAATTCGGGGTGCGATCGCATCACACATTTTACAACTATCTAACCTACAAACACCAAGAATATCAGAAACAAATTTAGCAGCAGGCGGCGAATTTGCAACATTATTTTTGGGTGATGAACCTGCAATTTTTCAGAATGCTTATCCAGCCGTAGCAAAGGTAGCAAATAAATCGATTTTAATTGACCAAAAAAACCCTGAAAAAGAAAAGTATGACATCATTTCTCAAGTTGTGACTGATGAGGTTATGGTTTTACCCACAACCGCCGTCAGTTCTAAAACAGACCCAGGTTTTCAACCTCAAGCTAATGGAGTCTTTGATACTTTAATTGATCGTTTTTGTGCAGATGCTTACAATTATCCTTACGATCCTAGCGATGGGAAATCTCTGAGAGAAAAAACCGATGCACGGGTTGAGCCATACAGCAGCTTTTACAGTTCTAAAAATGGCAAATATCGGAGTCATTCTGTTAGCACACGCTTTCTAACAAGAGTGGGAATCAACCGCCAACGTGCTACATCTGAAGATGATATTCTTTACAGCATTGAAGTTTTAAATGAATCATTTGTAGGAAATCCCCAAGGACAAAATTGGCATTCTGTTGTTTACCGCAGTGCGATTATCGTCAACAATGAACAGTTAGCTAAATCTCTGACACAATTCATTAATGATAATTCTCAGCTATTTCGATTAGGCGGTGCAACTTCGCGTGGTCTTGGTAAAGTTGAAATCAAAGCAGAAATTGAAGGTGCTGTGACCAATGTTGAAGCGAGAATCGAAGAATTCAACCAAAAACTTAAAGAACGTTGGCAATTATGGTCAGTGTTTGGAGAACCGGAAAATCAACTATTAGAAGGTCAAAAATATTTTACCATAGACCTACAATCTGATGCCATCTTTACAGAAAATTGGCAACGGACGACGGTTATATCTCCAAAAATGTTATGTGAATTTATAGGTTTAGATGACGAATTTGCCAAATTAAATACTGAAACGCAAAACGATTATCTGAAATTAGAAGTTGCATACAGCAGTTATAGCTATCGTTCCGGCTGGAACTCTGCTTGGGGATTGATGAAGGATATAGAATTAGTCACCAATAGAGGTGCTGTGTATTTATTTAGTACAAATCAATCAAAAGTGATTGAAAAACTAAAAGAATTAGAACTGCAAGGAGTGGGCGATCGCACTTCTGAAGGTTTTGGTCAAGTACAAATTTGCAATGAGTTTCATGGTGTATTTAGAGAGGAAGCAGTATGAGTAATTTATCAGAACAACAGACAGATTTACAAGTGCAAAAAGGAATTCGCTTAGCTGAAGATGAGCTAGTTATACTTATTCAGTCTGCATTAGACACAGGAAAATATGGAGATTTAGAAGAATCTCAATTTCGTAATTTATTGCGTGTCTCAGACACTACTGATAGTGTAGAAGTAATAAAAAATTTCATTCGTTATCAAGTAGGCAGAGATAAAAAATGGGGTAGAGGTAAAGGTTCTTTAGCAGAAATAATTATTGAAGATATTGATGGGAATATCAAGAAAAATGCTCAGATAATTGCTGAATGTTGTCACACAGACTTTAAACCTATTTGGCTAGAACTGATTCGCCGTTATTTAGGCTATGGCGCACGTCACTTGAAATATAAGCGTGATGGCGCAGCATAACTGCAAGATACTACTACTAATAGAAAGAGAACAATTATTTTTTTAGTTTTGAGGTATATAACCATGAGAAACACACTTATTTGCACTGTCGGTACAAGTCTTTTAAATAATCTCAAGTATGCTGAAGAATCGATTAAGAACGTTTTTGAGGAAAAAAATTGGAATCAGCTAGCTTTATTATTGCTTGACCAGGATAATTCATCTCGCATCTGCGGAGCAGAAATAAATTCTATTACAAGTATTTGTAATAAGAATTTGCTGACATCTAGAATTCGCTTAATTTTTCTGGTGTCAGATACAGAAGATGGTAAAAATACTGGAAAGCTTCTGAAGTTGTATTACGACAATTCTAAAAATCCTTTACGTTTTAAAGAAGAAGTTGATGTTCGCGTGCTTGGAGGACTTCGTGATGATGATGTCAAAGCATTCAAACAACAAGGATTAAAAAATCTTGTACGTGAAATTAGTAATGAAGTCAGAAAATTTGCCCCAGAAGCAATCGCCATTAATGCAACAGGTGGCTATAAAGCACAAATATCATTTGCAGGAATGATTGGACAAGCTTTAGAAATTCCAGTTTACTACTTGTTTGAAAAATTTTCAGAGGTCATTGAATTACCACCACAACCTGTTGCACTGGATTTGGCTTTCTGGTTGAATAACTATCTTGTATTTGAACAGCTTGAAGGTGAGCAAATAGTTGAAAAGTCAAAAGTTCAAGGAAATATAGAAAATAACTACTTCAATTCACTTATTGATGAGGAACCTGATGGGGAAACAACTTTAGTTAGCCTCTCAGCAATGGGAGTTTTATTTAACGAGCGTTCTCGATTACAATTTGCTAAACAATCGACTACCATTCTTTCTCTAATTCCCCAAGATGATACTAATCCTGAGCGTAAACAAATAAATTTAAGGGATGATCATGGTAAAGATATTCTTCAGGCATTTTCAGAGAGAATTTGTAACTCTCCATATGTTAAAAAAATAGTTAATTCTTTGCCTTTTAATCCGAGACGTACCAATCCTATTCGGCGAACTACTGAAAATGGATTAGTTGAATTTCTCCTGACTTGGACAGATAGAGGACTAGGGTTATGTATTGAAACAACAGGAAGAAATTTAGCTGAAACCAATACTATAGCTTTGCATCTACAGAAAGAATTTGGAGAAAATAATTAAACTATGTTTGACACATTTAAAAATCGTCTAGAAATCACAGGTACACTCACCGCAATTACAGCACTACGCATCAGTGCTGGACGTTCAAGTGAACCAATTGGCTCAGATTTACCCGTAATAAAAGATGCGTTGGGTAGTCCATTAATACCAGGATCTAGCTTTAAAGGTGCAATGCGATCGCGCCTCGAAAGTTTCCTTAGAGGTATCAATCCAAATTTGGCTGCAAATCCAGCCATTGAGGATGAATGGTCAATTACATCTCAGGAAATGAAGCAGTTAAAAATAGATTACGATAACGACCTGGCACTAACTGAAAAAATTATCAGTGAAACTGACTTAATTTCTCTTCTATTCGGTTCACCTTGGATCGCTAGCAAATTCCAAGTCAGAGATTTAACCGTAGTCCCTGATACCTGGTTTGGACAATACCAAGAAAGAGACGGTGTAGCCATTGATAGAGACACCGAAACAGCCGCAGATGGAAAACTCTACGACTTCCAAGTAGTTCCAGCGGCGACACAGTTTGAGTTTAAGGCTGTGGTGGAAAATGCAGAACCTTGGGAATTGGGACTGTTGATGATTGGCTTACACCAGTTTGAAACTGAACAAATACCTCTGGGTGGAGGGCGATCGCGTGGCTTGGGTGTCGTTAAACTAGAAATTGACAAGATGTACTGGCTTGATGTCAACAACAACCCAGAAAAATTACTCACATACCTCCAAGAATTGGTAAATAGCAATCCAGGTGAGAAACTACCAAGCTATCAAGATGTTAAAGAGTTAAGTTTGAAGCAAGATTGGACAAACTCGCTGATCGATCATTTAAGAGAAAATAAAGCTAAGACTCATACAACCGAAGCAACACAAAATTCTTGAGGAGGTTAATATGGCTTTCAGCAGTTTCAAAACTATCGGTGAAGTTCTCAAAGCATTTCAAGTCACCTATACCGAAGCAAATTTTATCAGCGAAATTGCTTTTAGCATTCCTGACTACTTCCGTGAAGATTTAGAACTAATGATGCGGGATGCAGTTGTTGATAATTCTGAATTTGCTATTTGCGAAAATCTTATTTATCCCGTTATCAAAGAAGTTTGGAAAATCTATCGTTATCATTTTATTTTATGGAGTCATCAATCATTGAATTATGATGAAAAATTATCAGGATTTCCTGAATATATCTTAGCTAAACGCTCACCATTAGGTAAAGTTGTCTTTGACAATCCCTACTTCATTTTAGTAGAAGCCAAGCAAGATAACTTTGCTATAGGTTGGGCGCAATGTTTAGCAGAAATGATTGCAGCCCAAAAACTGCATGGAGCAGATGAAATAGTTCTCTTTGGTATTGTTTCTAATGGAGATGCATGGCAATTTGGCAAATTAGAAGCCGATAATTTTAGTAAAAATATTATCTTTTACAGCATTTACGAGCTAGATAAATTATTTGCTGCTGTAAATTTTGTTTTTCAACAATGTGAATTACAACTGAATAATTTAGTTGCAGTTTAAACAGATTATCTGAAATAAATACATCTATGCACAAACGACTTGTAAACCATTGCACTATTGATTTAAGCATCATCCCAGATGGGCCAATTCTGATTAAATCGGGACGTGAAGGTGCAGATCCCACAAATCCTGATATGGAATTTGTCAGAACTTTTCATAAGGGTGGGTTGTCAATTTATTTACCTGGAAGCAGCTTAAAAGGTGCGATTCGCGCCCATGCTGAAAGAATTGTCCGCACTGTTGGCGGTGATAATAATACCAAAAAACTCTGGGCTAGTGACCCGATGAAAGGTGATTACTTAGGTAAAAATTTAGAAAGTCATAAAATTTATCAACAATCTTCATTTACTGACCAAATTTTTGGTAATACCTCAATTGCAAGTCGCATTCGCATTGAAGATGCACATCCAGTTAATCTGAAAGAATTAAAATTAGAAGAACGTAACGGTGTTGCAATTGACCGAGTATTTGGTTCTGTTGCAGTTGGCCCTTTCAATTATCAAGTTTGCACTGCGGGAAAATTTAGTACTAAAATCCACCTCAAAAATTTTACATTGGCGCAACTTGGTCTAATTGGTTTGGTACTGCGTGATTTAAATGATGGCTGGTTTGGTTTAGGTTTTGCCAAATCACGGGGTTTAGGTACCGTTCGAGTTCAATACAATAGCGCAGTTGTCCAGTATCCAGGATGTCAATTTGACTCTGAAACCAGAAAGATTCGCCAACTGGGACATTCACAGGAATGGGACTCAACTTTTTTATTGGGGGTAGGAGAGTTTTTATCCCAAGAGGAAGCAGAAAAATATGGTTTTTCTAAACCAGATAATCAGCTTTCTCCAGTTCGTGCAGAGTCTATGGAATTAGATTTTGGTGTTCAACTTAAATGGGAAGGTGACACAGAATCTGGTGTAAAAGATTTATTTATGCGTTCAGTTCGTGCATGGAGTAAGGTTTTAGTTGCATGAAAGAAGATTTTATTGTGGGGTATGTATATCATAAGCAATTAGTAGCACATGATGAACTCAGTACTTTAATTAGTCACCCCTCTAACTCGCAAAGTTATTATTTTTTACGTTATTCTCATACTGTGAGTGGGATTTGTCGGGAATTACCTTCTCAAAGAGGAGAAATTGAAGGACAGCTATTTAATTTTATCTATGAAATGAGATGGAAAAAATACAAGTCAGGATATGAAGTTTTAATCCTCAGTAAAGAAGAATTTCAATTAGAAGGCTTTGATAAATTAACTGGTGATTGGAAAATTAGCGATCGCAATGCTTATTGGCATAACCCAGAAGAAACAAGATTTCCTAAAGGTTTCACTTTTAAAGGTGAAAATAATCAACCTATCAAGCCTGAAAATATATCAATAAAACAAAGATATTTCCAAGATTCTGCTACTGCAACTATTCATTTTGTCGCCTTAACTGTTAACTCAAATGACCAACACGCCAAAACCTAAACCACGAAAACCATTACCTCCTCAGCCTCCATCTCGTGATGATTCTGGGGTAAGTAGCACACAAAAACCATATAAATTTGTTTCTTTTCCCCAAGAACGCCCCCGCTTAGAACATCCTGCTGGACACGATAAATTTGATAAAAATCGCCTGCACGGAACTTTGTTTTTAAGGCTTAAAGTACAAACATCACTTCATATTTCTACTGGTGTTGTTGTCCCTGGTAACGATATTGCAACTCGCGTATCTTTAATTAAAACAATGGTACAGGGGCTTGATAAGCATCTTCTAATTCAAGGGAGTTCCCTCAAAGGTTGCGTTCGTTCAGTATATGAAGCGATTACAAATAGTACCCTTGCAGTAGTCACCTCAAGATATCGGGATAAAATACCAAGCGAAAGATTACCATGTCGAAATAAGCAACAATTATGTCCCGCTAGTCAAGTATTTGGGGCTTTAGATTGGCAGGGATTAATTGAGTTTAATGATACGAAGTGTGAAAATATAGGTTTTAATACAGGGTTTATGCCTTCGTTATATCGTCCGCGCCCTGAACTTGGCAGTGCATATTTTGACACAAGAGGAAAGGTTGCCGGACGTAAATTTTATTATCATACAATTCGCGCTATTGATAAAGGTCAAAATCAAGGAATTGCTGTTCAACAAGCTGCAAAAGAATACACTTTTACCACTCAATTGCAGTTTAAAAACCTGAAATCTGAAGAATTAGGGACACTGTTTGTTGTGCTGGGACAAGATTCTAATTATCCCATAGCTTTAAAAGTTGGTGGTGGTAAACCGATTGGGATGGGAACCATGACTGTAGAAGTCACCCAAGCGAGGATATTGCAAAACTTTGAAGATTTGCGATCGCACTACTCCACTTACACCCCCAATAACAATCATCTTCTCACAGAAGAGGCACTACAAACATTTATCGCCACCCAAATTAAAACAGCACATTCCCGACTCATTCAACTTCCCCAACTCCAACAACTCGCAGAAGTTCTACGCTACCCAACCGACCGCGAACCACCAGAAGGAATGTATTAATGTTGACTACAGAATCTTTAACAGAAGCGGAATCTCAACTTGCTCACAATTTAGCGATAACTTTGGTTAAAGAGGATACAGATGTTAATGAAGTAGGAAAAGTTATTGCATATCTGCGTAGCATTGTAGATCAACCAGATGCAGGACGGCGATTTTTTACCTATCTTAAAACTTTAGTTACTAATGGTAGGCAAATTGGTCATAGTGGTCGAACCACAGACTACTATCGCAGTATCGAACGTGCATGTAATCAATATCTGCAAAACGAACAAAAAAACGCCCAGAAAATGTTAAAAATTTTAGGCTGGGCGATGCGTTTAATGCGGTATTACAAAGTTAGTCCAATTGAGGAAATGTCTATTTTTCAAAGTACAGAATTTGAACAAATTTCTGAACGTCAAGCAGAAATTGCGATCGTTTTTCAATCACAAAAGTTTGAAATAGACCAAGTTTTAGAAGCTATTGTGCTGGCTGTTAAGGGTAATAAAGTAACTTATGAGATGCTAGGAACTATTAAGCTGACAGAAAAAGAACCCAAAAAGGCAGCTTCTCTCAAAGAAGGACAGGTAGTAAAAGTGAAAATTACCGCCCTGAAGGAAGATGGAAGTATTAAAAGTGTGAAATTTATTGATTAATGATGAATTTTGACGCCTAACTTTGTTTTAGGTTTGATACCATATATAGTAAGGCTATCTTAGCCAGGAATATCTCTAGGAATAAAACATGAATCACCAAATAAGCACATACATAGGTAAACCACCTCCTCTCGTAGTTCCACTTAATCAACTATTCAAACACCAGACAGAACGAAGTATTTAACCATAAGGACAATAAAACACATGGCAACCGAAGTAGAGTACACAGAAGAGTTCGAGCAATGGTGGCTTACACTTGATGCAGCAGAGCAAGTCTCTGTCGATGCTAGAGTTAACTTACTTCAAGACAAAGGGACAAATCTAGGTTCTCCTTATAGCTCAGATATCAAGGGTTCTCGTCACGGAAATATGCGAGAACTTCGGGTACAACATAAGGGAGAACCATACCGGATATTGTATTGCTTCGATCCTCGTAGGATTGCGATACTCCTCTTAGGAGGAAACAAACAAGGTAACGATCGCCGCTGGTATGAGGAGAATGTCCCAAAGGCTGATAAACTCTACGACGAATTGCTAAAAGAGCTTAAGGATGAAGGATTGATATGAAGACAAAGCCTTTTAGTGAATTGCGAAAACGGATGTCACCTGAGCAAAGGGCAGAAAGCGACACTCGCACTAAGCTCATGTTACTTCATATTAACCTAATGGAACTGCAAGAATCATTGAGACTAGCACATCATGATGATGCCGAAAAAAACCTCAGTGATGTTGAGTCTATGGTTTCGGAGTTGGAGAACCAAGAGGACATTCAAGTTTCCACCCTCTCGCGCTATATCAAGGCTCTTGGTGGAAATCTAAAAATAGTAGCTGATTTCCCCCAAAAGGAAATTGTTCTTGCTCAATTTGAGTAAAGATTAGTTATTCTTGAAAAGTCTTCAACAATAGCTTGACTGATTAAAAATGTCAAGCTATTGTTTTAATAACTAAAGGAATTGTGTTTTCCCCGCAAGGGGATTGAAACACTCCTCTAGTATGGTGATTGAACAGTTGTTTCAGTTCTCACCACTTCCCCGCAAGGGGACTAAAACTAACCAAATACATTGTGTTAGGTAACTGCTTTCTACCCAGCAGTTACCCTTGTTTTTTGGAGCGATCGCTTATAGAATTTCCCGATAAGCGTGAGATACTTGGTAGGGGCGCAAAGCTTTGCGCCCCTACAAATTTCTGCACCTCATTTGATTGGTAATATCATGTCCGCCTAATCACTTATCAAAAAAAATCCCCGCGTCCCCGCGTCTCCGTGTCTTTGCGTCGGTCTAAATGATAAGTCTTTAACCGGACATGATATAACTGCTATATTTCAAACAGTAGAAGATTTAATCTGCTTGCTTTTCTTCTCCTCTGGGTTCTCTGTTACTCTGTGGTGCCTGTGCGATCGCAAAACCCAAATCCTCCGATGCTTTTAGAATTGACTCGCCTACCATCCCATAGATAAGCCTTCTGGCGATCGCGTCTCATGTAAGAATTAGAGCAATACTATTGCAGAACCTCCCTCCTTAAAGGAGAGAGGTTTGGAATTTGGGAATTAATCTTCCCTGGTGCTTATCACTTCCCTCAACAAACACGCTCTAGTTTTGAGAGACTTTTTCCTCATTAGTAGAAAGAGAGCGAATTAACTCCCGAATGACATCGGTTGCTGGCCTCCCCGTCTTTGAGCAGTATTGCTCAAGCTTCTGCGCCTCTTCTGATGCCAGATTGATCGTAAATCGTTTAACAGCCCATTTTTTATTCATGATTAAACAAAGTATGTTTTTGCAGGTACTTCTTTAATATCAGTTTTTTATGATGTTACTACAATGGTACAATCAATGAAATTGCATTTAAGAAATCATGAAGACAAATGCCGTGTTTCTTGATTAATGGTGAAGAAATAAAGTTTACTATAAAATGTGAAGTTTAGCTAATTTAAATCGAGTAATTATAAACATTATATTAACAACATTATAAAATATACATTTACAATCAGTGCATTTACTGAGTTAGGCAACAGGCAAAATAAAGATCGATTGTAGATCAATTTTTGCTTTTGAGTTGATGAATAAATCATTAGCGATCGCACTAAATTCATTGGTAAAAAACTTACTCATAAGCACGATATTTTTGTTCTAGTTCTAAGATGAGAATGCAAGGGATTAAACATAATAAACCTACAGCATAACCCACAAAGACATCAGTAGGCCAGTGAACGCCTAGATAAAGCCGACTAAAACCGATGGCAATAACCAAAATAGCACTCAATGTGAGAATTGGCTTTTGCGATTGAGGAAATTGTTTTGCCAAAATATAGGCGATGAGGCCGTAAACTACTAAAGATAGCATGGCGTGACCACTAGGAAAACTGGGGTGACCTACATTAATAATCCACTTCCACAGCGTTGGACGCGGCCTGCCAAAAAGTACTTTCAGCAAATAAATTAATACCATTGCACTAGTGGTAGCTATACCCAAAGTAGTTGCTTGCCAGCGACGATTATTGTATAACCAATTAATTTCTACTCCTAAACTAATTAATAGTAAAACTAGCGGTTCACCCAAAAAAGTTATACTCAGCATCAGCCCATCGAGAAGTGGAGTATGTAGCTTTTGTATTGCTAGTAAAATACTACGATCGAGACCATATCTGTGTAACAAGGCACTACAAAATGCTAGGGAAAAAATAGCCCCAGATAACTTAATCAGCTGATTGCTTACTGTATAAATAGGTAAACTTTGAGCTTTTTCGTTGATGTCAAGTTTCCGTATAAGTGCTTTATTAAATTTATTTGTGTAATCTAAGACAATATTTTTAAGAATTAAAGCGATCGCATTTGGAGTAAATTCTTGATTAAAAATTACAAGAACATTTCCTGTCAAATCATTCACCTGAAATTCGGTAACTTTTCTTTCCTGTGATAATCTTGCTACTATGTAGTTTTTGAGACTTGGTGAACGCTTCAGTCCACTTACTTTATATCTAGCTCTGCCTTTAACAGCAGTATGTATAGCTTGAATCAAAATATTTTGATCGTAGCGATTAACGAAATCAGCGTTCATTCTTCTAACTAATTGATTTTTGTAAGAGCATATTTTACAGCGATTTTGCAGAAAATGAACCACATTATCTTTATTTCACGCCTTCGTCTTTAGGTGTTCCCGTAGAGTAGGCGTCAAGGACAAAACCAGAAAACATGTGGTCGAAATGTATGAAAACTACTGTAATTATAAATCAATAAACTTAGTGTTAGAAACAAAAGCCTGAAATTGCGTAGGTTAGTTGAAGAACCTAGACGCACGTAATGTGTTTTCAGGTAGGGCAACCAAATATTTTGTTAAACTGATACAAGTAGTCCCATAATTGTTGTTAAATTAGTGGTGATCGCATGTAAAATCAAATTGAATATTTAGATGGTAAATAAGAATATACTCGCCAAAATATGAAAAACTTGAAATCATCAGGTTTCACTTGCTGGTTAACAGGATTATCTGGCGCAGGAAAGTCCACTTTAGGAATACAAATAACTCAAGCATTAGCGCGATTATCACTTCCATGTGAATATTTAGATGGTGATGTCGTCCGCACTAATCTTTCTCAAGGATTAGGTTTTTCTCGTCAGGATAGAAACATTAATATTGCCAGAGTTGGTTTTGTTTGCGGACTTTTAAATAAACATGGCATCAACACTGTTGCAGCTTTAATTTCTCCTTATCGAGATGCCCGCGAACAACTCAAACTTCAAATACCCAATTTTATCGAAATTTTTGTTGATACTCCTTTAGATGTTTGTATTACAAGGGATGTTAAAGGTTTGTATCAAAAAGCTTTAGCTGGAGAAATTCCCGAATTTACTGGAATTTCTTCTCCCTATGAACCGCCTTTAAACCCAGATATAATTCTCAAAACTGACAAAGAAACTGTCAATGAATGTATAGAAAAAGTTTTAAATTATCTCAAAGAACAGGGACAAATATAGGAATCTGGTTTGATTTGCTGAATTTACTTGTCTAGACAGGGAGTAGGGAATGGGGAGTGGGGAGTAGGAAAGAAGTTTTATCTGGGTGTACTGATTACCTTAAAATTGCTGTAAGCTAGAAATTGCTTATTTGTTGGCTTCGTCACCCGCCAAGAAATAAATTTCACAGGCTTTTAGCTCAAGTCTACTGAAGTAGACTAAAGATTTTTGGGGATATCTAGTCATCTTTAGATGACTTTCGCTATGAGCAAGGAACTTCAGTTCCTTGCGGGACATCGGTTTTACGTTAAGTTGACACCAATGCTCCCCAACCTACGCCAGTTTTAATCAGGACTTACGCAAAAAAACGTAACTCCGTCATTACGAGCGATAGCGAAGTAATCTCCCCTGACGCTGGGATTGCTTCCCTACACTTCGTTCCGGTCGCAATGACATTATCGGCGTTGCGTAAGTCCTATTAATTTTTAGCCTTAAATGAACTGTATTGGGTTATAAACCACGTCTAAACAAAAAACCCGCCTACGCAGGTTTTAAATTAATGAAAAGATGTTTCCATTAATTCGCCTCCAAATTGTTATTGGAGACCTTCTCATCCAAAGGGCTGGCATCCGCAAACAAAGTTTCCATTAATTCGCCTCCAAATTGTTATTGGAGACTCAAAGATACCTTTGGGATAGCCATTATTGAAGCGTTTCCATTAATTCGCCTCCAAATTGTTATTGGAGACAGCAAGGCTTTGAAAGACTTACAAAAACAGGTTTTTGAGGTCTGTTTTCGCGGGTCTCTTCAAAAATACTGTTTGAGCGATCGCTTGTCAAGTTTCTTGTTGGTCAAAAATGCTTCAAAGCTTTAGACCATCAGCTTTTCAAGGTTTGCGCGGATCTAATTTTGGTTAAAATCGCCCAAATGCACTCACAGTAAGAATTTCAGCCGGAAAATTTCCCATGTCTAAAAAAACAGCTAGCCTCCGCGAAAATAAAGCGATCGCTTCATCCTGCCCAAATTGAAAACGATAAACTTTTTACAAGGGTGATTTTTACAAAAACTCAAAAGGTATGGGGCAATGGTGCGATTAAAGCTGTGGCAATGGGTTGTGTTGGCAATGCCGATCGCTTTCATTATTATATTTCTACTGGTATCGGCAGGTTTGCAAATCCATGCCTGGGGCATTAATTGGATTTGGGCTGTGTTCACTCTTTTATTTGTTGGCTGGCGTTGGCTGTTAGTAAAATGGACTCAACCCGCCCTACAACAAGTAGAAGCTGTATTAGCCGAAGTTCAGCAAGAATTAGAATCGGCGGCAGAAGATAATGTAATGCCAGTAGGAAGCGACGCCACTCAGCAAGCACAAATCGCTTTGCAAGAAATTTTGCAAGCCGCACAAAGCGATCGCCCGCTTTGGGAAGATTGGCAAACTTTTTGGACGCGATGCCAAGATTTAGTCGTGGCCATCGCTCATGTTTACAATCCTGAAGTTCAGTATCCCCTGCTGAATATTTACGTACCCCAGGCTTACGGGCTGATTCGGGGAACGGTGGATGATGTGGATTTGTGGATGCAAAAGTTATCCCCTGTGCTAAATCAGGTAACGGTTGGACAAGCATACCAAGCCTACGAAGTTTACCGCAAGTTGGAACCATCTGCCCGGAAGTTCTGGAAGGCTTGGAACTGGGCACAGTGGCTATTAAATCCCGTGGCGGCGGTGGCAAAACAAGTCAGCCAGGGTTCTAGTAACCGCGCAACTGAGCAATTATTGGTGAATTTGAGCCAATTATTCCGGGAAGTCGCCCTGAGGAATTTATGCAAGCAAGCGATCGCTCTCTACGGAGGTAGCGCGTTACCAATTTCCGTATCTTCAACTACACCAACCCTACCCAAAGCCAAAACCCAAACACTCAAAGAAATACTGACTCAAGCCCAACCAGCTGAAGCCGTTGAACAAAAACCGGTGAATATTCTGTTGGTGGGACGCACGGGTTCGGGAAAAAGCAGCTTAATTAACACTCTATTTCAAGCGGATCTTGCAGCCGTCGATGTTTTGCCCAGTACCGATCGCATTCAAAATTACCAATGGCAGTCCCAAATCGGCGAAAGTCTGACGCTTTTGGATACACCTGGCTATGAACAAGTCAACCGTACAGATTTACGAAATTTGGTGCTTGATTATGCTGCCAATGCAGATTTATTATTATTAGTGACGCCAGCCCTAGATCCGGCGCTGCAAATGGATGTAGACTTTCTCCAAGACATGAAAAGAGAAATTGCAGATTTACCGGCGATCGCAGTTGTCACCCAAGTAGATCGTCTGCGTCCGATTCGGGAATGGCAACCGCCTTATGATTGGGAATGGGGCAATCGTCCCAAGGAAATTGCCATTCGTGAAGCTACTGAATATCGTGCCAAACTGCTGGGTGAGTTTTGCAATCTCGTTTTACCGGTGGTGACAGCTGACAGTCAAACAAATCGAATTCCTTGGGGAGTAGAGGCGCTATCCTTGGCATTAGTAAATGCCATCGCCCCAGCCAAACAACTCCGTCTCGCCCGGTTTTTGCGTAACTTGGAAGTCCGCACAGTTGCGGCGGCGAAAATCATCGACCAGTATACTTTTCAAATGGCGACAACCAAGGGATTAGCATCACTGCTAAAAAGTCCGGTGCTTCAGTTTATTTCTACCCTATCAACTGGATCTCCAAACTTGGCTTATTTGTTAGCAGAACAAATACCCGTGGAACAGTTACCAATTGTCATTGGCAAACTGCAAATGGCCTATGAGTTGTTCTCGCTTTTGCATACAGATAACCCTAACCCACTCAATTTTGATTTACTATCTTTGTGGCCGTTGCTGTTAGAAAACTCCGGTTCAGCCGAACAAAATGCTTGGGCATTCGGTCACGCCTTAGTGGAATATTGGACTCAAAATTTAACAGTGGAAAAACTTGGCGATCGCTTTCATAAATATTTACAAGAAGGGAATAGGGAAGAAGTATGAATAAACTTTAGTTGTGGGTATAAAGCCTACTTAAAAAAGACGTTTTAAGGGGACGCAAGGCGCGTTCGCCCTTGGCGTCTCGTAGAGAGAAAAACAGCGTCCTTGCTTCAATTTCACGTTTTAAAACGTGGGTTACTCCTATTACCTTTTGACTTCCAAAGCAGCGGTACTAGTTATCGATTGATGATGAGCCTAAATTATTTATTAATTCTTCTATAGCTTTGCTTTTTGTATTTTCATCAGGGAGAAAATAAAAAATTTTCTGTAAAAGTTCTACAGTTGCATTTTGAGCAAACCAATCATCACTAGGGTTTTCTGGAAAATTAAAAAAATAATTTAAACGTTTATATATAGCATCTTTATCTGCTTTATCTAATTGTCCAATGCGGTTCAGCCAATCTCCGTTTGAATCTTTGAAACAATTAGCATCAACCGTACATATTTGATGAACAAGCGCATAAGAATTTTTATCCAGACCATTTTTACTAGTAGAGTTAATTGGATATGTTGTTGGTAAACCATTAAATGTTGTTTGCGAGGTGAGAGGAATCACACAAAAAGTTGCTATGTAACCTGATTTATCCTGAAATTCATTACTTGTCCAAATTACATAAGGATGCGTCCCTCTAAAAACCCTACTAGAATTAATTTTTTCTGTGCAAGAGAGAGTCTGACATTTTAGTTCACCCGGCTCATCCAAATCATAAACGTGAATGTGTCCAAATTGGCAACGTAGAGATACCTTATAGGGATTAATACAATAGATCCAACCCTGTCTAGGTTTTTGTCCAGCCACTTTGTAATCCTAATTTCCTAATTCCTTGATTAATCTATCTCTCTCTGCTTGTAAGTTCAGTTTAACTTTTTCTTCAGGTTTATGGGTGTCTTTCACTTCCAGCATTGGAGCAGTATTATACACATGTTCTAGTAACTGACTCAGTTTATCCTGTCCTGCACCAGCCCATTCTCTCCTAATATTGTCGAGAACTAACTTCAGACTCAGGGGTAACTCTAAATCATCCACATTGCCTGCTTTCGGGCCAAGTTTAAGAAGTATTGTATCTCCTTGAGATTCTTGAATAATCTCTTTTCCATTCATTTGATTTAAAGCAGCATCTATATTTTCATTCCATGGCCCGTAGTAATAATAACACCAATCCAAATCAGTCAGTTGCTTTTGAGTCCATTTGACAGAGTAGATATCAGCTAAATACAAAAACTTGATTAACTGTGTTTTTGTGATATACCCTTTTGTCTCATAGACAAAATATTTTATCAGTTGCTCCAACATAACGCTACTCTCTGCTAATTGCGATCTGATACTTTAGTTACTTGAATTAACAGGTATCAATGAATAGGAATATCTACAATAAACTATGTTTCCAACTTTGCTACTTGAGAGTTTTAACAAATTAGTTCGCTTAATTATAATAGTTGATTTTTATCCAACCATTGACACTTCTTGGCTTAGTCACCAATAACTGTATAGTTCTTATGTACTAATTATTAGTATAGTATGGAATTGATGTAACCCACAGAATTTTTGAGTGGGTGGGCAAAGCAGATACCTGAGGCTGTAAGAATGTAACAATAGCGATCGCCACCAAATTCTTCAAATCATCATTACCAGTGAACGCCCCTACCAACGTCTCCGTACAAACTCAAAATCGCAAAGCAGATCACATCCGCATCTGCTTAGAAGAAGATGTCCAGTGTCACCAAGTTACCAACGGACTAGAACGCTATCGGTTCACCCACTGTTGCTTACCGGAACTAGATTACACCGACATTGACATCAGTACAACTTTTTTAGGTAAACACCTCAACGCACCTTTGTTAATTTCTTCCATGACTGGAGGAACCGAACAAGCAGGAATGATTAATCAACGCTTGGCCGAAATCGCCCAACATTACAAAATTGCAATGGGTGTCGGTTCCCAGCGAGTAGCCGTGGAAAAACCCCAAGTAGCCGATACTTTTGCTGTCCGCAAATATGCGCCGGATGTTCTGCTATTCGCCAACTTGGGCGCTGTGCAACTTAACTATAAATATGGTTTAGATGAATGTCTGCGGGTAGTCGATATCCTAGAAGCTGATGCATTGATTCTACACATTAACCCCCTACAAGAGTGCATTCAACCAAAAGGCGATATTAATTTTAAAGGCTTGCTTGACAATATTTCTAAAGTATGCTCTAAAATACCAGTACCAGTAATTGCCAAAGAAGTGGGTAATGGGATTTCAGGTGCGATCGCCAAGAAACTCTTAGAAGCTGGAGTCACAGCCATTGATGTCGCTGGTGCCGGTGGGACTTCCTGGGCGAAAGTCGAAAGCGAACGAGCTGAAAACGCCTTGCAACGTCGCTTGGGGAGGACATTTGCCGATTGGGGTTTACCCACAGCAGAGTGCATTACCAGTATTCGATCGCTTGCCCCCGATGTACCGTTAATTGCATCCGGGGGATTGCGTCATGGACTAGATGCAGCAATGGCGATCGCTTTAGGAGCAGACATCGCCGGTTTTGCCATGCCCTTCCTGAAAGCAGCAGCAGTCTCACAAACAGCAGTTGCCGAACTAGCTGAGGTATTGATTGCCGAAATTACCACAGTATTATTTTGCACAGGCAATACCACCTTGTCTCAGTTAAAGCACTCTGATAGTTTACAGCGCATAGAATAAATTGAGTAGGTCATTAGTCATTAGTCCTTTGTCCTTTGTTACAAAGTTCAGTCACCGCGTTGGACGCGTCTTTTGGCTGAAAACAAATGGCCTTTGATGGTCAAAAACACCTTGTCTTTTGCAAATAGCTAACAACCAATGACTAATGACCAATGTTAACAATTCAAAATTCAAAATTCAAAATTCAAAATTAAAGACAATTTCAGACGGTGATTTAAACCCCGACTGAAATTGGGTCTACCTCTAGAGGTAGGGGTCTTAAACCCTCGAATGTACGATAAATGACCAATGACAAATGACAAATGACTAACTTTATCAAACAAACTTTTGCTAGCTTAATTGGTACCCTACTAGGACTAATTGTTTTCTGCGGTCTGGGAACCACCGGACTATTCTTGCTGCTGTTGGCTGCTACGTCCTCTAAAGATACTGGGCCAGAAGTGAAAGATAAGTCAGTGCTGGTTTTTGACTTGTCGATGAAAATTACTGATGGCGAACCTAATTCTGGCCAATTCTTTGAGAATGCACTCTCAGGGACAGTCCAAGAAAGAATGACACTCCGCAAAGTCATAGAAACTTTGGAAAAAGCGCGGCGCGATCCGCGAATTGTAGGTATTTATCTGGATGCTAGCCGTGCAAGCGAAAGTAGTGATGTTGGTTATGCGTCTCTCAAAGAAATCCGCAAATCACTAGAGGAATTCCGCGCTGCTGGCAAAAAGGTTGTCGCCTATGGCAGTAATTGGAGTGAAAAGGAATATTATGTCAGTTCAGCTGCCGATTCCATCGTCCTGAATCCCTTGGGATTAATGGAAGTCAACGGTTTGAGTTCACAACTGATGTTCTTAACGGGAGCATTGCAAAAGTACGGTATTGGCGTTCAAATCGTGCGGGTGGGGAAATTTAAGGGAGCCGTTGAACCGTTGATTCTCACAAAACTCAGTCCAGAAAACCGCGAACAAACTCAAAAATTATTAGATGATGTTTGGGGAGAATGGCGCAATGCTGTAGGTGCTAGTCGGAAAATTCAACCGCAAGAATTACAAGCGATCGCAGATAATCAGGCATTGTTAGAAGCAACACAAGCAAAAAACAGTGGTTTAGTAGACCAAGTAGCATACCCAGATGAAGTGGTGAATGACCTGAAAAAGCTTACAGAGAGCGACAAAAAAGACAAAACATTCCGCCAAATTTACTTGAACGAGTATGCCCAAGTTTCCGGCAAAACTTTAGGTGTAGAACGCAACTCAAAAAATAAAATTGCCGTTGTTTATGCTGAAGGTGATATTGTCGATGGTACAGGAGAAGATGGCGAAGTAGGAGGCGATCGCTTTGCCAAAATCTTGAACAGACTGCGACAAGATGAAGATGTAAAAGCAGTCATCCTGCGAATTAATAGCCCTGGTGGTAGCGCCACAGCCGCCGAAGTTATGCAGCGAGAAGTAAAATTAACTCGCCAACAGAAACCAGTTGTAGTATCAATGGGTGACACCGCCGCCTCCGGTGGGTATTGGATTGCTAGCGACTCTAACCGGATTTTTGCCGAACCAAATACAATAACAGGTTCAATAGGGGTATTTGGCATATTACTCAATGGACAAAAGTTAGCAAATGACAACGGTATCACCTGGGATTCAGTGAAAACCGGGCGCTATGCAGATTCTCAAACAGCTTCTCGCCCGAAATCGCCCCAAGAATTAGCACTTTATCAGCGCAGTGTTGACCGGATTTACAACATTTTTCTCAATAAAGTTTCTCAAGGTCGCAAACTTCCAGAACAAAAAGTAGCAGAAATCGCCCAAGGAAGGGTTTGGTCAGGCGTAGCCGCCAAAGAAATTGGTTTAGTCGATGAAATTGGTGGTTTAAATGCCGCGATCGCTTATGCTGCCAAAGAAGCGAAACTAGGAGAAGACTGGGAATTACAAGAATATCCCCGCTTTAGTAGCTTCGGAGAACGCTTTTTTGGGCGAGCAACTCAAGAGGTGCAGAACAGTTTTGGAATTGAGCCAACCCAACTCAAACCATCCAATCCCCTCACCACCCAATTCCAAAAACTGCAACAAGAAATCCAAATGCTGCAAAAAATGAACGACCCACAAGGAATTTATGCCCGCTTACCTTTCAACTTAAAAATTGAGTAAATGGGCATGGAGCATTGGGCATTGGGCATTGGGAGTGTGGGGTAGTAGGGTGGTGGGGTGGTGGGGTGGTAGAGTGAAATTCTCTCCCCATCTCCCCATCTCCCCATCTCCCATCTCCCCATCTCCCCATCTCCCCACTCCCCACTCCCCACTCCCCAGCCCTCCCCTAAGACACTCTGTCAAAGATTTTTTAATTATGTGGAGAATACACAGAAGGTATTACTTAGGGTAAATTACACTAAAGTCTTAAATGGAGATTGTCGATGCAACTTCTCGAATGTCCTCGTGTTGCAGTCATCGCCGGAGAAAATGCGGTTCACGTTTCTCAACTACCCACTACATGGCAAGAGATTGCGAGAAAAACCACGAGTGTGGGACTTTCAGATCCTCAAAGTTATGTTGAGATGGCACAGTTATTTCTATACAAATTAGAGCATGGTGAGGTTGATTTGTTTAGCGATCGCCCCCAGTTAGCTCACTTAATACCATCATTCTCCCAAATCTTTGCACAACTAGCATGGGAAACCCTGGAATTTTTTGGACAAGACTTTAAAAAAGACAGCTATCCAAATTTTGCAGAAATTCTCCACGATGTGGAATCACAGGGAATCGAGTATACGGAGCAGCTAAAAGTAGCTCGTATTGGTATAGATTTATTCAATGAATTTGGTTACGAGCTGCCTGCCAGTTTCTATCACGTGCATTTAGCACCCATTTACCGGGATCATGTTTTTGAGGAACGTGCCTTACGATTTGACCCGCGTGATATAGAACATAAGCGTTCTTGGGATGCCATACTCCATGCAGGTAAGGTATTTGCTATTCAGATGAAAGTGCAAAGTATTGCCTCAAAATATGGTTTTACTTATCAACATGGTTGTGGTTGCAACTCTCACCTATCTTCCATCGATCCTGCACGTGGGGCATTTGAGTATGAATTGAGTCCCGAAAAGCGCCAGCGATGGATTCGCAGTTTCATCTGGACTGCCTGGTATGAGTATGCCTTTTTTGCGATCGTACCTAATACCAGTTACTTGGTTTGACCAAATAATTACTAATTCATAATTCATAATTCCAGCTATTCCCTGGTAAATAAACCATGCGGTAGGGAACATTGCTCATGGGTGTCAATTTAACGTAAAATTGATGTCCAGCAAGGAACTGAAGTTCCTTGCTAATAGCAAAAGTCATCTAAAGATGACTAAATATAGCCAAAAATCTTTAGTCATCTTTTAGATGACTTTTGCTGTTAGGCTGGGAATTTATTCCCAGG
>JAVRBV020000180.1:0-13115 GCA_034531095.2 Nostoc sp. CreGUA01 | reverse complement strand
ATTGGGCATTGGAAGTGTGTCCGGTGAGGGAGGATGGGGAAGAAATCTTTCCCCCCCCCACTCCCCCCACTCCCTCATCCCCCCCATCCCCCCCCTCCCCCTCCCCCCTCATCCCCCCCCCCCCCCCCCTCCCCCCTCCCCCCCGCCCCACCCCCCCCCCCCCCAAAAAAACCCAAGAAAAATTCCCTAACTGGCCTCAACCGTACCGGTCAATAAAGAAAAGGAAAAAAGGAAACTAATTTGTCTTTTTCTGTTTACTTTATGGTGGTGACAGTTTGAGGGAGCTAAGGCATTTTTACTTGGCATCTTTTAAGGGGGGGGGGGTGGGGGGGGGGGGAGGAGGGAGGGGGGGGAGGGGGGGGATGAGGGGGAGGAGGGGGTGTGGGGAGTGGGGGGGGGAAAGATTTCTTCCCCATCCTCCCACACCGGACACACTTCCAATGCCCAATGCCCCATGCCCAATGCCCCATACCCTTTAAATTTTTTGATACCGCATTCCTGGGAGTTGGGTGAGTAAACCCATGAGTTCTAACTGTAACAAAGCGCTGGAAACTGAACCAGTAGCCATGCCGGTTTGTTGGACAATTAAATCGAAGGGTAAAATATCAAAGGCGATCGCATCCATTACTCGTTGCAATTCGGGTGATAAAGTTGGCAAAGTTAACTGTTGTGCTGTGGGAAATTGCTCAACTTCGTCAATTTGTGGTATTGCTCCCAGCATTGTTAATAATTCGTCTAATTCTTTGAGAATCAAAGAAGCGCCTTGAGTTAGCAGCTTTAAACAACCTTGGGATGGATAATCGTCCACTCTCCCTGGTAATGCATAGACATCTCTACCAAATTCATTGGCGTAGGTGGCTGTAATTAGGGCGCCAGATTTTAATGGGGCTTCCATTACCAGGATAGCGCGGCTCATACCTGCAATAATGCGGTTGCGGCGGGGAAAGTGAGTGCGATCGGGTGGGGTTTTTGCGGGGTACTCACTCACGACTAATCCAGCCGTCAAAATTTGTTTGTACAAATCCCGATTTTTCTGGGGATAAATAACATCTACACCAGTTCCTAAAACTGCGATGGTTCTTCCACCAGCTTTCATCGCGGCGGCGTGGCTTTCGGTATCAATTCCCTCCGCCATCCCAGAAACCACTGTAAAACCATTTTTAGCCAAAGCTGTGCTAATTTGGCGAGTCCAACGAATGCCGTATTCTGAAGGGCGGCGGGTTCCGACAATAGCAACTAGGGGTTTTTGTCCGAGATTTTCCTGGAGTTCAATTTCACCGCGATAGTACAAAATCGCCGCTGGACTGGGAGTTTCCAGGAGTAAGCGCGGATAATCGCTATCTGCTGGAGTCCAGAAATCAGGGTTTTCTTGTTGGTGTTTGGTGAATAGTTGTTCTGGATGTAGACGCGATCGCTGTTGTACTATTTTTTCTAATGTTTGAAAACCAAAACCCTCTACTTCTCCTAACTGTATCTTAGTAGCGTTCCAAGCAGTTGCCAGTGTGCCAAAATGCTGTTGCAGCCGTCGCAGTAATACCGGGCCAATTCCCGAAATTTGCGACCAAGCTACCCAATACACACTTTCTTCTACCACTTTTCTATCCTCATGCCTACTGGTTTGAGTATTCCCAAAATCAAGGGGTTGTGCCCATTTCTTGTTGGGACTGGGGACTGGGGATTGGGCATGGGAGATGAGGGGGATGAGGGGGATGAGGGGGATGAGGGGGATGAGGGAGATGAGGGAGTGTGGGGAGTGTGGGGAGTGTGGGGAGATGGGGAGATGGGGGAAAGAGAATTAATGCTTCCCTATCCTCCCACACCGGACACACTTCCTGTTTGCCCCATGCCCAATACCCAATGCCCTAAATTCTTGACTCTTGACTCTTAAACATTGAATATTAACTATTGGCTATTAATTCTCCACTAACTTTTGTGATGAAATCTTTTTATCGTGTTTTACTAAGCCTATCTGGTTACTCAATATTTCCAGTACTGCATAGTATTTTTGGTGTATCGCCTAGTTTGGCAGCTGAAAATGTTGTTGTTAGATATGGTTTATTTGAGCAATCGATCGCTGTGGCAGATATACGCAACTATAGCGAGACGCAAAAAATTTCTGCGAATTTGCAAACTATTTTAAGTCGTCTCAGTCCTCAAGAAAAACAGAAGTTTCAAGATGCACTGCAAGTGAAGATGTCTCTTGATATTGTGGCTTTAGATAAGCTGGTAAATGCACAAACAGGTAAGCAAATTTTATATTTTGTTTCCCAAGCGATCGCTCGTCGGGATCAAGCCAGTATTCAAGCGCTACGATCTGGTATTATCCTGGGAGCAAAATCACCAGAAGGTTTAGGACTCCTCACTTTTCTAGAAGCCTATCCTAGTAATGAAATAGTCATTGATGTGTCAAAAATTTCCCGTTTAGTTGGTATGGCAAATTCATCTTCTGGTTCTGCTGATACACCACCAAAGGATAATGTCACTTCTTCTCCTCTTGGGAAAATTGCACTGCAATATCAAACGCTTGCCGCCCAAGATAAACAGTTTTCAGGTTGCTTATTTGGTGATTCGATTTCGGCTGGACTTGGCAATACACTTGGTAGTGGTACTTTTAATTTTGGCTTAAATGGCTTGAGTTCAGTTTCATTGCTAGAACAACTAAAAGCTTTAATTCCTACTAAAGTAAAATGTGAAAAAGCGATTATTGCCATAGGTGGAAATGATGCTTTGTATGGAATTAATGATGAGTTGTTTAGCAAAAATCTGCAAGAAGCGATCGCACTTGTTCGCACAATGGGAACTAAAGAAGTTTTTCTGATTCCAGCTTTTTATTCAACAACTGAGGCTAGCTCAGATCCAACTGTTGCAGCGCCACTTTCGAGAGTCGAACAAATTAATGCTCTAATTAATCAAGTTGGGGAAACAGAAAAAGTACCAGTTGCCGCAGCAGGAGTAGCATCATTGTATGAAAATAACGTTCTGAAAAAGGATTTTACCAACGATGGCGACGATTTGAATGCAGATGGACTAAAAATTTATCGACAGGCATTGTTACAAATTTTAGAAAAGTAATCTCAAAACGCGATCGCTGTTCAAGAAGACGAATAACTGCGATCGCTTTTGTTCTTGTTTTGGTTTTACGTCTAAAAAAATCAGTAAAAATATTTCATGCGTCGAGACTCAATTTTTGACAAACTGTTTCAACAATCGCCCAGTTTATTATTTGAGCTATTAATAAATCCTCCAATCAATGCAGAGAATTATCGATTTGATTCAGTCGCTGTCAAAGAACCAAAATTTGAAATTGATGGGGTATTTTTACCACCAGAAAATGAAGGTGCTGGGGTTCTTTATTTCTGCGAAGTGCAGTTTCAAAAAGATGAGCAGCTTTATGAAAGGGTATTTGCAGAATCATCGTTATATTTCTATCGCAACCGCCCTAGATTTAGTGACTGGCAAGCAGTAATTATTTATCCGTCACGCAGTATCGAACAAAGTGAAGCAGTACGGTCTTGGGGTCTCCCCAAGTGGAGTAACTGCTGAACCCGAAGGGCGATATTCATCCTCATCGGGGATTTCTGAACAGTAACCAAGTACATCGAGTTTATTTAGATGAATTGGGAAATATTCGTCAATTACCTTTATGGGTAGGGCTGATGGTGTTAACTACCCTAGATGATGAACAAGCACCACAAGAAGCAAGGTATTTGCTTGAACGTTCGTCTGTGGAACAACCCAAAACTGCAAATGACGCCATAATTGAGTTAGTGACAACGATAATGGTGTACAAATTTGAACAATTAAGCCGCAAGGAGGTTGAACAAATGCTAGGAATTACGCTCCAACAAACGCGAGTTTACAGGGAAATCAAGGAAGAGGAAGCGCGATCGCTCATTCTTCGTCTATTAACTCGACGTGTAGGAGAATTACCTCAACAAGTACGTGAACGTACTGAAACTCTGTGCTTAGAACAATTAGAAAATCTGGGGGAGGCACTACTTGATTTTACTAGTATGGCTGATTTACAGGCTTGGTTAGAAGCACTTGAGGGTTAAGATGCAAAGGGAGGAATGCGATCGCTTAAATTGAGTCAGATAAAACATTACTTGTAGTTGAAAGCAAGATTACTTCAAATAAATTAGCAAATTCAATCCGGGAATTGTGCGCGAGAGTGTCCACAAAACTAGGGTAATGTAAATTAAACCTAGACTCCATTGATACCAAGCAAGTGCAGAAATAATACCTGGTAAATGTTGGTCTCGTAAGCGAATGTCATTAAATCCTAATCTCACTAGGTTGTTGAGGCTAAAATCATAATAATTCAGCCAATTCCAACGGCGATCGCACAGCAATGGCATATATCTTTCACGAAATGTCTCATTTCTGGGAATCACTGGTAAACGTCCAATTAATAATCGTAATTGTCTAAATGTCCCGTCTTCTGTAAAGTAGGAAATATCCATTAAATCATGGTAACGGCCTTGTTGGTAAAGTCGAATTAATAAAGTCACGGGAACGGGAACAATAATTATTAAAAGACACCCCAATGTCACCCAAGGTTGTTCTGCATTGCGAAATATAGCTAATAAGCTCAAGAGTTCTAAAACACTAAAACTGATTAATATGGAAATGGTTTCGTAGGATGTGGGAATAATTGGTACTGGATGCAAACGGCGACACCGATCTACTAGCCAAAATAGTAAACCGAAGTAAGCGATCGCTACTCCTCCAACACCAAATACTAACCAAAAATTCGTACCATAACCACTCAACAACAACAGTACACTTAATGCCAACCAATTCCAAGCTTGGAGTAACCATATACCTATAGAAAGTGGTTCGCCAACAATCAAGCGATCGCTTAATTTGCGATATGTTTCTAAATTAATCTTTGCTAAAGTAAGTAACTCAGTGGTATTACGAAATGATTTTCTTAAACGACGCTGAATGATGGCTTCCGATTCAGTTGCCGAAAAACCCAAATTAATCAAACTTGGAATAGTTGCACTATTAATATTTGTAGCCGTCAACTTGCGACTTAACTCTATTAATCTTAATCGTTGTTTTGTGTACTCTAAATCATTAGCATCTGCAACTTGTTGTTGTTGACGAAAGTTTTGTCCCAAATTCCGCAATATGTTTTGATTTCCCTGTAATGTAGGTACATAAAATATCTTACCAATTTCACCAGGATTACCTAAAATTTTCGCTTGATTAGAATTAAAAGTTAGACCAGATACATTCAAAAAAGCTTCCTTAGCAAATCTGGCATCACTAAAATCTGCTTGGTTGATAATACTAGCACCTTGGAGATTTACCGATTGGTTAAACTCGGTTTCTCGAAATATCACAGCTTGCTCAAAACTTGTTTCATTGAAGAGGAGTAATTGATTAAAATTACTTTTAGTGAATTGTGCTTGATTGGCAAAACGCACATGAGAAAAATCAGCATTTTCTTGCCAGCGCACACTATTAAATTTAGCTAGCTGCTGAAAATTTGCTTGATTAAAGTTCACAGGTTTCTCAAAAAAGCTACCTTGAAAATCAATAATGTCCTGAAACTTTGTTTGTTTAAAATTAGCTTTATCAAAAAAAATACTGCTATAAAAGTTGCTTGATTGTCGAAAGTTAGCACTACTAAAACTAACAGGACGAGCAAATCTGGTTTCAGTCCAGTTAGTTGCTTGGACAAAGTTGGCGTTTTGGGCATCTACAGACTGAAGAAAGAATGTGTTAGAAAACTTCACTTCCCCATTGAACCGAGTTTGCACCAGTGTTAAAGCACCACGAAAAACGGTAATTTCAGTTGATTGGGTTGACTGTGTTGCCAAAAGCGATCGACAATCTTTAGAGTTTGGTAAAGCGTAGGCGTAGCCCGTTGTAGACATCGCCAGTGATTCCAAACAAACAAACCGCAAACGTTCTAATTCTTCTTGTTCGCTACTCGTAAAAATCGGAGCAATGGCTTGAGCATACAAAGGTGTTCTTAAACCCAAATCACTGCCGATAAAATCGCCTAAAATCAAAGCATAACTCAGGTCTAAACCCAGAGGTTTTGCACCCAATTCTTTTCGCAGCGATTGATAAAAAACATCACGAAAAGTAGCATTCTCTGGGCGTAAATCAATCACCATTTTCTGCAAATCCACCGTCAAATTACCTTCGCGGAGTGTAGGTGTATGCAGTCGTTCTTGTAATAATTCTAGAGTTAAAGGTGTGCGTTCTGGTTGTTGCGCTGCCCAAGTTGATACCGGAAAGAGGAGAAGAATTAATAAAACGCAAAGGAACGCAAAGGAAAGCGCAGAGTTACGCAGAGAAAAAACTCTGAGTACCTTTGCGTTTAACCTCTGCGTGCCTCTGCGTTTAAAAAATAATTTATGCAAATTCCTCGATTATTCATCCCTAATTAGCAAAACAATTTTACCTGTTACAGAACCACTTTCAATTAATTGGTGAGCTTTAGCGGCTTCTTCTAAAGAAAACTTGTGACTAACATGGATTTTTAACTTACCTTCATCAATCCAGGTGGCGCATTGTTGGAGAATTTCTGCATGATGTTGGAGACTTTCTTCTAATCCAAGCAATGCTGGTGTCAACATCAATTCTAAGCCAATGCGGAGATTGCGTAATCTAGCAGTTTTCCAAACAGTATTGGCATCTGGTTCGAGAATCGTCACAATATCACCATATACTCGCACTGCGGGGAAAGTTTTGTGAAAGGTTTCGCCGCCTACGGTATCAAAAGCCAACTCTACGCCTTCGCCATTTGTCCAATCTAATACCGCTTGCACAAAGTCAGTTTGTTTATATAAAATTGCATGATCAGCACCCAATTGTTTGACAAAATTAGCTTTTTCCTGAGAACCCACTGTGGTAGAAACACTAGCACCTTTGAGTTTTGCCAATTGAATTGCTACATGCCCTACACCACCAGCACCAGCATGAATCAAAACTCGTTCCCCAGGTGCCAATCGTCCGCGTTCATATAAAGCTTCCCAAGCTGTGATTAAGACTAAAGGTGCTGCTGCTGCTTCGGCAAAAGAGATAGACGCGGGTTTATGAGCCACAAATCGCTCATCCACAACGGTATATTCAGCATAATTTCCTTGGTGTGCCCCCAAACCGCCATAGCAAAAATATACTCCATCGCCTGGGCGAAAACGTTGTACGCCAGCACCCACAGCTTCTACTATACCAGCACCATCACATCCTAAAATACTTGGCAGGCGATCGCTGTAAAAAGTGCCTCGGCTACGAAGTTTGGTATCAATGGGATTAACACCAGCCGCCACTAACCGAACTAAAAGTTCAGTATTTCCCACAGGAACAGCAGGGTTTGGCACGTCCTGTACTTGCAGAACTTCCGGACTGCCAGCTGCTGTCATCAAGACTGCTTTCACGACTCTTTCCTCCTGGCTCTAGATGCACGTTTATTTGCAACTTTACCGCAATCGGGTGGATAGAGAGTTATGTCTGAGGAAATCAATCTTATATTTTCAATAGTCAATAGTTGATAAATCTCAACTATTGACTAGTAAATATTGACTAATCTCTTAGGGACTTCCAGGAAATAAATTATCCCAAATTGTTTGTACATTTGTAGGGGCGCACAGCTGTGCGCCCCTACGACTGAATATTTTTTCCTTGGAAGTCTCTTAATGAGATACAGCCACTTTTTCATCTACTACCAGAGCATTTTCAGCAACAATTTTGCGGAATGAATCGCCTTCAATTGTCTCTTGCTCTGCTAGCAAATCTACTAAACGCTCCAAAACTATGCGGTTTTCTTCCAATAGTTCTTTTGCTTTGATGTAGGAATTGTTGACAATTTCCCGGACTTGGGAATCAATTTTGGCGGCAATTTCCTCAGAATACTCTGATTTATTCATCCAGTCGCGTCCCAAAAATACTTCTCCACCCTGATTTTCTAAGGACAAGGGGCCTAGTTCTGACATCCCAAACCGTGTGACCATTTGGCGTGCCATTCCTGTGACTTTTTGCAGATCATCTCCTGCACCTGTGGTGACTTCTGGCTTACCAAAAACGATTTCCTCGGCAGCCCGACCGCCCAAAGTAGCGGTGATACGTGCTTTGAGTTGGGAACGAGAAATCAATCCCTGTTCTTCGTTGGGAGTAAACCAAGTTAATCCCAGTGCTTGTCCTCGTGGAATGAGTGTGACTTTTTGCACAGGATCGTGGTCTTTGAGCAATGTGCCCACTAAGGCATGTCCCACTTCATGGTAGGCAATTAAGCGCTTGCTCTTGCTGTCTACCAAAGCTGTACCTTCCATACCTGCAACTACCCTGTCTACGGCGGCATCGATTTCTAAGATGGTGACGGCTTCTTTGCGCCTCCTAGCGGTGAGAATGGCAGCTTCGTTGAGTAAGTTGGCTAAATCTGCGCCGGTGAAACCAGGAGTGCGGCGAGCGATCGCTTCTAATGATACGCTAGGGTCAATCTTCTTATTGCGCGCGTGGACTTGCAAAATTTCCAGTCGCCCTTTCAAATCTGGTGCATCCACCATCACTTGTCTGTCAAAGCGTCCTGGTCTGAGCAGCGCTGCATCTAATACATCTGGACGGTTCGTGGCAGCAATAATAATGATGCCAGTGTTACCTTCAAAACCATCCATTTCGGTCAGCAGTTGATTGAGGGTTTGCTCTCGCTCATCGTTACCGCCACCGATACCAGCGCCCCGTTGTCTACCTACGGCGTCGATTTCATCGATGAATATCAGACAAGGTGCATTATCTTTGGCTTTTTTAAACAAGTCACGCACGCGGGATGCACCCACACCAACGAACATTTCCACAAATTCCGAACCAGAAATGCTGAAAAATGGCACACCTGCTTCCCCAGCGATCGCTTTTGCTAGTAAAGTTTTACCAGTACCAGGAGGGCCAATTAACAACACTCCTTTAGGAATACGTGCGCCCACAGCGGTAAATCTTTCTGGCTGTTTCAGGAAGGTAACAACTTCTTGCAATTCTTCTTTGGCTTCTTCAACCCCAGCGACATCTTCAAATTTCACACCAGTTTTTGCTTCCATTTGGAAACGAGCCCTGGATTTACCAAAATTCATCGCTTGGCTAGAAGCATTAGTAGAACGACGGAGGAACAACAACATTAAAGCTATCAGCGGCAAAATCCACATGAGATTAATCAACAACCCAACAGCAGCCCGACTGTTCGCAGAAGAAATCTCACCAAAATCAACCTTCTGATCTTTGAGAATGTTAATTAATTCTGTATTTTGCGCCAAAAGTCTCACTTGTTGCGGTGGTGTATTCTCTTTTTGCCCCTTAAGATAAACCCTTGCTGTCTGTTCGGCTTCATCAAGCTCAACTCTTTCGATTTCTCCCGCCTTGGCTTTTTTGATCAACTCACCATAATTTAAAGAGTTGGTCTCTGGTTTTTGTGCCAAAACAGGAGTACCCCCAAAAATTCCTGGCAACATCATCAAACTAGCTGCTAGCCCACCAATCCAAGCAACGCGCTTTGACGACCCCTGTTTTATCAACGCTTTTTTTCGCAAATTTGTCATAATAATTACCCTTTGTCTGCTGGCAGAAGTTGAGCTATGGTTTTATGCCTATTCTTCTAGCAAAAATTCCAATAACTGGAAGTTACGGTTTTCTTATCTAGTCTAACTTCCAGCATTGGGCATTGGGCATGGGGGAGAGGATCAGGGGGATGAGGGAGATGAGGGAGATGGGGGAGATGGGGGAGTGTGGGGAGTGTGGGGAGATGGGGGAAAGAGAATTAATGCTTCCCCATCCTCCCACACCTCCCACACTTCCTGCTTGCCCAATGCCCTGTTTGCCCAATGCCCAATGCCCTCGATATCAATTTGACACATTCTGATACAAATCGTTAAAATAAACATAGTCATAACGACTTCGTTTTTAATAATCTAGCTAGTTAGCGATCTGTGAGTTAATTATGGTGAAAATTGTTGGTATTGGCGGTAGTTTAAGACTTAATTCTTATACACACTTGGCTTTGCAGGTTGCAATGCAAAGAGTGGAAGCCTTGGGTGCAGAGGTAGAAATTCTCGATTTACGGGAGTTGCAGCTGCCATTTTGTAATGGTGGAAAGGAGTATTTAGAATACCCAGATGTGAAGCGGTTGCAGGATACAGTTAGTAGCTCTCATGGGTTAATTTTGGCGACACCTGAATATCACGGCGGCGTCAGTGGTGTGCTGAAAAATGCTCTGGATTTGATGAGCTTTGACCAACTGTCTGATAAAGTGACAGGGCTAATTAGTGTATTGGGCGGCCAGTCTAATAGTAACGCTTTGAATGACCTGAGGTTAATCGTCCGTTGGGTACATGGTTGGGTGATTCCAGAACAAATTGCCATCGGACAAGCTTGGAGTGCTTTCAGTCCGGAAGGTAAGCTGTTAGATGAGAAACTTTCTCAAAGATTTGACCAATTTGCTCAAAGTTTAGTTGATAACACTCGCAAGCTACGGGGTGTTAATTAGTAATAGCGATTGTCTTAAAAGTCAAAAGTATCAAACAGAACAACAGGAAAACAAGGAAGAAAACGAAGTAAAATTCTTCCTCTCTTCCTTGTCTTCCTTCACCTGCTTAAACTTAATTAATCATTAACTAGCACAATTTTAGGTAAAGATAGGACTTGATTTTCACCTACATCGCCAGCACTAATTTTATCTGCTCCTATTTGTTGCAATGTCTTTAACAATGCTACGCTTTGACTCAATAGCTCATCTATATCAATACTGCCGTAACTAGATGGGTAACGCCGCAGGCGATTGCTGCCTTCTCCCAGCAGAATTACCGCACCTCGCCAGTTACGATTTTCCAGATGATACAATGCCACAGCAATTTGCAGAATGCCTTGATACAAGGTTTTTTCTGGTTCGCTGGCTTCAATCCATAGAGCCTCTAAAGTGTCATGGCAGGCGTAAAACTGACGAGAATTAAATTGTTCTATGCCTTGCCAAAACTCTTGCGGCATGGTTTCGCTCATCCCATACTGTCTCGCACTTCTTTAATTGTTTCGAGAGAGATTTCTTGTTTGTCTCCAGCAAACTCGTTGTCAGGGGTAAGGAACAACATGCAGTGACACTCTTTGCGTTCTCTCATTGGTACACAAGGACAGTTCCAATATGTGGCATGAACCTCAGCTTCTTTATCTTCGTAGTGGCGACAGGGACATAAAGGCGCACCCAAGTCGTCTTTATGTTTGGCTAATCCTTCAATTACCACTGCGGTAACTGAAGGTTCAGAACAGAAGTATGTTCCAGTACGCTTGGCGTATTGTTCAGAAAAATGCCGCATTGCCTCTAGGCTTTTATCGCTGGATTTTGTGTTAACTTCTGATGTGATCATGTGGATCAGGCGCTCATAATTTAAATATTTCTTTGCATTGTACCTCAGTCACACTAGGGGATTACTGGGTGTATTTCCCCAACCTTAGCAGCTGAGATTGTTTTACCTTGGCTCAAACGCTGATATCTCTGGTGTGTTGGGATCGCGAGAATTTGGGAAATCAAAGAAATTTAACTTGGGTGGGGAGGTGGGGAGGTGGGGAGGTGGGGAGATGAGGGAGATGAGGGAGATGAGGGAGATGAGGGGGAAAGATTTCTTCCCCATCCTCCCACACCTCCCACACCTCCCACACTTCCTGCTTGCCCCATGCCCCATGCCCTATGCCCCATGCCCTATTGTCTTTTGCAGCTGGGGTTGTAGTGGGCGATCGCTTTGCAAAATTATACCAGGATGCTCCCAATTGATGACTTCTGGTTCTGGTGGTGAGGAAATATTCTGCCACAAAACCCAGCGACTACCTTGAGGCAGGGTAGAAAGGCTTTGGGAGTTTTGAGTCAGCCAAATCAAGGGATGGTTTTTGGGAACTACTCTGCTGGCATCTTCTAGGGTAGTGGTTGTTGCTAAGGTTTCTAAAACAAAACGCTCTCCTTTAATTAAATCTGTGGATGCTGTCCACAGTTGCACCTGTAGTTGCTGTTTTTGTGCATAAAAATACAATGAGGCGGCGGCGATTACTGCTTGTTCAAAGTTTTCTTCTTGCCAATTGCTAGCACTGTCAAGGGCAATAACTATTTCTTGTCCACCAGTTACCACTTCTAACTCCCGCACCCTTAATTCTCCATAGCGGGCGCTAGTACGCCAGTGAATCAGACGGGTAGGATCTCCGATACGGTAGGGACGTAGCGATCGCACTAGTCCCGTTGTCGCTGTCTGCAAAGGTTTACCACGGGAATCGCTTTTTTTGCTTTCTTGTTGCCCCATTTCATCTACTAGGGGGCAGGTAGCCAAAGGTAATACTGTAGGATAGACGATCGCTGTGGCAGCACAATCACGCTGACGACGACACCAGAATAAGCCCAAAGGCGCACCAGAACCAAGTTCGACTGTGTGCCAGCGATAGACGCCCCGGCGTTGGGTAGGGTGATAATATAACCAACGGTAACTGCCTTGGCTAGGAATTGTCTCGATCGCTTTTTGTACTGGTTTGCCCAACACGAAAGGCAACATGTCCTCGACTTGTAACAAGCTGACAGGCTGCTGTGTGTGATTGCAGATTTCTAATTCCACCCTCAGTTCATCGCCTGCTGACACAGGCCTAATGGGGCGGCGGATAACGGAGAGGTTTGTGAGCGATCGCGGTGGTAAGATGGCCGCTACAGCCAAAAGGGCAAAACTAATGCCGCTAATGGCGTACAGCCAACCAGCCATCGTATTGATACCTGCTCCAAAAAAACAAATAGCCGTAGCTGCTAACACCCAACCGCCGTATGCAGGGGCACTGGCGCGGATTTCTAAAAAGTTGGTGATGGGTTTGATGATTTTCATAGTTTCTTTTTTAACCCAACACCACCCGAAATTCACAGTCTTCTGGGGGTTTGTGATAGTTTGGCGATGTCTACGACGGGCTACGCAGTTGTGACTGAGTTGGAAATGGAGTAATTAGGCAAACATGATTAGGACTTACGCAAAAATAGCCAACTTCGCCTAATTTATCGTAGACGCTTTGCGGCTTGCCGTAGGCTACCGCCAAGACGAGCCAGTGCGTTGGGCGGCTCTGCCGACTTGAAGCAACTGGCGTGCCAAGAACGCCAAGAG
>JAVRBV020000179.1:0-35904 GCA_034531095.2 Nostoc sp. CreGUA01 | reverse complement strand
CTTCACGACCGGGCTTTTAATTTAGGTACACAAGATAGAAGATGCAGAGAATGATATTAAGTCCGGCTAAATGCTTGTCATTACGTACCGCCAAGGGCGGAATCCATTCGCGTAGCGTCTCGTAGAGAAGAGAAGGGTACGTAGCGATAGCGAAGTGAAGTAATGGCAGAATCCTTGCGATTGCGTCGTTCCACTTCGTTGCACTCGCAATGACATATCACAAGTAATTTACCGGACATGATATGAAACGTAGGATAATTTTGGGGAATTATTCTGAAAAAAATTTGGGGTAACCTGGAAAATACCAGAATCACCCCGAATTTTTTAACTTAGAAGCTTAACCAAGCCTACTTTTCTTGTTAACTTCTGAATTCTGAATTCTGAATTCTGAATTCTGATTAATTAGGCAAACGCAGCAGTTTTCACATCGTTATTTGCGAGAATTTCTTGCAATTCTTCGGCGTCTACTGTTTCTTTATCAACTAGCATTTGCGCTAATTGATCTAGAATGTGGCGGTTACCAACTAACACTTCCTTCGCGCGTGTATAAGCGACATCAACGAGTTTGCGGACTTCTTCATCAATAGCAGCGGCGGTTTCTTCAGAGAAATCGCGTTCTGACATGATATCTCGTCCCAAGAACATGTTACCTTGTTGACGACCAAGGGCGACTGGGCCTAAGCGATCGCTCATCCCAAATCGGGTAATCATCTGACGCGCAACACGGGCTACTTGTTGCAAGTCGTTGGAAGCACCTGTGGTTACTTCTTCTTCACCAAAGATTAATTCTTCGGCGATGCGTCCACCCAAAGCTACAGCCATCTGATTTTCCAGATAAGCACGGCTGTATAAACCAGTGTCCATGCGGTCTTCACTGGGAGTAAACCAAGTTAAACCACCTGCGCGACCACGAGGGATGATGCTAATCTTTTGTACTGGGTCGTAGTCGGGCATCAAAGCACCAACTAAGGCGTGACCAGCTTCGTGATATGCTACCAAGGTCTTGCGCTTTTCGCTCATTACCCGGTCTTTCTTTTCTGGGCCAGCTAATACGCGATCGATCGCATCGTTGATTTCATCCATCGAAATTTCAGTTAAATTCCGCCGTGCTGCTAAAATTGCGGCTTCATTTAACAAGTTGGATAAATCTGCACCGGTAAATCCAGGGGTACGACGGGCGATTTTATCCAAGTCCACATCTTTCGCCAAGGTCTTACCACGGGCGTGTACCTTGAGGATTTCGCTACGTCCAGAATAGTCGGGACGGTCTACTACAACTTGACGGTCAAAACGACCAGGACGCAACAATGCTGCATCTAGAACATCGGGACGGTTGGTTGCAGCGATAATAATGATGCCGGTGTTACCTTCAAAGCCGTCCATTTCTGTGAGCAGCTGGTTGAGGGTTTGTTCCCGTTCATCGTTACCACCACCTAAACCTGCACCCCGCTGACGACCTACGGCGTCAATTTCATCGATGAAGACGATACAGGGAGCGTTGGATTTGGCTTGTTCAAATAAATCGCGGACGCGGGATGCACCGACACCCACAAACATTTCCACAAATTCCGAACCGGAGATTGAGAAGAATGGTACACCCGCTTCACCAGCTACAGCACGAGCCAGGAGGGTTTTACCAGTACCAGGAGGGCCAACTAACAGCACACCTTTAGGAATTTTTGCACCAACGGCGGTAAAGCGATCGGCGTTTTTCAGAAAGTCTACGACTTCGTTTAATTCCAATTTGGCTTGGTCAATACCAGCTACATCGCCAAATGTCACCTGCGTTTGCGGTTCCATTTGTACTCTGGCTTTGGATTTGCCAAAGTTCATGGCTTGGCTACCAGGGCCACTTTGAGCGCGACGTAGCAAGAAGAATAAGCCAACCAAAAGCAATACAGGGAAAAATAAGCTGCTCAGTGCCTTAAACCAAAATCCTTCGTCGGTTTGGGGCAAAACTGAAATATCAACGCCTTTTGATGTCAAAGTATTGATTAAATCTGGGTCGTTGACTAAGGTTACCAGCCGTTTATTTGGGTCGTATTTGGGTGTAACCAATGCTGTAGAACGGTCTGCACTCAGACTGACTTTTTCTACTCTGCCTTGTTCAACTTCTTGAATAAAGCGGCTGTATCGCCATGTCTCTCTGCTTTGGGGTTGTTTGTCAAAAAATGCTGTACCCAGGGCAATGACAACAATAAATAGCAGCGCGTACAGCCCTGCGTTTCTCCATCTTTTATTCACTAAGGTTTATCCTCCTGTATTTTTCGCGCCATCGCGTAGCGAGTGCTGTCTGTAAGCGGAGAGGTCATTATTAAGAATTATGTTAACTTATCTTAAGATATAACAGATTGGCGTGGCTGTCATGCTCAAAAAAGACCCCTTATTTGCTGAAAACTGAGATGGTGTGGATTATATTGTAGCGATCCTGTAGGCTGATGAACGGTATGAATGGGGATAATCTCGACCACACTATTAGTGTAGGCGATCGCTTCAAATTTCTGGACTAGCTCTGGACTCCAAGGAGATTCCTGCATTGGTTGTTGCTGATTTTGCAAGTAGTTTATCAGTTGCGATCGCATTATTCCCGGCAAAATTCCAGCCTTGATTGGCGGCGTCCACCAACTCCCATCACACCATCCCAAAAGGTTACCTGTGCTGGTTTCTAGCCAATTTCCTTGAGCGTCTACTAATATTGCTTCTTGGGTATTTGAGCTAGTTTTTGCTAACCAAGCACTCAAATAATTTCCAGTTTTATGAGAAGGTAGAGAACGAGAAAATTCTGAACTGGCAACGTAGCACGCAATACCATTTTTTTGTTTTTCTGTCAAATATGGTGGTAGAAATCTGCCAATTATCCACTCTCGTCCATCGGGGAACAGAGTAATTCTGAGAACCGGGAAGCGTGGGAGAAGAAGTTGGGCACCTTGGCGGACACGTTGCCAATTGGGTTGTTGCCAGCCAAAAGATTGGATTGAGAAAAGTAGGCGATCGCAATGTGCTTGCCAATTGGTTAAATTACTATCCAGATTCTCATAAACTCGCAAAGTTGTAAAAACTGTCGCTCCATAAAGTAAACCTGGATCGTTAATGTTTAATTCTAGAGTTTGGGAGTGAATTAATTTACCGTCATACCAAAAAATATCATTAGTCATTGGGCATTGGGCATTGGGCATTGGAAGAGGACAAGGGGACAAGGTGAATTGGGGACAAGGGGAAAGAAATTTATTTTAATTTGTCTCCTTGTCTCCCCATCCCCTCATCTCCCACACTCCCCATCCCCTCATCTCCCTCATCTCCCCATGCCCAATGCCCAATGCCCCATGCCCCATGCCCCATGCCCAATAATTCAATCCTTTGGCGGAAATATAATTTTAGAATTCCCTTCAGGAGTTTGAATCACTTTTCCCCCCAAAGCTTCGATTTCCTTAATTGCACGTTTACGAGTTTTATCGTCAACTTGATTATTTAAAACCATTGTCCAAGTAGAAATCTGAGCATATTTACTGTTAGGATTACGACTGAGAAATTCAGCAGTTTTTTGAGAAGTAGCAGCTATCATCTGGCTTTCTTCATCTGAAAAGTTTCTCGCCCAATTCGCGGCTGTGGCAAAAGATTCTTGGGCAGCTTGAGGATTGCCTAAAAATAATAACTCATCGGTTCCTTTATAACGCCACACATAATAAGACTTTTCCGGAACCGCCGGAGATAGGGATTTTAAGCCTTTTTCTGATAATGCGATCGCTCGTTCAGGCATGGCAGCATACAATGAAGTACTAATGGAAAGACTGCGATACGCTGCTAAAAATCGCGGATCGCGTTCTAGAATTACTTCAAAATATTCTGGGCTTAAACTATAACCTGTTTTATCCCGGATTTCATCATCTCCAAAATATTGTAAAAATTTTAAATATACCCAATCTCCAATCAAGTTATCATACCCAAAAGTCGGCATTCTTTGGAGAAAATTAAGGCTAATTTTTTCGGATTTAATATCTTTTTCTAAAGTTTCTAAAGAAGCAGATTTTTTACTATTGAGTAGTTTTTCCAGTCGAGGAGATTGAATCAAGCCAATTCCTAAAATACACGCACAGATTACAAAAGGTGTAACAATAACTTTACGCAATAACAACATATAGATTAATAATATATACAATTAACGTATTATATTATACTTTTAAGCGGCTGGTAGTTTAGGATATTATTTGTACTTCTTTATTAATATCATTTCATCCAGTATTTTTCTTTTGAAAATGAAATTACTTCTGAGAAGCTACAGTGTTACTTTTCTTATCAAGACTTGCATAAATTATTAAGTTATTTGGATTTAACTTAATTTTTTACATAAAAATAGTAAAAATTTTAACCGCGATCGAAAATAGGTTTAGTTTTAATTTAAACTGGCGCGACAAAATTATAGTAAATACTAAGTAGATGGACATAAATAGATATAATATATTCTGTCATTGCGAGCGAAGCGAAGCAATCGCAAAGTCTCTGGGATTGCTTCGCTTCGCTCGCAATGACATCTTACATTTAATCATCGCTATCTACTGATATGTCTAATGATATTCAAACTAAAGACAGAAATGGGATTCAGAATCGAAAACAAAATCGTGCGGAATCCCAAGATATTCAAAACATAGCTAGAGGGCTGTTAAATAATTTAGTATCCTCTGTGCAGACATTAGTTTCTGATATCACGGCTTTAGAGGTAAATACTATAGTTGTGGATAGAATCAATGGGTCAAAATTTAATGCTTGGGAAGCATATCAAGAAATTTATTCTATACACGATCCAAACTATTTTGAAGCAAAGGGAATTCCGAAAGAAGGTTCTCAAGCTGAAGAACTACGTCATCATTATAAAAGTCTATTTGACCAACTGGAAAGAGAATATTTTTATCTTTTGCTAGAACAGGTTTCTGGTTTTTATAATCCCCAGGATGAGAGAATAAAACGATATCGTCAGAAGCTTGAAGATGCTAAAAAACATCAAGAAAATCTAGTTGAAGCTGATGAAAATAACATCAAGCTAGCCAAACCAATATTACCTGCCCCAACTCCGGTGATTGATGAAAAAGATGGCAATAATCAAGAAGATTGGGTTGAGAATTTTCAAGAAATCGAAAAACTGTTAAAAAATGGCAAGTTTGTGCGTAATTTGCGTAAAATAGCTGAACTGAAGGCAGCACTTGATGGTGGTAACATTACAAGTACTCAAACTGATATTATTTATGTTCAAACTGTAATGCAGTTAGATGGGGATATTATCACTCGTTACAATAAAGAATTGTTTAATTTACCTGAAGAAGCTAAAAATTCCATTATTAATACACATAATGAAGGGCTGGTTGCTGGAGAGAAGCAATGGCGAGGAACATTTAGTTTTTTGATTAATTTGGTACAAAATATTGCAAAATTATAGTTATATTGATAACAAAATATTAATACAAATTCCTCAAGGCGATCGCCTAGAAATTAAGATTGAAGAAGGACAGTGTAGTTTTTATTTAAATCAGACAGTTATAGAACAGATTCAGCAAGCAAAAATAAATGGTTTTTCTCTAGAAATTCCTTCAAAGCTGATAATTTATCTTTGGTATTATACCTTTTTCAATAAAGATTTGATATTGAAAAATAAAAATTCATTTAGTAAAAATTTATCTATCATCTTAGATATTTTATTATTTTTTTTGAGGCAAAATGCACGAGAAAAAACAAACTTACAGTCTGGAATTAACTTCAATTCTTACTATAAACCAGCTAAGTCAGCTTCAGATGCTTATGAAGACGAAGATATTATTTTGCAAACGACTATAATTTTTGATGGTGATATCTTTCACAAAATTAAATATAGTTTTTTAGAAAATTATCATTTCTCAAAAATTGTCTTCGTTCACTATTGGCTGACTGAACAATTAATAAATGGTTTTCAGATTAACCCCATTTTATTAACTTGGGAGTTAGCCTCGTCGTTTACTGCTGGTTTTGTAGTCTACGATCTTAATCCAGCAAATGCGATGCTATCAATATTTGCTTGGTTGGGCTTAACTATATTATTTGCTAGTACCCGCTATGTGCTTGTTAATCAGTTGCAAAGACTTACTTCTATCAAATTTAAAGTTATAAATTGGTTGGCGTGGGGGCTGGTTTCTCTAATTCCTAGCGTTGTTGTTGGCAGTATTAATGACTTTAGCGGAGTGAATTTTTTATTATTACCATTTTTCTCAGTTATTACACCAAAGCTGGTAGAGTACATTTTAAGTTTTATCCAGCCGCAAGTTGGTAAATTGATTTGGCGTTGGTTTTTATATTCATAGCTAAGAGAATATTTCAAAAGTCATGATTGATGTGTGAACTATTTTTACCCCACCCTAACCCTCCCCGTATGTATTGGCTACGGTGTACACACAAGTCTTGAAATCCCACCTAAAACTTGGTTTCGTTGCCCTAGCCCTAAAAATTAGTGGCATAAATGGAGTTTCCAATTTCCCAAAATTTGGGTATTTATAGGGCTGGAAAAGTTTAGAATAGCAATATCTGATACGCTCAGGCCGAGTGTCTACCATCAGCGGCATAGTATGGTGTCATCATCAGAAAGTAATTACCAGCCTGTTGAAAATTCTCAAACAAAACTAGATCAGTTTTTAGTTTGTGGGCTAGGAAGTTTGGGTCAGCATTGTGTTGCCATTCTCAAAGAATATGGTGCTATTGTGAATGCGATCGATCTAGAACAACCTCAAAATTTGCAGATACCAAATTTATTCAATTTATTAGAAAATTTATTCATTGGAGATTGTCGTCAGGCTAGTGTTTTGGAACAAGCAAACATTAGTCAGTGCCGGACAATAATCTTAGCCACTAGTAATGAACGGGTGAATATAGAAAGCGCCTTTGCCGCACGGCTTTTAAATCCTCAAGTCCGCTTGGTTGTACGTTCTGACAAGCAAAATCTCAATGAACTTTTAAGTCAAACTCTTGGTAATTTTATTGCCTTTGAGCCGAATCAAATTTCTGCTTCTGGGTTTGCTATTGCAGCCCTGGGAGACGATCATCTTGGCTATTTCCAACTGGAAGACCACCAATTTCGAGTAGTCAAACATCAAATTCAAATGCACGATCGCTGGTGCAATCAACTACATTTATACGAACTCAATACCCAACACCGTCGGGTATTGCATCACGTTAATGATTCATCTTTTTTAGCTAAAGAATTTCATCAGTGGGAACCAGAAGCAAAATTACACCCCGATGATACTATTATTTATATAGAAGTTAAAGAGCAGCTTCAAAGTTTGAAAAAAGTTGCTATTCAGCCTAAGTATAACTGGCAGCAGTTATGGCAAGAAATTGTATTGGGCAGAGCATGGAAAAATTGCAAACATAAAATTCCATATGTGTGGCGAAAATTACATAGTCATCAAAGTTTGCGGGTGGCAATTATTTGTGGAATTACAGTACTTTTTCTTTGGTGTTTTGGAACAACTATTTATATCTTAAATTATCCTGAAAGTAATATAGTAGAAGCATTTTATGGTACTGCTGTCTTACTTTTAGGAGGATATGGAGATTTATTTGGTGGTATTAATTTTAAAACTCCACCAGAGCAGGCTGAACATATGCCAGGTTGGTTACGATTGTTTAGCCTTGGGCTAACTTTAATGGGTATCGGTTTTGTTGGGGTGTTATATGCATTGCTCACTGATGCTCTCTTAAGTTCAAGATTTCAGTTTTTTAAGAGTTATCAGCCATTAATACCTGTAAAAAACCATGTTGTCCTGATTGGATTAAATCGAGTTGGTCAACGAGTTGCAGGTTTATTACAAGAATTTAAACAACCTTTGGTGGGTATTAGTAGCACAGTACTGGGGGCAGATTTTTTTCACAAAATACCACTAATTATTGATAGCATTGGCGATGCTTTAGGTAAGGTGAATCTCGCTAATAGTAAAAGTGTGGTTGTAGTTACAGATGATGATATGGAGAATTTGGAAATAGCTTTGATGGTACATGCTCAAAGTCCCACAACTCCTGTAATTATTCGGACTTACGACCGAAATTTTCGTGATAATGTCGCACGGTTATTTCCTTACGCTCAAGTTATTTGCACCTCTGCTATTTCCGCAGAAGTTTTTGCAGCTGCGGCTTTTGGAGAAAATATTCTTGGCTTGTTTAACTTTGATGCTCAAACTATTTTGGTAGTGGAGTACACCATTGAAGCTGGTGATACACTCAACGGATTACTCTTAGCTGAGGTTGCCTATGGTTATGGAGTTGTGCCAATTTTATACCAAAGTCTCAGGCGATCGCCAGTAAAATTAATGCCTTCTGATAATATACAACTTGCTGTTGGCGATCGGCTGATTGTTCTAGCCAATACTAACAGTCTTCAGCGCATTGAACGCGGCGAAATGTTTCAGAGAACTTGGCAAGTAAAAGTCGAGAAAGCATTAGCTCAAGATGCTATTTTTGACGGTGCCAACGAAATCAGTATCATCTCCGGATGCAACATCGGTATAGCGAGAAAGTTAATGGATAATTTGCCTGGACACCTACCAAAAGCATTATATAAACAACAAGCTTTGCGCCTAGTGCGGAGGCTAACTAAATTAAGAGTTACAGCTCGGTTGCAACCATTTTCTGATGATAGAGATAATTGAAGATTGAAGAAGAACTCAGAATTCAGGAGTCAGAATCAAGAGCCTGGGCGATGCAATTCATGAATTCTTTTTTGTGAAATTCATCTTCTCAGTTAGTCAGAAAATGTATGACTACAGACAGATGTAATTTTCTATCGTATTCTGTTATTTTTAACACAGAAATTGCAATCATAATTCAGATTCAAAATTGATGAATTTTTCAACCATAAAGCGAAAATTTGCAGCTAATACCAATTTTTTATAAAGCTGCATAGAATTTGATCCCCCCTAACCCCCCTTATTAAGGGGGGAAGCGGAAAAACATGTATCAAAGTCCCCCTTTATAAGGGGGATTTAGGGGGATCAAGATATGTGTAACTTCACATCAAATTTGGTATAAGGCTACATTCATCAAATATTCAGACTCCAATTCATACTGAATTCTGATTCATCAATTACAGGGGGAAAACCGTACATATTGGATTGGTTTTCTGCATCATACTATCTTATTTTAGCTGGATACAATCAGAGTGTAGCTTAGGGACTTCCAGATAAAAAAATATTCAACTTTTCTTGTGGGGTGGACATCCTATCCGCCCTATGGACTGGGCGGACAGGATGTCTCCCCCACAAAATTGGATAATTTATTTGTTAGTAATCCCTTAATCAATGCTGTTTTCTAGAAAAACCATACAGCATGAATAGGAGAGCGAAAATATGGGAAATCAATTCAAAACAGCTGCTTTGTTAGCTGCACTAAGTGGTCTTTTGATAGCAATTAGTTACTGGGTAATTGGTGGTACTAGCGGCTTAATGATTGGTATCGGTTTAGCAGCAGTAACAAACCTGTTTTCTTGGTATCAATCAGATAAAATTGCCCTGGCAGTATACCGGGCACAACCTGTCAGTGAAAAGGAAGCACCGGGACTTTATCGCATGGTAGAAAAGTTGTCTCGTCGTGCCAACATTCCTACACCGAGAGTTTATATTGTTCCTAGTCAAACTGCTAATGCCTTCGCTACAGGACGCGATCCAGAACATGCTGCTGTGGCTGTTACTGAAGGCATATTGAATATATTACCAGAAGATGAACTCGAAGGCGTTATCGCCCACGAACTCACCCACATTATTAATCGTGACACCCTTACACAAGCCGTTGCTGCTACAGTAGCTGGTGCCATTTCATTCCTAGCGCAAATGGTGAGTTATAGCCTTTGGTTTGGTGGTGGTTCAAGAAATGACAACAGAGGCGGGAATCCTTTGGGTATTTTATTAACAGTAATACTTGCGCCATTAGCTGCAACAATCATTCAACTGGCAATTTCACGCACCAGAGAATTTTCCGCTGATGCTGGTTCTGCTAAATTAACTGGTAATCCCCGCGCTTTAGCGAGAGCGTTGCAAAGATTAGAAGCTACAGCAAGGCAGATGCCTTTAAATGCAAATCCAGCTTTTGAGCCATTATTAATTATCAATTCCATCTCTGGACAATTTTTAGGTAACTTATTCTCTAGTCATCCTGCTACAGAAGCGCGAGTTGCAGCATTACTAAAAATAGAGCAACAGCTGACAACAAAAGCTTAATTGGGCATAGGCCAAACAGGGCATTAGGGAAAAGCAATTTCCAATCCCAAATCTGAAATCTAGAATCCAAAATTCTACCAGTTTTAAGGATGTTTTAATTATGACTTCTAACAACATCGAAATCGAATCCATCGAATCCGTTGAAGCTACATTTGTTGAATCTACTGAATCCACAGTGATTATAGAAATTAGTTCTCAAACTGAAGAATTAGTGGAAATTGAAATGGCTGGCGAAAGTGATGAAGTAAAGCGCGAAACTAAAGCACTAATTGAAGCACTAAAAAGACGTGCCCAAGCTGAGGCTGATTCCGCAGGTACTGTTACCCGCGAAACTTATTTAAATGCTGTGCGTCGAGCCAGAGAATTGATTGAAGAAAGGAAAGTTATGGAAGGCGATCGCGTTAATATAGAAAATGCTTGGGCGGTAATTCTAGACGAAGCCCAGAGAAATTGGTATTTGATGATGAAAGATGTAGTAGACTTCAATTTTCGCGTGCAAAAGGCTGCCAAAGCTGCTTGGGAAGCCTTCAATCACCCTTACTCTCAAAATTAAATAGGGTAATGCGATCGCAGTTCATATCGATTAGATTAATGTAGGGGCGTACAGCTGTACGCCCCTACAGTTTGAATTGCAAGCAGATCACCCTAAACCCAGAAAAAGTTACAAACAAATATCCTCTCTACACTACTAATTTATAAATTAAGGCTGATTACTATATATGAACAATCAACTGTACGATCAAGATTTTAATCTTTGGCGAGAAAGTATTATTGAGCAAATTAAAGAACATCGTTTTAATGATATAGACTGGGAGCATTTGCTTTTAGAATTAGAAGACATGGGAAAGTCAGAAAAACGGTCGTTTATTAGTAATTTAACAATCTTGATTGCTCATTTACTCAAGTTGACCGTTCAATCTGATGCTCCTGAGATGATGAAAGGAAGCTGGTATAGTTCTGTGACAGAACATCGTTTTCGAGTAAAAAAGGATTTGGAAGAAAATCCTTCTTTTAAAAGTTATATTACTGAAGTTATTTCTCAAGCTTATGCTGATGCTCGCAAACTGGCAATTAAAGAAAGTAAAAACGCGAAATTAGGAGTTAGAAAACCTGGAGAAGCAGAATATCCTTTGGATTGTCCTTTTGTGATTGAACAATTATTAAATGAAGATTTTTATGGAGACAGTGATTAACAGTTATTGGTTATGTAATTAAATCACACGTTAAAAAAATATCCCGTGGTAGGGGCGCATAGCTATGCGCCCCTACAAATGTACAAACTAATTTACGATAATTTATCCCTTTTCCCCTCTTTTTATTGGCGATCTATTTGGCTATCTATTATGTGATGATTACATTGGATAACTTGCGTAATTGATTCATAGAAGGTAAGCATGACTACCAATAAAACTCAGGGTCTTTTGTGGTTATTTAGAGAAAAAGCCAACTTTGGCCAAATTCCAAGCATTGAAGCTTTTACTGGTTATATGAAGTCGATTCTGATTTGTGCCAATGGAGACGGTAAATTAGCCCCTGAAGAAAGAGACTGGGTTGTTGGGCAAGCTTGTGCTTTTGGCGCACCAGACTCATTAGTGGAGGAACTCCGATCTTACAAGGCTGACGAAGATATCGAGAAGGTTATTGCTGTAACTCCAGAATCAGATGTTTCACGGCGTTTTCTTGTTTACGATGCTATTAAAGCTTGCAGTGCTGATGGAGAATATAACGACCCGGAAAGGGCAACTGTAACCAAAATGGCAGCTAAACTGGGGATTTCTCAAGAGATGGTCAAACAAATTGAAGAAATCTGTATCGAAGAAGCCAAACTACGGCAAAAACGACTGGAAATGATGTATCCGGAAGGGGCACCTTTGTAGCCATTTTTTCTACTAAAAACGACACAGGAATAGTCTGAGAACTTTTCCATATAGGAATTGTGTTGTAAATGTATTGGTAAATACAGCCTATTTCAGGGAAATAAAGTAGACGGGTAGGGGCATAATATATTGTGCCCCTACGATTATCTCTACCTCACCAACTTGCAATCTGCTGTATATCAAGAAATAGAAATTTGATGTAGATGTAGGGTGCGTTGCGCTAACAACACACCTTGAATTATTGACGGTGCCGTACCCTCAGCAGTAAGAGGTCATTTATAAATAGGACTTACGCACACTCTATCAATTCTTGGCGTTCTTCTCTACGAGACGCTGCGCGTTATAACAATTTCCAGATGACCAGAGAATTCAACGTCGTGATGAGTTCCCTGTGCATATAGAGTTAGATTATTCCGTTTTTTGTGGAACTGGAACTACTACAATTACTATTGATGCTAGATAATGGGAAGGCTTTGACATTTACTTGCCAATCTAGCCCCGGAAACCAGAACTAACACTTATGCGAACTCACTATTGCGGCGAAGTCCGAAAAGAACATATTGGAGAAACTGTTACCTTTTACGGATGGATAGACCGTCGCCGCGATCATGGGGGCGTGATATTTTTAGATTTACGCGATCGCTCTGGCATTGTCCAAATCGTCAGCGATCCGCAACGCACCCCCGATTCCTATGAACCGGCAAACGCCCTGCGAAATGAATATGTTGTCGCAATCACCGGTAGGGTGACGCAACGCCCCCCAGAATCCCTAAATTCCCGTCTCCCTACAGGTGAGATCGAAATTTACGCAGATCAAATTCAACTACTCAACGCTGTCCGTAAACAGTTACCTTTCCAAGTTTCGGTAGCCGACAGCGAAACAGTGCGGGAAGATTTGCGGCTGAAATATCGCTATTTGGATTTGCGACGCGAACGTATGGCGCAAAATTTGCAACTGCGTCATCAAATTGTCAAAGCCATGCGCCGTTACTTGGAAGATTTGCAAGGTTTCATCGAAGTCGAGACCCCCATACTTACCCGTTCTACTCCCGAAGGTGCCAGAGATTATATCCTACCCAGTCGCGTCAACCCTGGTGAATGGTTTGCTCTACCCCAATCACCCCAGCTATTTAAACAATTGCTGATGGTCTCCGGCTTAGATAGATATTATCAAATTGCCCGTTGCTTCCGCGATGAAGATTTACGCGCCGACAGACAGCCAGAATTCACTCAGTTGGACATGGAAATGAGCTTCATGTCCCAAGAAGAAATTATCGAACTCAACGAAGAGTTAGTTTGCCATATCTTCAAAACCGTTAAAGGCATTGAATTACAGCGCCCTTTCCCTCGTCTCACCTACGCCGAAGGCATGGAACGCTACGGTAGCGATAAACCAGATACCCGCTATGGTTTGGAATTAGTCAACGTCTCGGATATCGTCAAAGACTCTGGTTTCAAAGTCTTTCGAGACACCGTAATCAATGGTGGTGTCGTCAAAATCCTGCCCATTCCCAACGGCAACGATGTAATTTCTAACGTCCGCATTAAACCAGGTGGTGATTTATTCAAAGAAGCCAGCGAAGCCGGTGCTAAAGGTTTAGCTTATATCCGCGTGAGAGACGATGGCGAAATTGACACCATTGGCGCAATTAAAGACAACCTCAGCGAAGAACAAAAACAGGAAATTCTCCGACGCACAGGTGCCAAAGCTGGACATTTGTTATTGTTTGGCGCTGGTGATGCTGCCACTGTTAATAAAACTTTAGATAGATTACGCCAAGTTATTGCTAAGGAATTTGGCTTAATCGATCCAGATAAAATTAACTTGCTGTGGATTACAGATTTCCCAATGTTTGAGTGGAACGCCGACGAAAAACGCCTAGAAGCACTGCATCACCCGTTTACAGCACCCCATCCTGATGATTTGGACGATTTAAAAACAGCACGCGCCCAAGCTTATGACTTGATACTCAACGGCGTAGAAGTTGGCGGTGGAAGTCTGCGGATTTATCAGCGGGAAATTCAACAACAGGTGTTTGAAGCGATCGGTTTGTCTCCTGAAGAAGCACAAAATAAATTTGGCTTTTTGTTGGAAGCATTTGAATATGGTACACCGCCGCATGGTGGCATCGCCTACGGTTTAGATCGTTTGGTAATGTTGCTAGCCGGGGAAGAATCCATTCGAGACGTGATTGCTTTTCCGAAGACGCAACAAGCCCGTTGTTTGTTAACAGATGCACCTTCTGGTGTAGATGTCAAGCAATTAAAAGAATTGCATGTTGCTTCGACTTTCAAGCCCAAATCTTAATAAAAGGTTAGGGATTGGGGACTGGGGATTGGGGGAGATGAGGGGGATGAGGGGGATGAGGGAGTGTGGGGAGTGGGGGGGGAAAGATTTCTTCCCCATCCTCCCACACCTCCCACACTTCCTGTTTGCCCCATGCCCCATGCCCCATGCCCCATGCCCAATGCCCAATGCCCAATGCCCAATGTCAAATAGCACAGCCAGGGCCTTCCATACCTTCTGGAAAACTGATTAAGTCCAAGTAATCTGGATTTGTGAGGAATTTTTTTGCCGCTAGTAATCCGGCGATGCTCCAAGTTTGATAAATTCTGGCTTCTTTGCCAATCAAACGACCATTGTTGCCATCGTAGTATTCGGGGAATTTATCTTCAAATAAACGATCTTCGGCAATGGCGATCGCTTCTTGGGCAAGTTCTATTCTACCTGTTTTCTGGGCGGCGGCGGTAAATAACCACAATAAAACAGGCCAGTTGCCGCCGTTGTGATAAGACCAAGCGATGTTCTTAGAATCACATCCTGTCACGATTCTCCACTCTAAACCTTCCAAAGCTGGAAAGCAGATTTTAACGGGCATGTAGCCAATCAAGTCTTGCCAGCGTTCGGCGAACAAATTCATGATGCTTTGAGATTCTGTTTCACTGGCTAAGGAAGCTAAGATTGCCATCAGATTTCCCAAAGTAAAAAAGCGAAAATCCATCCGTCCCGGCCCCAAATTCCCGGCTAAATATCCTCCATTTTCCGGTAACCACTCGGTTAACCAACTGGGGATAGATTCTGAATGGATGTTGAATTTATTCGCAACTTCTTTGCCAAATTCGTTACCTTTATAACGATAAATTTCTCGCAATCGCTGTAAGTCTAGCCAATAGTAATTGCGGATATGATATTTTAAAGCTCCCAATCGCCTGTTGACTTTATCCAAATAAATATCACCATCGCCATCTGGTAAAAGTAATTCCTTCGCTGCCCTCAGGAAAGCATAAAATAATACCTGAATTTCTAAAGGATGTTCGTAAACTCCCAGGCGACGGTCAATCATAAACGCGCCGTCGGGAACTAACATTGTTGGGTACATAGAAAAGCGATGTACCAAGAAAAGATCTAAAATTAACTTGATTCCTGCTTGAAAGTCTGGCTGACGCGCTAGAGCCAAATCGCCTGTAGCTTTTTGATGAGCTAGTAGCAGCAGAATCCACCACATACCAGAATCAACTGGAGGAACACGGGCGATCGCTTGTTCACCAAAATCAGCAATCAAAAATTCCTCACTACCATTGGATTGTACTTTGAAACTGGCAGGCATTAACCCTGCTCCTGGTTCAAAGCAGTCCATCTGTTTTTCATGACTTTGTAATTTCAGTGTTTCTATTAAGAAGTTGCGGACAATATCTGCTTTGCCGTACATCAAAAAAACCAAAGCAGAAGGCACAAAATCTCGGAGAAAACACTGGTCATAATTGAGTGCATCTGACTTTGGATCGTGTGCAGCTACGGTACCAATGGGTTTTCCCTGATAATAAATTATCGACTTTTCCAGAAATTTCCAGGCTTCAGCTTCTAGCAAACTGTTCTTAGTGCTTGTGTGAGTCATGCGTTTAATTCCACTAATGGTATGTATCGGCTCAATTGTGGAAAGCACGCCAGCTAAACTCTTAAGCCGACCAGGTTTCCCGGAAATCAGCATACAGAGTCAATCCACCATCGACAAACAGCGTTTGTCCGGTGATATATGCGGCTTCATCCGAAGCTAAAAAAGCTACTGCGGCTGCCATTTCTTCTGTAGTCCCAGCCCGCCCCATTGGGATGTGACTTTCGACGATCGCCTTTTTTTCCGGGTCATCTATCCAGGCTTGATTTATTGGTGTGATTGTCGCTCCGGGGGCAACGGCGTTAACACGAATACCTTGACTAGCGTATTCTAATGCTAAAGTTTTGGTGAGATTTTCCATGCCACCTTTGCTAATAGAATAACTGATATACATCGGTCGAGGAATAATTTCATGAACGCTGGAAATATTAATAATTACACCCCGACGATTAGCAGACAGTAGGTGTTTAATAGTTTCACGGGCGCCCAGATAAGCACCCCGGAGATTGACTGCAATCACTCGGTCAAAATCTGCTGTGGCCATTTCATGAGATGGACTTTCTGTTTGAATACCGGCATTATTGATGAGAATATCCAGACTGCCAAATTCCCGAACAACAGTATTGACCATCTCCACAATATCTGACTCTTGAGAAACATCTCCTTGAACCAGCAGCGACTTCACACCACAATTGTTAATATCTCCACAAGCCTTTTGCAATGCCATCTCTTGGGTTTGTGCCCCGGCTTCGGAGTCTTTGCGGTAATTGATAGCGATATTGCACCCTTGTTCGGCAAGTTTGATGGCGATCGCCTGACCGATACCTGACGTTGCACCCGTAATTAGCGCATTCTTTCCTTTTAACCCTATCATATTTTCTCACTCAAAGGATTTTAGATTTTGGATTTTAAATTTTAGATTAAAAGTCTGAAATCAGTTGTCACTTATCAGGCGTATAGTGAGTGCAAACAATAAGTAGATGGACAAAAATATTTACAGTCATTGCCATTGCGATCGCTAGCAATAATATTGTGTAATTAATTCTGTCCAACTACTTACTACTGTCTGCATTTTAGTATCAATCAAAGAATTTTGGATTTGGATTTTAGATGATTTCCTCAATCCAAAATCCAACATCTAAAATTGGTACACTTATCGCAAATTTGCTGGTATTTCTTGAGGAACTACCCAATAGTAAACACTTTTCCCCTCTACATTTAGCGTTTGGTCTGGTTTCCAGTCACCCATATCAAAGGCATGGGAAACAATGCGAGTACCGGGTTTGAGTTGTTTTAGAAGTATGGGGCGGAGTTTGGCGTTGATTTCTGGTAACAGGTAAAGTGTAACTACCGTTGCTTCACTAAAATCAGTGTTGAACAAGTCCTGCTGAACAAACTTCACGCGGTCTGTTACACCTGCTTTCTTAGCATTGTCATTAGCTTCTTGGATGCGTTGGGGGTCAATATCTATGCCCACACCACGAGTACCATACCTTTGTGCCGCAGTATTCACAATTCGCCCGTCACCACTGCCAAGGTCATAAAGTACATCATTCTTGCCCACTTTTGCCACTTTCAACATTGCATCTACCACTGGTTCTGGTGTTGGCACATAAGGAACATCACCAGGGCGTTCTTGGGGTTGAGTTGTCGGTGTAGCTGTAGGAGTTACTGTTTCAGTCTCAGCCGTTAAAGTAGAAGGTTGTGTTCCAGCTTCCGAATTTTGCTGTTCCGTCGTACATCCAGCAATTCCCAAGCTGGTAATACTAACCCCTGTAACCAGTAAAAACAGAATTTTCTTGAAGTTCATGAATTTTCTCCTTTGTCATTTATCATTTGTCATTGGGCATTGGTTATTTCTCCCCCTGCCCCCTCATCCCCCTCATCTCCCCGCGTCCCTGCCCCGCCCCCGTCGGTTATTCCAGAGCAACAGCGGAATACCTGCTGCGACAACTAAAACACCTACCATCGCTCCCACGTTTGTGTAAACTAGGCTGGAATAAAGTAGGTAACCACAGACGGCGCAAAAAAGTAATGGCGTAAAGGGATAAAATGGCACACGAAAGGGGCGCACTATGTGGGGTTCCCGGATACGCAAGACGATTAGGGATATGCCTGAAAGCAGGAAGAAGAACCAAAACACAGGGGCGGTGTAGTCCACCATTGTTTCAAAGCCTTTGCGGGTGAGAGTGCCTAAAACAACTAGTGCTAAGGCGATCGCGGCTTGCAACAATAAGGCATTGGTAGGACTGCTAGGACGTTGCTGCCAGCGTCCCATAAAACCGAATAGGGAAAAATCTTGTCCCAGTGCGTAGTTGGTACGCGCTCCAGTAAAAATTGTGGCGTTGGTTGCCCCTAAAGTGGCGATCGCAATCAGTATGCTGATGAATAAGGCTCCCGGTGCGCCCCAAAGTGAACGCATCAAATCTGCGGCTACTGCTTCTGACTGTGCCATGTTGGCTAATCCCAGTCCCCGCAGGTAAGCTAGGTTGATCAGCAGGTAAATTGCCGTAATTATACCAATACTCCAAACGAGCGATCGCACGATGTTACGTCGTCCATTTTGAATTTCTGCGGAGATATAAGCGGCTTCATTCCAACCACCATAGGACAGCAGCACAAACACCATTGCCAATCCCCAGGTTCCTGATGATGCAGATTCCACAGGGGCGCTAGTATTAGGAGTGGCGCTAAGACCAATCATTACTACGAGCAATAAACCCAGAACTTTGGCAACACTCAGCAAGTTTTGTGTCCACTTACCTTGATGCAAACCGACGATGTTCAAAGCGGTTAAAAGGGCGATCGCTACTGCTGCATAAATAGAAGATGAAAACGTGCCTAGTCGCCATATTTGAGAAACGTAATCGCCAAAAACAAATGCTAAAAGAGCAATGGAACCAGTTTGGACTACTGTCATCCGTGCCCAAGCAAATAAAAAGGCGACTCCTCGCCCAAATGCACGTTTGAGATAGTAGTAAGCACCCCCAACATCAGGATAAACTGTTGCTAATTCTGCATAGCACAGCGCTCCTACTAGAGATATCACACCGCCGATGAACCAAAAAAGTAGTACCGCAATATCACTACCCGCTTGATTTGCTACTAAAGCTGGGGTCTGAAAAATCCCCGCCCCGATGACAATACCGACAATCAGAGCCACTGCATCTGGTAATGTCAGTGATGGCTTGGGTGATGCTGTTTGAATTATCTCTGTCTGATCAAGCAAATTGTAGTCTTTAGGTCTACTCACATCAGTTCCTCATTTAGTCTTGAGCAAGGAATTTTTGCTTTGTTTCATCAAAATTACCTCAGATAATCCATTTCATGGAGATGGGAATATAAATTTATATCCATATCTCGATACATAATATGGTTAAATATAAATGTGACGCAGAAATGACAATCAAAATAATTAATAATTACTAATTGATGATTATCAGCCGATACAAAATGTAGATAGTGCCAGTTATTCTGACATTACCAGGATTTTCATATAAACTCGGTTTCAGTTCTTCTAAAAGATTAGAAAATCTTACTCAAAAAAACTTCCTCCACGAGTTTGATTTTCACTAGACTAAAGAATGATTCATGAAGTAACCAAAGAATGATTGACTAATAATGGGTCATCATGCTTTGTTGAAGTGGAGGAGCTAGAGCGATCGCTCAAGGAATAGGCAATAGTCAACATAATTCATAATTGCAATTAGTAACGATTTCCGGTGCGTTAGGACTTGCGTCCATAACGCACACTACTACTAAGAAAAGCGAGTAAAATTACTCCCTCCCCTTGGCAAGGCTACGGTGTACACACAAGTCTTTTAAAGTTGCTTCGTAACGTAGGGTGGGTTAATTTTTGTAGGTCGATGCAACAAAGGTGCGAGTCGATGCAACAAAGGTGCAGGGCGATGCAACAAAGGTGCAGGGCGATGCAACAAAGGTGCAGGGCGATGCAACAAAGGTGCAAGTCGATGCAACAAAGGTGCGAGTCGATGCAACAAAGGTGCAGGGCGATGCAACAAAGGTGCAGATCAAGAGACTTGTGTGTACACCGTAGCTTGGCAAGGGGAGGGTTGGGGTGGGGTTTTGAGGATTCATGCAAGAGGTCTACTTAAAAAAATCCTCAGAATTTGCACAAACATCAAAGTATTTTCCAAGTGAATATTATGTCCAGCATTCTTAATTATTTTAAGCTGGGCAAGTTTACATAATTTAGCCATTTCTGTATTCATATATATAAATTTTTCATCATATTCACCAGCTAATAAAAGCATCGGAATTGTATTATCTACTAGCTGGGGTGATAAATTAGGCTGGCATCCAGTACCCATGAAGCGCAGTGATTTATCTAATTCTTGCGGATTATTCTGCAAGCGATTTTCTACCATCTTGTCATATTGCGGATGATTTTTTATATCGCCAAAAATTGCTTGACTGTACCAGTTGGATAAAAAATCGGCAAAAGCAGCTTGAGTAGTAGTTCTTGCCAAATTTTTGCCTATTTGCGTATCTCGTTGAATTCGTTCTAATCGTTCTGGTGCTGTTGCCAAACCTGAGGAAGCTGATTCGAGTACAACTTTGAAAAAACGTTCTGGAAAATGTAAGGCTAGGTATAAAGCTAATCTTCCACCCATTGAATAACCAACTAAAAAACATTTCGCAATTTTTAATTTATCTAATAAATTAATTATCGCCTGGGCAGTGTTGGGCATTGTATAGTATTCATCCCTACCCAAAACTTGAGTTTTGCCATGTCCGGGCAAGTCAAGTGTTAAATAAGAAAATTCATCAGATAATAATTCGATCGCTTCCTCAAATTCATCAATATTACCCATGAAGCCGTGTAGAAAAAGAATGAGTGGTTTATCTAGATTTTCACTTAAAGAATAGTGAAACTGATAATTTTCTAAAATCATAAGTTTAACTTTTTTATAAATATGAAGTTTAGTAAAATCTTCAGATAATTCAAGTGTATAATGATAAGAAAAATTTAAATTAAGTATCAAATGTTGGACTTACAAATTTCTACAGCTATAGAAAATAAAGCTATTGTCATTGGAGGAAGTATTGCCGGACTGTTGGCAGCTCAAGTACTAACAAAGTACTTCGATCGCATAACAATTGTAGAGCGCGATCGCTTTCCCGAACAACCAGAACAACGTCAAGGTGTACCCCAAGCTTATCATGTCCACGTTTTACTGATTCGGGGTCAGCAGATTTTAGAGCAGCTGTTTCCTGGCATCATTGCAGAATTAACTAATTCAGGGACACCGATTATGGACTCGGTAGCAGATTGTCCCTGGTTGGGTTTTAATGGTTGGGCACCACGCTTTGCTTCTGATTTAACCAGCTGCGCCTGTAGCCGAAATCTCTTGGAGTGGACTATCCGCCGCCGTTTGGCAGCTAATGACAGAATTGAATTTGTCCAGGGAGGACAGGTAACTAACTTGCTGTCTAACTCTAACAAAACCAGCATTACCGGAATACGAGTCAGTTTTCGCAACCAACCCGAAGCAGAGATACTCGCTAATTTAGTCGTAGATGCCAGTGGGCGCAATTCCCACACACCAGAGTGGTTAAAGGAATTGGGTTATCAGTCACCCCAACAAACAGTTGTGAATTCTTTTTTAGGCTATGCTACTCGCTGGTATCATCCTCCTGAAAATTTTCAGGCAGACTGGAAAGCTTTTTTGATTACCTCAAAACCACCACATCATACTCGTAGCGCCGTGCTTTATTCAGTTGAAGGTAATCGTTGGATTGTTACACTCGCTGGTGTCAGTCGAGATTATCCACCAACTGACGAAGCCGGATTTTTAGACTTTGCTCAGAGCTTGCGATCGCCTACGATCTATCAAGCCATAAAAGACGCTCAACCCATCTCGCCTATCTACGCTTATAAGCGCACAGAAAATAGCCTGCGTCACTACGAAAAACTTTCTAGATTACCAGAAGGTTTGATAATAGTAGGTGATGCCGTTTGTGCATTCAATCCCATTTACGGTCAAGGCATGACCACCGCTGCATTGGGCGCTTTGACTCTGGATGAGTGTTTAAGCAAGCAATTATCAAAGCAATCCAACGGTAATTTAATTGGTTTGCCACGATATTTTCAAAAGCAACTAAGCAAAACCATTTCTGTACCTTGGTTGATGGCCACAGGCGAAGACTTCCGTTGGCCTGATACCGAGGGAGGAAAACCTGATTTGCTTAGCAAATTTACCCAACAATATCTAGATCGAGTACTACTGCTGCAAGCTGAGAGTGCAGAAATTCATCAGCTTTTCTTGGAAGTGATGAATTTACTCAAGCCACCCAGCGCATTCTTTCAACCAAATATCCTCATGCAGGTTTTGAAGGGGATAATCAATTCACGCCATCAAGCGGATGAGTTTACTGATGGAGAAAATTTTCCCAAATATCAGCCTTTGGTAATTCGGAATTCGTAATTCACCACTCACCATTTTCTAAAGAAGCAAAAATTTGCCTACTTTCACAACTTGCAATTTGATTGCATCACCCTGCAATTTGATTGCATCGACCTGCAATTTGATTGCATCGACCTGCAATTTGATTGCATCGACCTGCAATTTGATTGCATCGCCCTGCAATTTGATTGCATCGCCCTGCAATTTGATTGCATCGACCTGCAATTTGATTGCATCGACCTGCAATGCGATTGCATCATATCAAGTTCGGATAATCATCACTTATTATTAAAATTTCTCCGCGTCCCCGCATCAGTCCTAATGACAAGTCTTGAGCCGAACACGATATCACACCTAATGTGAATTATGTCTAATGCCTAATAGCGCACTGTAGCGACTAAGTGTAGCATTGTGGCATGATTACAGTAGGTCATGTTTTCCTATTATGAAGATATTGGTGCTAAACGCTGGTTCGAGCAGCCAAAAGAGTTGTCTGTATGAAATTACAGATGAGGCTGTCCCCACCCAAGCACCCGAACCTCTTTGGGAAGGGAAAGTCAACTGGACTCAAGACCAAGGTGTGGCAGAAGTTGAGGTGCAAACTGCTACAGGTGCAAAATTGAAAGAATCAATTTCTGGTGAGTCTCCAGAAGCACATTTCAGCTACATGCTCAATACACTGACTAGCGGTGCTACCAAAGTAATTAATCAGTTGTCAGAAATTGATTTGGTGGGACATCGCGTAGTACACGGTGGACAAGATTACCGAGAAAGTGTTGTAATTACTGAGGATGTGAAAAAGGCGATCGCTCGTCTGTGTAACCTAGCGCCAGAACACAATCCCAGTGCTTTGGCAGGCATAGAAGCAATGGAAAAAATCTTAGGAGAAGTCAAACAAATAGCAGTATTTGATACTGCATTTCATAGTACTATCCCTGATGCAGTAGCCATTTACCCAGGCGCCTATGAATGGGTAGAGGAAGGTATCCGCCGCTATGGATTTCATGGCATTAGTCACGAATACTGTTCTGGTCGTGCTGCTCAAATTCTCGGTCAAGATTTAGCATCCCTACGATTAATCACCTGTCATCTTGGTAACGGTTGCTCTTTAGCCGCCATTAAAAACGGCCGCAGTATTGATACTACGATGGGATTCACGCCTTTGGAAGGATTAATGATGGGCAGTCGTTCTGGCTCAATCGATCCGGGGATTTTGATTCACCTGTTACGCTACTGTAATTACTCAGTAGAAAAACTAGATTATGTTTTAAATAAAGCTTCAGGCTTGCGAGGAATTTCGGGAGTATCTAGCGATGTGCGTGAGGTGACAAAAGCGATCGCCCAAGGCAACAACCGCGCTAAACTAGCGTGGGATATCTACGTGCATCGCTTACGTTCTGGTATCGGTGCAATGCTTACGAGTTTGGGGGGATTAGATGCTTTAGTGTTCACCGCAGGCGTGGGTGAAAACTCAGCAGGAATTCGCCAAGCCGCCTGCGAAGCCTTGGGATTTTTGGGGTTAAAAATAGACTTGGAAAAAAATCAACAACAGCCAATCGATCGAGATATTGCCACAAGTGACTCAACAGTGAGAATATTAGTAATACATACACAAGAAGACTGGGCGATCGCTCAACAATCCTGGCAAATATCGAAAAAGTAAAAGCAAACAAAAAATCCCATTTCTCTCCCTCATCCCCCTCATCCCCCTCATCCCCCTCATCCCCCTCATCCCCCTCATCCCCCTCATCCCCCTCATCCCCCTCATCCCCCTCATCCCCCTCATCCCCCTCATCCCCCCACTCTTATACAAACGCGATTAATCGCCTCTCTACCCTATGGCACATGGCTAACTTTTGGATGTTCAAAATAACCATACACAACTTGAGAGACTTGACGAATAAAATCCCTGGCTCTCTTATCATGATTTGGTCTTCTCACCAAAATTCCTGCTAAATAACGCTTGCCTGAAGACGTTTGAATAATACCCGCGTCACCCAATACAAAACGTAAAGTTCCTGTTTTGTGAGCTATCTTTGCACCAGAACCTAAACCCGATGGCAGCAATCTTCTATTGTGACAACCATACATAATACCTAAAACTTGAGACTCACTTTTATTAGAAAGTAATTGATTATTTACCATCAAAGCAGAAAGTCTTACTAAGTCTTTGGCACTAGTTTTATTAGTACCATTGAAATCCCCTAACATCCGGCGCAGAGTAGTACTTTGCAATCCCCAACTACGAAACCTTTGATTTAATTTAGTAATTCCACCCAAGCGAGCAATAATCATATTTGTCGCAGTGTTATCACTAATCGTCATCATCATGGTTGCAGTTTTTAAGACACTAAATTTGCTTCCCACTCGCTTATACTGCATACTACCCGAACCACTAACAACATATTTACGCCGCATCACTAAAGTTTCATTTAGCTTAATTCTTCCTGCATCTACTTCTTGAAATAAAGCAATTAAAATCGGGTATTTGATGGTACTGGCAGCAGGGAAAGCTTTATTTCCGTTAACACTGATATAATCTCCTGTTTCCAAATCCATAAAAAATATTCCAGGAGTCAGGAATTTATAGCGAGAAACTAATTTATTAATTGGAGTTTTTAGTTCTGATATCTCGTGTCCTGAAGGAAGTATACCAGTGTACTTAGGTTTACTTGTTGGGTTAACAATATTACTCGGAACTGGGGGAATAAATTGAAGCGGCGGTAATTGTAAATTTGATTGATTTCTATTCCAACCATCAGACGAGTAAACTTTATTACTATTAGGATTTGCTTTGACTGGTGAAGAAAGCAGAAGTATCGCACTCAGGCTAAGTGAAAACCACCGTAGTTTCATGTATGATTGCTAAATTAGTTTAAAATTTACTTACAAGAATTTTCCAGTAAGATAAATAAAATCAGGACATGGAAGATGATAATCAATAAAATATCTCATGTCAACATTTATGAATAAACACTCGAAAATAGTTTCATCAATATCAATCAAAACTTGATTGATTCAATTGAGAGTAATTTAAATAACATTAATTGAAAAAATAGGTTTCAAAGTTAATACTTGTAGGAGAAACATTGACAAACTGGCACAAACCAGTTTTGACATAGCGCACCGCAGGGTTAATTCTGTCTATCGAAAGGTAAATGAACTTTAGGAAGTACCACTCATGGGATGATTGTGTTTTAATGTACATGGAGACACATTGTCATGGTCGATACCAAAACAGCAGAATTACTCATTCCTGAAGTGCAGTAAACTCAAATTAAGTCAAATCACAATTGAGAACTTTTCATTCAGCAACACCACAGTTCTACAAAATCTTTGAACAACTGTATGAATCATTCATTCATAGTTAAAACAGGGCTACTACTTACCATCCTCACAACAGGATTAGTCAATTATTCTCCTGTACAAGCAACTATCAGCGAGACGACATCTCAAAACCAAAAGCAGCTAAAACAACAATCTTCTCAACAAGTATGGGAACAATTTCGACGACAGCAAGATGAAGTTAGACTGCGACAACAACAGCGAAATGAGCAATTTCGCCTACAAAATAAACTCAGACAACAACCCTTAGGACAATCTAGAATGGATCAACTAAGACAACAACAAAGACGAGAAATGAATACATTTCAACTTCAGCAGAAATTTAAACAACAGCCATAAATAGTGCTGAGGTAAAAGCCCCGGTTTTTGTGAGTGGGGCTTTTACCTCAGCAACATTTGATAGCTTCAAAGACACAAAGGATTTTTGCAAGAGGTCTACTGTTTACTGGCATTGTCACTCGATACAATGGCATTTGTCAGAGAAACACGCAATATGCAGCTACAAAATAAATTTTTTCCGGAAATTCCTCGTACTGTTTGGGTGTTGGGGTTTGTCAGTCTTCTGACAGATATTAGCTCCGAGATGATTAATTCGCTGTTGCCGTTATTTTTGGTGTCAGCTTTAGGTGCAAACGTCTTAACTGTGGGCATTATTGAAGGTATCGCCGAAGCAACAGCTTCAGTTTTGAAAGTTTTTTCGGGAGTTTTGAGTGATTACTTGGGACATCGCAAGGGTTTAGCGGTGTTTGGGTATGGGTTATCTACCTTTGTGAAACCTTTATTTGCTGTAGCTACTAGTCCAACTGGGGTGTTAATCGCTCGATTTGGCGATCGCGTTGGCAAAGGTATCCGAGTCGCACCCCGTGATGCTTTAGTTGCCGATTCTACTAAATCAGAGGTACGTGGTGCAGCCTACGGATTGCGTCAATCTCTCGATACTATCGGCGCATTTTTGGGGCCTTTGACGGCATTTGTGCTGATGGCTACTTCCCAAAACAACTTCCGCCTAGTTTTTTGGCTAGCACTCATCCCTGGTTTCTTGGCGGTGGCTTTATTAACAGCAGGAATCAGCGAACCGACAGAAACTCAAGCAAAGCGAAGCAATCCTTTGCAATGGCAAGCTTTACGCAGTTTAGGTCAAAAATATTGGGTGCTGGTAGCAGTGGCGCTGCTATTCAATTTAGGCAACTCCAGCAATGCGTTTTTGTTGCTGCGAGCCGAACAAATAGGCATTTCTGCGTCACTCATACCGTTAACATTAATGGTGATGAATATGGCTTATTCGTTCAGCGCCTACCCAATAGGAATACTTTCCGATCGCTTGGGTAAATTTGGGCTATTAGTAGGTGGATTTATCCTCTACGCTTTAGTTTATCTGGGCTTCGCCTTCGCACAAGCACCTTGGCAAGTGTGGGGATTGTTTGCTCTTTATGGTTTGCATTTGGGCATGAGTAAAGGATTATTATTGGCGCTAGTAGCAAATAGTATACCTGCAAATCTACGTGGCACCGCTTTTGGATTTCTCAATTTGGCTGTGGGAATAGCGCTTTTACCTGCTAGTTTCCTAGCTGGTGGATTGTGGGAAACACTAGGAGCAGAAGCAACATTTATTGCAGGGAGTTTATTGGCGATCGCATCTGTATTATTGTTAGTTTCTCAAAGAAACAAATATTAAAAAATGGGGCTTTGCTGAATTGTGGTATGAATTCAGATGTAGAGACGTTGCATTGCAACGTCTCTACATTGCAACGTCTCTACAAGGATTTTGATATCATGCACAATCGTTTTCATATATGAAATCAGCAACGCCAAAAATGGTATGCTTAATTTAATATCAAAATCAATGGCGATGGAGCTCGCCAAAACCGCCTTTTGAAAGGCTGATGGCTCCTACTTTCTTCGCTGACTGCGGGAGAGTAGGGCTTGGCTAAATGCATTACCTGACTCTCCTGTAGAAAGTGTAAGTCTACAGATTGCGCCTCAAGGAGTTATGGAATGCTAGCCAGTGTATTGTGGATTTTAATGATGGGCTTTTTTGTCGGACAACTTGCCCGTCGTTTAGGCGCTCCGCCTTTAATTGGCATGATTTTAGTGGGGATTATTCTTGGCCCCCAAATTCGGAATGTCATCAGTGAAGATGTGCTGGGTGCTGCTGATGAGTTAAGAACTTTGGCGGTAATGATTATTTTAATGAAAGCCGGACTCGGTTTAGATCGAGAAAAGCTTGCTCAACAGGGAACTGTGGCGCTGCGCTTGGGATTTTTGCCAGCAGCAACAGAAGCGATGGCGATCGCTTTTGCTGCTATGGTAATTTTTAAATTTAACTTTCCCACTGGCTTACTTTTGGGCTGTGTAATCGGTGCTGAATCTCCAGCTGTAATTGTTCCAGGAATGTTGAGGCTGAAAAGTTTAGGTTGGGGCGTTACCAAAGGAATTCCCGATGCAATATTAACTGGTAGTGCTTTATCAGATGTATTGCTGTTACTAGTTTTTAGTTTACTGCTGAGTTTTTTGAGTGACGGAGGTGTTGAGCAGATTACCCTTGGGGGATTTACTTTAACTGCTCTACAACTGCTGCCATTTCAAATTATCATGCAAATATTTTTGGGAGTATTGTTTGGTTATTTAGCGGCTCGTTTACTAGTTTTATTATTAACCAAACAAAACTGGACTCAAAACGTTGTTCAAGATACTGTAATTGCTGCTAGTTTAGCCTTGTTTTTAGTAATTGTAGCTCACGCTTTGCCTTACTTTTCTGGTTATTTGGCAGCAATGGCTATGGGCTTTTTCTTAATTGAATTAGATGCTCCTTTAGCCCGAAGATTGCGCGGTGGATTCGATAGTTTATGGATAGTAGCTGAGATTTTTTTGTTTGTATTGTTAGGCGCAAATATTCAATTGCAAGTATTAGAGAAGATTCTGTTACCGGGCATTTTAATTTTAGCAATTGGTTTACTCATTGGTCGAATGTTGGGTTGGTATTTGTCAACTTTGGGTAGTAATTGGAATTGGCGAGAAAGATTATTTTTGTTACCAGGGAACTCAGCCAAAGCCACAGTCCAAGCAGCCATCGGGGCAATACCCCTCTCCCAAGGAATTGCCGGAGGAGAGATAATTTTAGCGATCGCAGCTCTTTCAATTTTAATCACTGCACCCTTAGGCGCTTGGGCAACTATGACTTTTGCTCCTAAATTGCTGACAAAAGGTGAAGTTGACCCGACCAAAGTTACAGTTGCTACTCGTACTTTATTATTAGCAGCAGTAGATACATCAAGTTTAGCCACAGAAGTTTTAACTAAAGTAGCAGATTTAGCACGTCGCAGTAATGGCGAAGCAATTATTTTGCATGTAATTAACACTTCAAATCAGCAAGATATCGAACAAATCAAACAACAAGCTAAACAGTTATTATCCGATATAAAATATGAATTTTTGACAGTTACAGGTACGATTCCAGAAGAGATTATTCGCATTGCTAAAGAGTATTCTGTCACAGCGATCGTTATGGGAAAACGCGGGCATCAACCTTGGGAACAAGTGTTAATTGGCTCAGTATCACAAGCCGTTTTAGAAGCTAGTCCAATACCTGTAATTTTGTTAGAAAATCAACATCAGGGAATTTTGAATTTTAGATTTTAGATTTTGGATTTTAAATTGTATTCACATTCTGAATTCTACTGTAATGATGAATTAATATGAAACATCTTCGTGAATTTGAACCATTTATTGCACTACCACACCTAATTAAATGGCTACCAATTTCTTTTGTGATTGGTATTCTTGCGGGAACTGCATCTGCGGCTCTTTTAGCATCATTGGAATGGGCAACCGATTGGCGAGAATCACATAAATGGATTATCGCTTTGCTGCCATTGGGGGGTTTTTTGAGTGGTTGGATTTATCATCAATTTGGTCGCACTGTAGAAGCGGGAAATAATCTTTTATTGGAAGAAATCCATCAGCCTAAAAATATTATTCCCGGACGTATGGCTCCTCTTGTGTTATTGGGAACAGACCTAACTCACTTATTTGGTGGTTCAGCAGGTCGGGAAGGTACAGCATTACAAATGGGTGCCTCTTTGGCAGACCAGTTAACTAAAATATTCCATTTTCAAGGAGCTAATCGGCGAATTTTATTAACAGCAGGTATCAGCGGGGGATTCGCTTCAGTTTTCGGTACTCCCCTTGCGGGGACTGTATTTGGTATGGAAGTTTTAGCCATTGGGAAAATTCATTATGACGCTCTTTTTGCTTCTTTAATTGCAGCGATCGTTGGTAATCAAGTAACCTTATTATTGGGTTTGCATCATACAGCATACCGACACGCTCCATCCATACCCACTCTCACAATTTGGGGATTGATTTCTGCCATTATTGCAGGTATATTCTTTGGAATAGTCGCCAGATTTTTTGCTCAAGTAACTCACAAAATTAGTCACTTTTTTAAAACCAAAATATCCTATCCTCCAATGCGTCCTTTCATTGGTGGGGCACTAATAGCGATAATTGTGGTTTTAAGTGGTACAACTAAGTATATTGGACTTGGTATTCCAACTATCGTTGATTCTTTCTACACTCAACTACCTCCTTGGGATTTTGCAGCCAAATTGGGTTTAACTGCTTTAACTTTAGGCGCAGGTTTTAAAGGAGGAGAAGTGACACCTTTGTTTTTTATTGGTGCAACATTAGGTAATAGTTTGTCGTTGATTTTAGGATTACCTGCACCACTATTAGCAGGAATGGGATTTGTAGGTGTGTTTGCAGGCGCAGCAAATACACCTTTAGCATCAACTATCATGGGAATTGAATTATTCGGTTTAGAATCAGGGATATTTATTGGTATCAGTTGTGTAGTCAGCTACTTATTTTCTGGGCATTCGGGAATTTATTCATCACAGCGTATCGGCTTGAGTAAATACTCTACTGTATATTTAAAAGAAGGGGTCACCTTGGCTGATTATCGGCGGCCAAAAATTGATTCACCTGATGATAGCGAACAAAGAGAAAGTAATTCTCAGGAATAAATTTTTGATGCAATTAATGGTTAAGTAGGAAAGTGCAATTGTCAGAGTAGTCATATATGCTCTAGTATTGTATAAATGAAAGTAGCCACTCAATCAACAGGATAAAGGAAAATAGTACATAAATTTGCTGGGCAAAAGGTCTCTGAAATCCTGAAGTGCAAAAAGGGTAGTATAAAGCAAGCTCGACTTCCAGAAGAATCACCAAGTTGGGATGAGTTTTGTGAAATGTTATGGGAAGACATTGAAGCAGGAGCAGAATTAAATTATCCGGGTTTTAAAGTTGTTCGCAAGTTATTAAGTGATAAGAGGTTTGACAAATGAAGAGTCATGGATTTGGCAAACTAGTTACCTTTTTAAATCAATTGGAACAAGAGAAAATTAGTTATACTTTAGCCCATCATCGGGATGAAACTATTATGGTGAATATAGCGATGGCTGGAGAACGATGGGAAGTCGAATTTTTTGAAGATGGCTCGGTTGAAGTAGAGAGGTTTGTTAGTAGTGGAGAGATTAATGGGGAAGAGATTTTTAGTGAATTATTTGCTATGTATGCAGAACCAGAAAGTAATTCTGTTAAAGTTAGCGAAAATGCTAACTTGGCAAGTACAATATAAAGGCGATCGCACTGCATCTTACCAGAAAAATACCAAAATTGCTAAGTATTTTCTTATTGAAATTTTTGAATGCGTTGCTTTCTATATTATTTGTCTGCGTTTCGGATGTTGAAGTTATCTTCAGCCGATTCAATCAGTTTGGCTGCATCATTAATGAGTTGCATTGCCTGAGTTAGTTTTTTTAAAGCTTCAGCATATTCTGGATAAATCTGGATCAGTTTCGCCGCAGGGATGGATAGCCTCGTGATAGTTTTTCCAAGAGGGTTCTGAATTTGGCTGAGGTTCGATCCGCATAGAACAGCTAGTTGCGTCATATTGTAAAATCTATCTGTATCGTAAAAGAAATTCTCGATTTCTTCCAGCTGCTCAAGGAATAACTGGTTTTCAGCGTTTATACGTTCAATGCGTTGGAATAATTCAAACGACGTTTCGTCCTTAGGGTAATCACTCATCTTTTATGATAGCTCCGAAATATTTTTAGTTTATCAAATTAAGAGAAATATCAGGCTTAAATTATTTAAATTATCTTCAGACATTGCAGTATATATCAATCCTAGATAATTTTTGAAAAACACTTTTTTCAACGAAACGCTTACTCCTACAAATAAGTTAGCTACCCGCAGCGTCTTGAAGACAAGGGCGCAAACAAATAAATTACTGCTAGCTTAATCATAATTAGGCAGATTGTCAGTGACTATTTAATTATTTACTAAATCATTGCTTCCAATTCCTGCAAAGCTTGAAAACTTCCTACTTGCCAACTACGTTCTACGGCCGCAGGAATAATTTGAGTAATAGCTATATCTTTAAAATTAGGACTAGTGTCAGATTTTATGTATTTGCCATCTCTGAGTAAATAAATAGAAAGGCTCCCACTATCGTATACCCATAGTTCTGGGACTCCAATGGCTTCATAAGCATCAAGAGTAGTTTTTGATGTGACATCAGTCTCAATCGCTAAATCTGGCGGCGGGTCATCAGATTGTAAGCGGCGACGACCAATCATCTGTTGATAATTGTGAATATAAAAACAAGCATCAGGTTCAACTCCTGCTAAACCTTGCTTTTTAAAGGTGGTGGAACCAAAAGGTTGATATCTGATATTTTTAGCCTTCAGCAATATTTTGACAATATCAGAAATTAAATCTTTGGGAATTTCATGTTCTGGTAAAGGAGCCATAATTTCTAAATTACCCTGACTGTAGGCAATTCTTGTAGTTCTTTTTTCTCCTAATTCTTGCAAAATAGATTCAAATTCTTCCCAGCTAACATCAGGAATAGTTACAGTGCTACCAGGCGACAATTGCATTTGGCTAACAGGTTTGACAATGGGAATGGCAGCAGTCATAACCAAAATATAAGTAGCTAAATCTTAATAATTAGCGATCGGGTTGCGGTGGATAATATAGCCCACCGTAACCTTTACTAATAGAATGAGTTTAACAAAAGCAGCTAAAAGCGATCGCTCTAGACTTTAAACTTTTCAGTAATCCGTTTCATCGCTTCTTCCACATTCTCGCGGCTATTAAACGCAGAAATCCTAAAGTAACCTTCACCCGCAGCACCAAAGCCAGAACCAGGCGTTCCCACAACGTTGACGGTTTGCAGCAATTTATCGAAGAATTCCCAACTGGATAAACCATTAGGCGTTTTCACCCAAACATAAGGTGCATTCACGCCACCGTAAACTGATAATCCCGCGGCTGTGAGTTTCTCGCGGATAATTTTGGCGTTTTCTAAATAGAAACTAACCAATTCTTTAATTTGTGCTTGTCCTTCTGGCGAGTAAACCGCCTCGGCTCCCCGTTGAACGATGTAAGAAACACCATTAAATTTGGTAGACTGGCGACGATTCCACAACTTCCACAATTCCACATCGGAACCATCGGCGGCTTTTGCTGTGAGTGTCTTCGGTACCACAGTTAACGCGCAGCGAGTTCCTGTAAAGCCTGCATTCTTGGAGAAAGACCGAAATTCGATCGCAACTTCTCTTGCACCTGCAATTTCATAAATTGAATGGGGAATCGATGCATCGGTAATGTAAGCTTCATAGGCTGCGTCAAAGAAAATAATCGAGTTATTAGCTTTGGCGTAGTCCACCCATGCCTTTAAATACTCTTTGGTAGCAGTTGCGCCAGTGGGGTTATTGGGAAAGCAGAGATAAATTAAATCGACTTTCTTTGAGGGAATCTCAGCGATGAAGTTGTTATCAGCCGAAATCGGTAAATAAACTAAACCTTCAAACTCGCCTTTATCATTCGCATTCCCTGTATTTCCCGCCATGACATTAGTATCTACATATACGGGATATACAGGATCTGTAACGGCTATGGTGTTGTCATGACCGAAGATTTCCAGAATGTTGCCGGTGTCGCACTTAGAACCATCAGAGATAAAAATTTCCGAAGCATCAATTTCGGCTCCCCGTGCTTGGAAATCTTGAGTAGCAATTTTCTCCCGCAACCAAGCATAACCTTGTTCTGGGCCATAGCCTTTGAAGGTATTGCGATCGCCCATTTCTTCCACAGCTTTAATCATCGCTGTCCGGCAAGCTTCTGGCAGAGGTTCAGTAACATCACCAATGCCCAGTCTGATGATTTTAGCATCACTGTTCGCTTCTGCAAAAGCATTCACCCGCCGAGCAATTTCTGGAAACAGGTAACCCGCTTTCAGTTTCAGGTAGTTGTCGTTAATACTTGCCATACTAAATTATGAAAAACGCCCTCAAATAGCTTACTGCTAATCTGGGGTGGGGAGTGGGGGGATGAGGGGGATGAGGGGGATGAGGGAGATGAGGGAGTGGGGAATAATTCTCTCTCAATTCTGGATTTTGGATTTTGGATTCTGGATTCTGAATTCTGGATTCTGGATTTTGGATTCTGAATTCTGAATTCTGAATTCTGGATTCTGGATTTTGGATTCTGGATTCTGGATTCTGAATTCTGAATGAATGTTAGGATATTTTTCACCAGCTGGATCTGACTTATGAAATTAGTTTGCGCCCAAAGCGACCTCAGTACAAACCTCTCACTCGTCAGTCGTGCTGTACCTTCACGACCGACTCATCCGGTACTTGCCAATGTGCTGCTGCAAGCGGATGCTGAAACTAACCAAGTCAGCTTAACAGCTTTTGATTTGAGTTTGGGTATCCGTACTAGCTTTAACGCTGAGGTATTGGAAGGAGGAGCGATCGCGCTTCCTGCTAAGTTACTTGTAGATATCACTTCTCGTCTTCCAGAGGGCGAAATCACTCTTGATGATGAATCAGCCCTCACTGGTGCAACGTCAAGTGGCGAAGGTTTAATTGTTACACTCACACCGAAAAGTGGGTATTATCAAGTACGAGCGATGGGACCAGAAGAATTTCCCGAACTACCCGTAATTGAAAATACAGAAGTACTGCATCTCACCACCGCTGCATTAATTGAAGGATTACGGGGTTCATTGTTTGCTACTAGTGCTGATGAAACCAAACAAGTACTTACGGGAGTACATTTAACAGTTAAACAAGATACTCTAGAATTTGCAGCTACCGACGGACATCGCTTAGCGGTAGTAGAAACTAGCAACGAACGTCCTTTAGATGGAACTACTCAACTAGAAGTCACAGTCCCAGCTAGAGCATTACGCGAACTACAACGAATGCTGGCTCATAGCGCTTCATCTGATGAACCCGTGGCTTTACATTTCGATCAAGGTCAAGTCGTGTTTGCATGGCAAAATCAACGCCTGACTAGTCGCACATTAGAAGGGCAATATCCCGCCTATCGCCAACTGATTCCCCGTCAATTTGAACGACAAGTCACAATTGAACGGCGACAATTCATCAGCACTTTAGAGCGAATTGCTGTGTTAGCAGATCAGAAAAATAATATTGTCAAACTCAGCATTGATAGCGAAGCCCAAGAAATTATCTTATCTTGTGAAGCTCAAGATGTGGGTAGTGGTAGAGAGCCAATGCCGGCACAAATTTCGGGGGAAAATATAGATATTGCTTTTAACATTAAATATTTAATGGAAGGCTTAAAAGAATTACCATCTTCCGAAATTCAAATGCATTTGAATCAAAGCCTAACTCCAGTGATTTTTACGCCATTGGGTGGTTTAAAAATGACTTATTTAGCTATGCCTGTGCAACTGAGAAGTTAATAATCAGAATTCAGAATTCAGAATCAATCAGCGGAAAATTTAAGCATGGCTCAATTGTCAGTTTTCAATTCTGAGTTCTCTTTTAATATACAGAAACTAAACTTTTTAGTCTCCAAATAAAAAACTCGCTGACTAAGGTCAGTGAGTTTACCGCTGCTTTCAATGGAAAGTAAAGCCCCAAAAGACTTTCAGTAATATCAGGTTCGGTTAAACACTTATGATATCTGTAGGTTGGGTTGAACGGCAGTGAAACCCAACACGAATCTAGATAAGGTGTTGGGTTTCGTTCCTCAACCCAACCTACTAGCGCGGCAAGCTTAAAATGTTGGGTTGTTCAGTGTGAAAAAA
>JAVRBV020000178.1:0-14260 GCA_034531095.2 Nostoc sp. CreGUA01 | reverse complement strand
CCCACACCTCCCACACTTCCTGCTTGCCCCATGCCCCATGCCCCATTCCCAAATCTTTCGGTTTGTGTGTTGATTCGATTTGGAAATTGAACCCTGAACATTGGCGTGGGGCGATAGTAATTTTGGATGAAGTCGAACAATCTTTGTGGCATCTATTAAACAGTAATACCTGTAAACACAAACGCGTAAAAATCTTGAAATTATTCCAGCAACTAATTGCTACAGTTTTAACAACTGGTGGGTTAGTAATTGCCCAAGATGCCGATTTATCAGATGTTTCACTAGAATATTTACAGGGATTAGCAGGAATTAAATTAACACCTTGGGTAGTGATTAACGAATGGAAACCCCAGCAAGGTTGGGACGTGACATTTTATGATTCGCCAAATCCAACGCCGTTAATTCATCAACTAGAATTAGATTTACTTGCCGGACGAAAATGTTATGTGACTACCGATAGTCGTGCTGGGCGTTATAGTTGTGAAACCATTGAACGTTATTTAAAAGAGCGTTTGCAAAAATTAAGACGACAGTTTCCTCAAACTCTCGTAGTTAGTAGCCACACTACAAATACACCCGGTCACGCAGCGGTTGATTTTATTGCAGCTATTAATCAAAAAATTTCTGAATATGACGGTGTTTTTGTTACCCCTAGTCTTGGTACAGGAATTAGTATTGATGTTCAACATTTCGACCGAGTTTATGGCATTTTTCAAGGGGTAATTCCGGACTCAGAAGCGCGACAAGCATTAGCAAGAGTGCGCGATGATGTGCCGCGTGTTGTTTGGTGCGCTAAACGAGGTATTGGTTTAATTGGTAGCGGGAGTACAAATTATCGTTTGCTATCTGATTGGTATCAAGAAAATCAAAAAGAAAATTTAGCTTTGCTCAGTCCATTACATAAAATAGATGTGGATTTACCTTTAGTTCATGACCCGATTCATCTACGAACTTGGGCAAAGTTATCTGCTAGGGTAAATGCATCAATTCGCCTGTATCGTCAATCGATGCAAGATGGTTTAATTGCTGATGGGCATCTAATTCAACTGCGGAGTAATGCTGTTCACAATAATATTATTCGAGATTTACGCCTTGCCTTTTTGGCGACAGACCCCGATGATTTACCAACCAGGAGAAGATTAATTTTAGAAATCGTCAAAGTCCAAAAAGATTGGGCACAAAGCCGGCAAAAAGCTAAAGATATTAAACGCAAAATCAAAGAAATTAAACAACAAAATCAATTAGCGGTGGCAACAGCTATAGCTAAGGCCAAGGATATCGATTATGTAGAATATCAGCAGCTATTAGTTAAACATTCTTTGACGGAACAAGAACGCAACCAAATTAACAAGTATGTTCTCAGACAAAAATATGGCATAGAAGTCACTTCTGACCTGAAATTACAGGACGATCGCGGATATTATAGTCAATTATTAATTCACTATTATCTGACTCATGAAAGCGAGTATTTTCACATTAGAGACGAGCAAGAATGGCATCAGCAATTATCTTGGGGTGAAGGCAAAGTTTTTCTCCCAGATTTAAAGACTTATACTCTCAAAGTTGAGGCAATGAGAGCGTTAGGAATGCTGCAATTCTTGGAAGAAGGACGAGAATTTAGAGAAAATGATGCTGATTTAATATTACTAAAAAATGTTGCTTTTCAGCATAGCAAGCATATTAAAAGAGTACTTGGTATTAATGTTGGAGAAAAAGAACAACTTTTGGGAATCAAAATACTCAGCCGATTGTTAAATTTGTTAGGTTTGAAGTTGAAGCGAGTCAACGAGGTTTATCAAATCGATTCAGCGACGCTAAATGATGGCAGAGAAAAAATGTTTGCAGTGTGGCATCAACGAGATGAATTGATGTTGGCTCATGTTAAGAGTGGTGGCTATAGGCTGGCTGATTATTCCTTAGATTGGAAGTTTGAGACAATGGAAACCAAGCTGGAAAAGTTAGACCAGAGATTATCAAAGATATGAGTTGAAAAAGGGAGATGAGGGAGGTGGGGAGATGGGGAGATGGGAAGGTGGGGAGATGGGGAGGTGGGGAGGTGGCCAAATGAGGGAGAAAGTAATTCTTCTTTCCCCCCATCTCCCCATCCCCTTATCCCCCCATCCTCTTTCCCTGCCCCATTCCCCTTTACAAAATAGATTGCCGTTTAAGACGTTTGTGAGCGTACATTAACTCGTCAGATTTGGCAACGAGTTGTTCTAGTGACATATTACTCTCTGGTAAGTAACGCTGTATTCCCATACTCATGGAAAGTTGATAGGTACGGTTTTGCTGTTGATTGAAGTTGGCAATATTTGTTTGCAAATGTGTTTGGATATTTTCTGCATCTTTAAAGTAGCTGGAGATGAAAACAATGAACTCATCTCCACCCAAACGAGCAACAATATCCGACTTGCGAAAACTTTGCTTGAGTAATCGACCAGCATCAATTATCAAGGCATCTCCCATATCGTGACCAAGGGTGTCGTTGACCTGTTTGAGTCCGTCTAAATCAATGAATATCGTCCAACATAACAGTTTCATCCGATGAGCAACTTTCAGTTGTTGTTCAGCTAGTAAGAAGAAACCACGCCGATTATGCAAACCTGTTAATTCATCGGTTAGTGATAACTGTCTTCCTTCAAGTTCTGCTTGTTTGCGGTTGTGAATTTCCTGGATGAGTTCCATCTGGGCGATCGCCTGACGACTTAGACGATATAATGCATCTAATTGCTGGTCATTTAACTGACGCGGAATCATATCGATGACACACAATGTCCCGATGGGAAATCCATTGGGCGTCACTAGCGCTACACCAGCATAAAAACGAATTTTCGGATTATTTTTAACTAAGGGATTGTTTGCAAAGCGATGGTCTTTGATGGCGCTGGTAACTACTAATATTTTCTCTGGTTGCACAATAGTGTGGGAGCAAAAAGCCCACTCTCTGGGTATTTCCCTCGCTTTTAGTCCCACCTTGGATTTAATCCATTGGCGATCGCTATCAATTAAGCTAATTAAAGCAATTGGAGTCTTACAAATGTACGCCGCAAGAGCAGTCAGGTCATCAAATCCTTGTTCCGGTAAGGTATCGAGAATATTGTAATCTTCTAATGCTTTGAGCCTTTCTGCTTCATTTTCAGGTACAGGAGCAGGTCGGGTTTTCACAGATGAGCGTTTCAACTTCAGGCAACAAACCCCGTTAGGCTGGAAACTTTGCAATAATCGCAGGATTCTCTCTTGAATGTCAAACCTGCACGATAAAAACATCTCTGCAACGGAAATTAAAATTCGGTTGAATCTTGTACAGAGATATTCTATTGCATTATTATTTTCTTCATGCCTTCGGTTTGCTCTGTTGTTCATTTTACTCTGGCTTTGAGTATGCAAATTCCCTGAATATGTCAATGCTTACAAGGTCTTTTGCCCAAAGCCAGGTTGAAAATGATCGAAATTGGCTAAAAATTATCAAAACTTATTAAATTGCGAAAGCTCTTTGTAATTGCTTAATATGTTTTATACCATAAACTTGTCTAAACCCTGAGAAAAGTCTGTGGTTTGGCTGGCAAAATTTTTCAGCAAGTTATTTTTTACCAACTTTTATGGTAAAAAAATTAGGGATTTCCAGAAAATAAAATATCTAATTAACTCTTGTGGGGTGGGCGTCTCGCCCGCCATATAAACTGGGCGGGCAAGATGCCCACCCCACAATATTGGATAATTTAGGGACTTCCAATAAAAAAAACGTCCCATCGTAGGGGCGCACAGCTGTGCGCCCCTACAAATGTACAAATAATTTGGAACAATTTATTTTTTGGAAGTCCCTTATTTGTTGGAGTTCCCTTAGACAGCTGCATTGCGCGACAACAATAATTGATTCTGAATTCTTCTTTTTAAAAAGAAGAATTTTTATAGGAATCTAAAATTCCGCTGCGAATCATTAGTTGCGGCCAAATTAACACAAAAAATCCCATCCACGTCGCTACAGGAATGGAAACAAGGACTGTTAGCCAGAGAGTTTTAAATAATAACCAGCTACCACCAATTAGGGTTACACCTGTGAGCAGTATAGACCAGGGTTGACACCACCAAGGTTTGTAGTTCCAGGGATTGAGGGATTTTTGCTCAGACATTGATTTGATTTGGCAAACTTGCAAATATTTCTTGAACAAGTTTAAACTTCATAATGCTTTTTTGCTTCCGTGGTCTGAGTATTCGGACAAGCAATAAATGTCCAAGTTGCCATATATGTTCCCACAAATATACTTGAATAATCGGCGTTGCTATCAGAAATAAACCAATCAGGGATTGCTTTTTGCTGTCGAACTCTCTCATCTAAGCCGATTTGTAAGGATATATTTTCGTGAACAATTTTTGCTTTGGCAATTTCTAGCATTTTTTTTACTGAATTTTGCAGCCATTCTGCTCGAACAAATAAACTGTGAGATGGATGGTTTCCATAACAAAAAGGTACCACTATCGCTAAATATCCTTTCGAGTTTAGTATTTTATCCAAGCAAAATTGAATAATTTCTCCATCGTCTTTTTTTTCTTCAGTTTCCTTGTCAACACTATGAAATAGTAATCCTGCTAGGACGACGGCATCAAATTTTTGATTATTTTCAACTAATTCAGATAAGAAAAGTGATAAATCTTGAGCAACAAAGTTTCTATTGGGATAAAGCTTTAAACATTGTTCAATAGCCAATTCACTATGATCTACTCCTAGATAGTCACATCGAATAGGTAGATATTTGCTTAAAACACCGTTACCGCAACCTACATCTAATAACGAGAAGGAATTTTCGGGAAAAATGTTATCTAAAAAACTAGATGTAGGTGTATAACGTGTGAAATTCTCCGGTGCTTGAAAGTAAGAATAATAGTCATTTTCAAAACGTTTTTCTTCGGATGTTTTGCGTTCAGGAACTAAATTATTCATTATCAAAACCTTACCTGTTGAAGCTTATTTGACGATCCAGTTGCTTTGGAAAGATTTTGCCAAGTTTTCAAAACTATTCAGTCTGATAGCCTTTAAGAAAACGAATCAGTAGCAACTAGTTTTCCATTACCATAATATTTGCTGTCGTGAATTTTAAAAATCTCTTGGAGGGTAGATTTAAATTCCACCTTATACAGATTGCTAAAAGTATATACAAATGTTCTTGAGGAGTGTAATATTACAGGATAGCAGCACCATTTTTAACTACAAATTTACTCAAGTGGTAGGGTGTCAAGTTTTGTCATATTCTATTTGTCCATAATCAAGTTTAATAATTCGGTCTGCTAAATCAAAATAGCGATCATCATGGCTAATTACCAAGACTGTTTTACCACGCGATCGCAGTTCTGGTAATAACTGAGTATAAAATATTCCTTTGAATATTGGATCTTGATCGGCTGCCCATTCATCGAATAGATAAATTGGTCTATCTTCCAAGTATGCTGTGAGTAAAGCTAGGCGTTTACGTTGCCCTTGAGAAAGAGCAGTAGTAGAAAGTTGTCCATTTTCCACTTTTACCTTATGGTCTAATTGCAACTGTTGGAGATATTTTTCAGCTTGAGTATCCAAGTTGAAATTTTTTAATCCTAAAAGTTCATCGAATAAATAAAAGTCAGAAAAGATCACAGAAAAATGCTGACGATACCATTCTCGATTTTGTTCGTTAATTAACTCGTCATCCAACCAAATTTCGCCGTTATCTGGAATGTAAAGACCAGTAATTAGTTTAGCTAAAGTAGATTTACCGCTACCATTGCCGCCGACAATGAAAACTAATTCTTGGGGATAAAGCGTTAAGTTAATTGGCCCAAAAACAAAGCTATTATCTTCTTGATTGGTGTAGTAAGTGTGTGTGATATTTTTAAACTTTAAAGTTTGCCATGAAGACTTAATTACAGGTGGAACAGTTGATAATTCTGAATGATTAGCTAAAGATAAACCCAAGGAATCTATCTTTTGTAAAGCAATACTGGCTTTGCTTAATAGGGGAAGTTTGCTAATGATGTTATCCATTGGTAACACCAAATAAGTGAAAGTTAGAATGTAGCCAGAGAGAGTTTCGGCATTAATAGCGAGTAAATTAGGCAGAGCAAACAGCACAAAACCGATGGCAAAAAAGAATACGAGTTGACCCCAGCTAGAAGTTGTGGCAAAAAGCGTTAAACCGTTAACATTATGATGCCGAAATTCACTAGCAGTTGCTTGCAGTTTTTGTTCTAAAAAAACTTGACGCCGCCGATAATTCAGCTTGAGTTCCTTGACGCCTTCGGTAATGGTGCGAAAATGCTTAAACAACTGATCTTCATCTTCACGAGCCAGGGCTAGCAATTTACCTCCTTTGGTTAATAGCCACTGACAACTGGCGATCGCTACTATGGAAATAGCACAAACCATCACCAATACCAACCAAGAAAGCCAGGTGATATATGCTATGCAACCAAAAACGATCGCTAAATTAATAAACAAAAAAGGCATTTGATAAACAGCATTAGCAACTGCTTGAATATCCTCAGTTAAAGTTGCCAATAGTCGCGGATTTCCCAAACGTTCCAAAAGACTCAACTCAGAAGCCAGAATTTGCCTACTTAAACGCATCCGTAACTGCAAAACTGCATTTTGAGAAAGACGAATCAACATGACTTGGGAAATAATACTAGTAATCAGCGCAACTATGGCCAGTCCCGCAAAACCCCAAGCTATGGCTGTGAAACGCTCAACACTACCGCTACTAGCAGCACGGCTAATCAAAGCAATCAACCCAGCACTACTACCGCCACTCAAGAATCCAGTAACGATGGCGATCGCTACCATACCCCAAGCAGAACGTAAAAGAAAGTAAATCAAATTCATAATAGATGCCTGCGGGGACGCGGGGACACGGAGACACGGGGACGCGGGGACGCGGGGACACGGGGACGCGGGGACGAAAAAATGAGGGAGATGAGGAGCAGGGGGCAGGGGAGAAGTTCCTCCCCTCTCTCCCTGCTCCCTGCTCCCCTGCTTCTTTCCCATGCCCAATGCCCCATGCCCCATTAAGTAAGTTTTCTATCTTACAGCTAAATACTTCTCAAATATCGCGGTAAGCTAGTTGGAATTAAAGCTGATTGTTTGAAGAAGACACGGAGACACGGGGACACGGAGACGCTCTTACACCCCATGTCTAAAGCCTCTTGATTCTTTGCAGGAATGTGTTTTTTCTTCTCCATGACTAAAGTCGGGGACTTGAAACCATTCGCGCCCTTGCGAAAACACAAGCGACTCTCCGCGTCGCCGCGTCTCCCACTCTCCGCGTCCTATAAAGGTCAGTAGATTGTTAAATTAGCTGCTCAGTTTTCCGGGGTGAAATTTGTAATGACTGTAAATTTGAAGTCTTTAGAAAACCCAATTCCTCTAGCGGCAGATTCCAAAACCGCTGCTAATGCTGAAAAAAATCGCTACATTCCCTTGCATCATCGACGTATCCTTTGTATCTTTCCCAAGTACAGCCGTTCATTTGGCACATTTCATTACGCCTACCCACTCATGGGTAATGTCCGGGCTTTTATGCCACCCCAAGGTATTTTAATTGTGGCTGCTTACTTGCCTCAAGAATGGGAAGTCCGGTTTATTGATGAAAATGTCAAATCAGCAACTAAAGCCGATTACCAATGGGCTGATGTGGTAATTGTCAGTGGAATGCATATCCAAAAACCGCAGATTAATCAAATTAATGAACTTGCCCATCGAGCCGGCAAAATCACAGTTATCGGGGGGCCTTCTGTATCTGGTTGCCCAGAATATTATCCAGAATTTGATATTTTACACTTGGGTGAATTGGGAGATGCAACCGATCGCATGATCGAGTATCTAGACCAAAACTCGCTTCGTCCCCAAGCACAAATTCGCTTTGAAACTAAAGAACGTTTGCCTCTGACTGAGTTTCCCACCCCAGCTTATCATTTATTAAATATCAATGATTATTTTTTGGCAAACGTGCAGTTTTCTAGTGGTTGCCCTTATCGTTGCGAGTTTTGTGATATTCCAGAACTCTATGGACGCAACCCCCGAATGAAAACCCCAGAGCAAGTTGTGGCAGAGTTAGATGCAATGCGACAATCAGGCAATTTGGGAGCAGTGTATTTTGTTGATGATAACTTTGTTGGCGATCGCCGCGCCGCCATGAAGTTGCTTCCTCACCTCATCGACTGGCAAAAACGCAATGGCTATCCCATCCAATTTGCCTGCGAAGCAACCCTCAACCTCGCCCAAAGCCCCAAACTATTGGAAATGATGCGCGAAGCTTATTTTTGCACCATCTTTTGCGGCATTGAAACACCAGAACCAGAAGCCCTCCACGCGATTTCCAAAGACCAAAATCTGAGTATGCCGATTTTAAAAGCGATTCAGGTTTTAAATAGCTATGGCATGGAAGTAGTTTCGGGCATCATTATCGGCTTAGATACAGATACACCAGAAACAGGCGATCGCATTCTCGAATTTATTCGCGCCTCCCAAATTCCCATGTTGACAATTAACCTACTTCATGCATTGCCAAGAACACCTTTATGGCGGAGGTTAGAAACAGAGGGGCGACTTGTATTTGATGAAAACCGCGAATCAAATGTAGAGTTTTTAATGCCTTACGAGCAAGTTGTCCAAATGTGGCGGCGCTGCATCACCACAGCTTATGAGCCAGAATTTTTATATCAGCGGTTCGCCTACAACATGGAACACACCTACCCAAACCGCATCAAAGTTCCTAACAGCCCAGCTCGCACTTCTGGGGCTAATATTCGCAAAGGTTTAACTTATTTAATCAATATTTTGCTGAAGATAGGTATATTTAGTAACTATCGTCAAACATTCTGGAAAATGGCTAAGCCAGCACTAAAAGCAGGTGATATTGAAAGCTTGATTCACGTTGGGCTTGTGGGGCATCATCTGATTAAGTTTGCCCAAGATTGTGCCAAAAACCAAGAATCAGCTTCGTTTTATTCTCAAAAAATCCTAACTAAGGTTCGTAGTTAGCAGGTATTTTAGCTTAGATACTCTAAGTGTGTGCTTAACCACCGCTTGCATTGTTAATGCATCGCCCTGCATCGTTAATGTATCGCCTTGCATCGTTGATGCATCGCCTTGCATCGTTGATGCATCGCCTCGCATTGTTAATGCATCGCCTTGCATCGTTGATGCATCGCCTCGCATTGTTGATGCATCGCCTTGCATCGTTGATGTATCGCCTTGCATCGTTAATGCATCGCCTTGCATCGTTGATGCATTGCCCTGCATTAGCATGTGGTAAAAAACAATGTAGAGACGTAGCATTGCTACGTCTCTACGTCTCTACAACGATTTTGGGTAACTCTTAAAATCTGAATTCCCCTATACGACATACAGCGTTGCTACCCTAATGTATGATTTAATTCCTGGAAAATTGATGTAAGATAAGAATCTATATCTTTAGACAGATGTGGTAATTATCAGTGTAGATATTAAAAGACCACATCAAATTCAAGTTCATTTATGATGACAAAGACTTGGGATGCTCAACTTGCTCACTGGCTAGTTCGACCTCTAAAAGACAGTTGGGTAAATCCAAATCATCTCACCACAGTCCGACTTCTAACAGGACTGGCGGCGGCTGTTGCATTGGCGGTTGGCAACAGTATCTGGGCTAACATTGGAACAGTGCTGTTTGCTTTATCCAACTTTCTAGACCACACCGATGGTGAATTAGCCCGTTTAAGTGGGAAAAGCAGCAAATGGGGACATCAATACGACCTTTTTAGTGATGCCATTATCCACATTCTTTTATTTATGGGCATTGGGTATGGTCTTAGGGGAAGTGAACTTGGTTGGTGGGCCTTGTTTATGGGGATAGTATCCGGCATATCTGTTGCCTGCATCTTTCATTTGCGAAACCAAATAGAACAGCGTTTAGGTAAAGACGCCATCCGTCAACCGAATTTTGCCGGCTTTGATATTGAAGATGTGCTGTATTTGTTTCCCATAGTCACCTTACTCAATGGACTACAGCCGTTACTAATTGCAGCTACTATTGGTGCGCCAATATTTGCAGTATGGGTAATTTGGCAATTTTTTGCACTCCCAAAAAGAGATTAGGATAGGACTTACGCAAACTCTATGAACTCTTGGCGTTCTTGGCACGCCAGTTGCTTCAAGTCGGCAGAGCCGCCCAACGCACTGGCTCGTCTTGGCGGTTCGATAAATTAGGCTTTTTGGTTATTTTTGCGTAAGTCCTGTAGGAAATTGGGAATAGGGATGAGGGAGATGAGGGAGACAAATCAATTCAAAATTCAAAATTCTTGGATTAAAGAACTTTTGAATGCGTAACTTTTTAATGCCCAATCTAAAATCCAAAATCCAATAAGTCAAAAGTAAAAGCAAAAAGACTGAAAAAATTTATTACCTGAGAAAGACGCTACAAATTATTTAGCAATAGAAAATCAATTTTATTGATTACATTTATAGTTGCAACAAAATTGTAGGTTGGGTTGACGTAAGGAAACCCAACACCCTGATTCGCGTTGGGTTTCGTTCCTCAACCCAACCTACCAATGAAATTCCCGACTCCCCATGTTTCTTAAAAGCAAATAAAAGCCCTCTAGGGCAGAAGGCTTTTGGCAGATATGGTTAGCTAAGGGGACAAAAACAACAGAACTAATGCAAACACTTGGTAATTTGATGTGGATGCAATAGGTTGCTATGTAAATAAATAGTATCAGATGACTATCAGATAGGATACTCATATACATCAGATGTGCAACAGCTAATTACTATTAATTTCAATTTGAGCCAAAACCCTTGAACAATACCATTTGTTAAGGTTTCAACGAACCTCAACTTACCTGGAGTTTTAAGGCTATCCGAAGTATGTTTATATTTTTTTTAAAAAAACTTTATCAAATCTTTTTATCTTTAATAAGAGTATTTTACATTTTAGGTTTTCTGTATTATAAGATAATACAAAACAGTGATGTCATTTTATTTAGTGTGTAAATATATTCTCAAAGTAGCAAATTTATCAAAACAGCAATATTGGCGTCAGTCGTCAGAATTCAGTTAGGTATTTGTAGCTTTGGAATGTATGATTTTGCTTGAAAATGAAGTTGACGTTTATGTAACATCAAATAGTAATAAAATACTATATCAATAAAATGTCATTACTTTTGACTGATGCTTTAACAGGGTTCAAAAGCGTATGAAAAAGCAATTGTCACCAAACTGGCTGATTTTTCAATATTGGCTACGCTTTTTAATTATTATCCTATTGGGAATAGGTGTATTTTTTCGCTTTGTCAATATTGACAAAAAAATTTATTGGAGTGATGAAGTTTTTTCATCATTACGGATATCCGGATATATGCAATCAGAAATTGAAGCCAATTTACGCAATGGTCATTTAATAAGCACAGAAGAATTGGATAAATATCAGTATCCTAATCTGGAAAAAACCACGATTGATGTGATGAAAGGCATGGTCTCAGAAGACTCACAGATTTTGCCGCTATATGTCTTGATGACCAGATTTTGGGTGAAGTGTTTTGGTAATTCTGTAGGAGTAACGAGAAGTTTTTCGGCATTTATTAGTTTGTTAACGTTTCCTTGTATTTATTGGCTATGTCAAGAATTATTTAGGTCTTCATTAATAGGGTGGATAGCGATGGCCTTGGTAGCCGTTTCACCTACTCATGTCATATATGCACAAGAAGCACGAGCCTATAGTTTATGGATAGTAGCTATTTTAATATCGAGTGCAGCAATGCTGCGAGCAATACGCCTGAAAACAAAAGTTACTTGGTGCATTTATACAGCAACATTAACACTAGGTTTTTATAGTCATATATTTTTTTGTTTTATTGCTATTGCACAGGTAATTTACGTAGCTATAATTGAACGCTTCCGATTGAATAAAACGTCGATTTCTTTCCTTGTTGCATCGTTTGTGGGGTTTATAACTTTTGTCCCTTGGATTTGGATTATTATTACTCATCCTCACTCAGAGGCAGTATATTGGGCGAATAGGAAGCAAACCTTATTTGATTCAGCGATGAGGTGGATTGGAATTATTAGCCGTGGGTTTCTTGATATCGGGGTTAGTCCTAGTGACTCCAACAAACTTAAATTTGCCTTAATTCCTTTTATTGCAATTATTTTAATTCTAATCGGTTATGCAACTTATGTTCTTTATCGAAGAAGCTCTAAAAAAGTCTGGATATTTATTTTAACATTAATTGGATCTGTAGGACTTCCCCTGATCGTCTTAGATTTTATATTTCAAAAGCGATATGGTACTACTCGATATACACTTCCCTGCATTTTAGGTATACAGTTAACTGTGGCTTATCTATTTGCCACTAAAATTAGGTTTAGCTCTACTAAAATTTTCCAAAAACAACTTTGGTCAGTTATAGGTTTGTTTATCATCGTTAGCGGGATCGCATCTTGTGTAATCAGTTCTCAATCTGAAATATGGTGGAATAAATTCCCCGAAAAACATGAACAATATCTGAAAATAGCAAACATAGTTTCTCAATATGATAAAGCACTTTTAATTAGCGATCGCAACATAGTTCCAGAAATACAAATACTCGGTCATTTAGTTGTTCCCAAAGTAAAATTTCAAGTTGTGTCTTCAAATCAATTACCAGAAATTCCCAGTGATTTTAGTGACATATTTTTGTTACAGCCTTCTGATTTTTTGAAAGCTGGAATTGAGAAAACTTATAACTTCAAGTTACAGCAGATAGACAAATTCCTTTGGAAAATTGTTAAATAAGAATTCAGAATTCTGAATCAATTTAGTGGGGGATTTAGACCCGCCCCTAATTGTAGACCACCAAATTTTTAATTTGGTGCGGGACTTAAACAACTGAATTCTGACTCCTGACTCCTGAATTCTTTCTTGTTAAAAATTAATATCAATTAGCTCATAAATTGTAAAATTAGAGCCAAAATATACTTTAATTAATCCATGATTTAAGTATATACCTCTATTGTTGCGGCTTATGTCATCGCCCCCTGAACCCCCGCTAAAAATTGAAATCAGACTTCCATCTTCCCATCCTCACTTATTAGAAGGACTTGAGATATGGCTGCGCTTGGGTTTGATATCCGATTCCCAAGTCAGGCAGCTATGCCGAGAATTTCTCACTTGTATGGTGGTATTGCAACCCCAAGCTGAAGCTGAAACCAAGGTAACATTTGCAACTTCAGATCCTGTGCAACAGTTGTCTGTAGCTGGTTTACAAACTAGTAGCCCTAGACAACTGCCAGAAACACCAGCTCAACCCAACTTTATCAGCACAATGTTGCAGTCACTAGGGGAAGAATTGAGTGTTCGTTGGCTGCTTTTTCTCGGAGTATTTTTGGTAGTAGTTTCCTCTGGGGTACTGGCTGCTAGTCAATGGGAGAAATTTCCGGCTTCTGGACAGTATGGAGTTTTATTTGCCTATACTTTGAGTTTTTGGGGGTTAAGCTTTTGGGCGACTAGGCAAAACAATTTGAGATTGACAGCTCAAACATTACTGATTGTCACTCTTTTGTTAGTGCCAGTGAACTTTTGGGCTATGGATAGCTTTAGGTTATGGCAAAATCCTTTGAATTGGATTGTAGTTGCGATCGCCTGCCCTACCCTAACTGCTATTACTGTTTTAATCTCCAAAAATCGCACTATTTTTCCCAATTTACATACCGCTAAATTACCTGTAATAAATATTCTCGGACTAAGTTATCTGCATTGGGGTTGGCAATTAACAGGATTTCCCTTAATTGCCGTTTATTTGGCAATGATAACCACAACTATCATTACCGTCGTTGATCATCGCTACCCACATGGGGAAAATGCAAGCGATCGCCATAATTTAAGTATCAGTTTACCTGCTACAGTAATTATTTATGCTTTAATCGTCCTCCTAGTGCGGGCGATTTTTGTTGCTGGCGTAAATGTCACCCAACTAGGCTTAGCCATTGGCATTTGCGGCTGGTTAATGACTTGGTTAGCACAGCAGGAAGAGGACGCGGGGACATGGGGACGCGGGGACACAGGGAATTCTTTCTTTGCGTCTCCCTCATCCCCCTCTTCCCCCTCATCCCCCTCATCCCCCTCCCCTCCCCCCTCCCCCCCCCCCCCCCCCCCAAATGCAAGTTAATACAAACAAAATCTCCTGGTTTCAAAGTCCTGATGGTGTCAAAAAGTTATTAATTTTTGGTGCACAAAAATGGGGAAAAACGTCAGAAACCGAAAAAAAAAATTAAAAA